>JAJTGU010000091.1 GCA_021297985.1 Rubrivivax sp.
CGAGGATGGCCGCGATGATCTTCAGCTCCCCGCCGCCGCAGTTCGGGCAGGTGTGCATGTCGATGTCGAACACCCGCTTGAGCAGCCGGGCCCAGCTGATGCGGCCCGACCGGACTTGGATGGGCTCGGCCTCGCATGCGGGAGGTCTCGGTCTATTGTGGGGAGTGTGGGTCTGATCCTGCTTGCGGGCCTGGGGCCTGGCGTGGCCACTCGCCCCGCCGCTGCAGCCGATCTGGCCGACCTGAGTGGCCTGTGGCGCACGGAGCGCCACGGGGCGCTGGTGCAGGTGGTCGATTGCGGCGACGGGACGCCCTGTGGCTGGCTGGTCGGGGTGGATGCGACGGTGGCCCAGGGGCAGACCCACGACGTGCGCAACCGCGACCCCGCCCGGCGCCACCGGCCGCTCGTGGGGCTGCCCATCCTGTGGGGCTTTGCGGTGCGGCCGGAGGGGGGCCGAGAAGACTGGAGGGCGGGCCGCGTCTACAACCCCGACGACGGCAAGACCTTCCCGGCCCGCCTCAAGATGCTCCACCCGGCCGGGCTCCAGGTGACGGGCTGCCTGGGCCCGCTGTGCCGCAGCGAGACCTGGACCCGCGTCGTGTCGACCCCCGCCACCGGGAAGACCCCCAGCGAAGGCGCGGCACCATGAGCGGCCCCGCCCTGCCTGCGAACGAGAACCGGGCGTTTCTGGCGCTGTTTCTCGTGGCCGCGCTGTGGAATCTGGCGGGTGCCATCCCGGGAGTGATCGACCCGGCGGGCATGTTCGCGCGCGAGTTCGGTCGACCGTTGACCGACCCGGTGCAGGTGGCGATCTACCGTGGCGCCTGGGGCACGTCGCTGCTCTACGGGCTCGGATTCCTGGCCGTCGCGCGTCGCCCGGCGCGTCACGCGGGTGTGGTGGCCATGGGCGGCCTGGGCAAGGCGCTCTTTGCGATCAACCTCGCCGTGATGCACGCCCAGGGCTGGACATCGGACTTCGCCATCCTGGTGATCGTGGGCGACGGGCTGTTCGTGGTCGCCTTCATCGTGTACTTCCTGCGGCTGCGCCGGCACGGGATTCCCTGCCTCTAGGCTCCTTGCCGGGCGTCGAGGGCGCGTCAGTGCCTGGGGCCGACGGGGGCGTCCACGCGATCCTTCAGTGTGCGACGGTCTTCGCCGCCCGGTCCGTCGGCGGTGTTGCACTCCCGCAGCAGCAGGTCGGCCAGACGTCGCCCCGGCTCGTCGGCAAAGCGCGCGGGCAGCACCTCCAGCGTCTCGATGCGGTCGAGACGGAAGTGCCGGAAGTCGTTGCGGCGTTCGCACCACGCCCCCAGCACCCACACCGCTCCCCAGTAGAAGCAGCCCAGCGGCCAGACCACCCGGTCCGTCATTTCATCCGTCAGATCGTGGTATCGAAGCCGCGTCTTGGTGCGGGCCTCGATCGCCTCGCGCAGCACCTGCAGGCGCAAGCGAAGGGGTTCGTCCAGCGGATCGGCCGGGGCGTGCAGGGCCAGCCGGTCGGCCGCCGCACGTGCAGGGGGCGGCAACACGCCCACGATCTTCTCCAGCGCCCGCGCCGCCGCGCCGGCCAGCTCCGGGTCGAGCTGGCCCTGGGCGATGCGCATGCAGGCCAGCAGCGCCTTGGCTTCGGCGGGGCTGAACATGAGCGGCGGCAGCTCGAACCCGGCCGCGAGCCGGTAGCCCACACCCGCTTCGCCCTCGATGGGCACGCCCTGCGCCTGCAGCTGCGCGATGTCGCGGTACACCGTGCGCTCGCTGCGTTCCAGCCGCGCCGCCAGCCACGCGGCCGTGGTGCGCCGCCGGCCGCGAATGAGCTGCACGATCTGGAACAGCCGATGGGTGGGGCGCAAGGCAGGCTCCGGGTCGGGTGGTGCGTTGGGTCAAGGCTGCACAGCCACCGCCTCGACCTCGTAGAGCATACCCGGCAGGGCCAGCCCGGCCACGCCGATGAGCGTCTGCGTGGGCAGGCGGGCGCCGAAGCGGGCGCCCATCGCCTGGCCCAGCACGGCCTGCAACCCCATCTGGAGCCTCAGGGCGCCAACCCTGCCGTCCGACTACCCCGCCACGGCCCAATCCCCCGACTTCCCGCCGCGCTTTTCCAGCAGGCGGATGTCGCCCATGACCATGCCGCGGTCCACGGCCTTGCACATGTCGTAGACGGTGAGCAGGCCCACCTGCACGGCGGTGAGCGCCTCCATCTCCACGCCGGTGCGGCCCAGCGTCTCCGCCTGCGCGGAACAACTGCCCCCGTTCAATCTCGACGGCGCTCGGTTCGAGCCGTCCGGGAACGACACCGGGCTTGAACTCCAGCGGGAGGTCGATGTCGCTGCCGGGTCCGGGAGCGGCTCTCAACCGGGAGCCGAACAGCGCCCATCTGCGGCCGCCCCGACGGCCGCAGTTCTCTTGGGCCTCCACAGGAGCGACCCGCATGTCGGAAGGCAAGCCCGGTGACCCGGGCGACTCCACTCAGTCCCGGACTGCAGCCCGCCCTCAACGTCCAGGGCGCGCCAGCCGAACGAGGTCAGGGCAGCCTGACCCGGCTTGAACCCCAGGTGTCTTGAAAGCAGGCTCGAAGCCAACCCCAGCATTCCCAAACGCACCCACGCGCGGCCGCGGTGGCGGCCCGTGCAGTGCAGGGAAGCGGCTACAGGGCTCGTGTCCCAGGAAGTGGTGTAAGTCCTTCAGTACGCGGCAAGCCGAGAAGGGTGGAGCCCGTAGGGCATAACCCGTAGCGGCTTGCCGCGCGTCGGCGGCCGTCCCGTCTGGGGTGGCCATCGTGGTCCCGGATAAGGTTGAGGTGCGACCCATCCACCTGGATCAGAAGGAGATCCACGATGACCGCACCCATGATGACACTGGCCGATCTGGCCGAGAAGGGCCAAGACGTCGACGTGCTGCGCCAGATGGTGCATTTCATGGCCCAGCGCCTGATGGAGATCGACGTCGAGGGGCGCTGCGGCGCCGGCTACGACGACTGCCAGTGGCTGCCATGCTCAGGGTTCAATGGCAGGGCGGCCCTCCGTTGCCTTCACGGCATCAGACTCGCGGCCGTTCGCCTGAGTCAGAAGCCATCTGCGCGGTGTCTGGCCAGTCCACCGCTTGAAGGCACGCTTCAATGCCCGCCAGTCGGCAAACCCCTGGTGCGTCGCGATCGCGCTGAGCGATTGCCCCGAAAACAAGGCCGTCAGGACGGCTTCACGCCGGAGGTCATCCGCCAGCCTCGAGTAACTCGTGCCATGCGCCGCCAGACTGCGGCGCAACGTTCGCTCCGACAAGTTCAACCCACTTGCAACCTCCCCCATGTTCGGGACTTCACCCGGCGTGGCCGACAGGTCGCGCCGGACACTTTCGATCAGCTCGTCCCGCGGTTCCGCTTTAGGCAGAGCATTTTCGATCTGCGCATGGATGTGCGACGCGACGTCAAAGTGATATTCCGCGATAGGCTGAGCCAACAACTGTGACGGGTACACGATCCGGTTGAAGTCCGCTTCGAAATGCATGGAGCAGTCGAAGAACTCGAGGTAGGCGCCACGCTGGCGCCGCGAGTGGCGTAGTTCCACCCGCACAGGCCGCACCCGTGCCTGAAGCAGTTGACGGGCTACGACCAGCTGGCTTGCGAAGGCCTCGTCGACCATGAAGGGCTCTAGGTCGGGGGCCGCCAAGCGCATGTTCGCCCGAACCCAGGTTTCGCGACCCGAAGTGGCAGACTCGAAGTCGAGCATGGCTCCGGCGTTGGCCTGTTGCGCCAGGGCGTAGTGGAGCGCGGACTCCGCAGTCGGGCAGGCCATCATCCCGAATCCGACCAGCCCCCACGCCGTCAACGACTCGCGCTTGCCGACTTCCAGTCCGAGCTGCGGGTCTCGAGTGACCGCCAGCGAGCGCCGGATCAGGCTGCAGCACTGGCGCAGCGAGACGAGCGTCGTCGGCTGACTGATTTGGTGCGGCGTGACTCCGGAACCCAGGCACAGCCGTTCCACATCGACACCGCGCTCCAGCAGCACCGCCAGCAGCGCACGCAGTGCGAGGGGCGTGATCGTTGCGCGCTGCGACCAATCTGGCGCCTCGGCGCCGTCTGAGTGCAACAACTTGGCCGGCCGGGACCCACTCTTCATCCGCAGATTATCCATCGGCTCGACCTGCATGCAGTGATGATCTAGCGCATGAATCCCCTCCTCGTGCAGCCGTCGAAGGGCGGCACCAGGGAAGCGAAACCCCCAGCCCGCGCCCAGAAGCCATGCCCCCACTGCTCTCCCGCTCGCTGACGTCCTATCTGGTCCTGGTGGACGTCGGATTTCTTGTCTACTGGACGGTGACGGCGCTTGGGTTGATCCCAATCGACTGGGCTTTCAAGGACTATCACGTGCCGCAGGTGGTCGCGTGGAACTGGTCCTTCCTGCCGCTCGACCTCTTGTTGTCGGCGAGTGGTCTATCGGCAGTGGCGGCCGCTCGCCGCGGCAGATTGGAACTGGCCTACCTGTTGTCCGTGGTGGCGCTGGCCCTCACCTTTGCAAGCGGGTTCATGGCGCTGTCGTACTGGACCTTTGCGCGCGACTTCGACATGGCGTGGTGGGCCGCGAACCTCCTGCTCGTGCTTCCGCCGTTGTGGTTCTTGCCCCGCTTGTTCGTGTCATACCAGGGCGTGCTGCAAGGGCAGACTGCCCGCCGGCCGGCATGACACCGCAGGCACGGACTCCCGGCTCGCACGGATGCGCATGAACCGCAATCGCCTTCTGGCCGCCAGTTGGGCGATGACCGTGGGCACAGCGCCGGCGGCCGTACAGCCCATCATCGTGCAAAGTCTGCGCATGGGCGACGGTCTATCGGCCACTGAAGCCGGCCTGGTAGCCACCACCGAGTTGTCGGCCCTGGCGGCATGTGCGATGGTGGCATCGATCCGTGCCGGGCTCAGGCCGGAGGCCCGACTCTCCAGATCTTGGCCATGGGCTGTGCTCGGCCTGCAATTGGCTGCGCTCCTGACCCTGCTGATGGGGTCGGGCGTGCCCGCCTTGCTGGCCAGCCGCTCTCTTGCCGGTCTCGCGTACGGACTGGCCCTGGCGGCCGGGGTTACCCAACTGGCAAAGGCGCATCAGCCAGGGCGCGCCTTCGCGTGGGCGACGCTGGTGAGCGGCGTTGCCACCGGTGTGTGGGCTGCGTTGGCCGACGTCGGCGCTGCGCAAGGCGGTACCCTGGCGGGCTATGCGGTGGGCTTCGTCGCCTGCCTGCCCTTGTTGTTCTTTGGCGCTGCAGGGCAGCCCGAACCAACTCGCAGGTCCGAGACCGTCGCGTCGACCTCGATAGAGACCGGCATTGCGCCCGCTGTGCCACTCGTCGCTGGCGGGTCGGTGCTGATTGGCAACTTCGCCTGGTACTTTGCACAGGGGATTTACTGGCCCTATGCCGAGCAGGCGCTGATTGCGGGTGGCGTGGCCTCGGACGCCGCCGGCGGCGTGCTGGCGGCGGCGCTGGTCTTGGGGCTGGCGGGTGCGCTGGTCTCGGTCCTGACCGCGCAGCCGCACCACAGCCGTCAGACGCATCTGGCGCTTGCGTCCATCGTCGCTATGTCCGCGGCAGCGGTCGGGACGATCACGTGGCGCACGCCCGTAGCTGGCATCACCGGCGTGGTGGCCTACAACTTCATGTATTGCCTGGCCCTGCCGGGCGTCATGCGCATCGCGGCCGAACGCGATCCAGCCGGTCGCCTCGCCGGCGTGGCCTCGGGGCTCGCGCTCATGGGCATGGCGGCCGGCCCCTGGGTGGGCGGTGCGCTCATCGACAGCACCGCAGGCCTTGCTGGCGTTGGCGTGGCGACGCTGGCCCTGAGCGTGTTCGCATCCGGCCTGCTCGCGCTGGCACAGCGACACCCGGCTCCCACCTCCGCCAGCGCGTGGGCACCCCGAATCTGAATTGGAGAAAGCGAGATAGACGAGATGGCCACCATAGACGTCGAGCGCGCGCACAGCCTAGCCGAAAGGCGCGCCTTGGAACTTGCCCAACAGTTCGTCGCACAGCTGGCCGCCCGCGAAGGTCTGACGGCCACGTGGCGCGGCAACCGCTGCGACCTTCGCGGCACCTCGCTGAAAGGTGAACTTGCCGTCGATGCCCGCCACGTGCGGGTGCAGATCGACCTGGGCCTCCCGATGCGGCCCTTCGCCGGCTTTGTCCGCAAGCTGGTGAACGAAGGCCTGGATGGGCTGGCCGAGGCGGCCCGAGCGGCCAGCCCAGTGGACGGCGTCACGCCAGACGAGAAGTCAGCGGCCGTAGCGGTCACGCTACCGACACCAATCGGGACGCCAGCACCGACTCCCCGTTCCGCTGCCACCGTGGCGCTGGCCTGGGGTGCGCCTTCGCCGCTGCCGGCTCTTCTTGAGCAGTTCGTGCCGGGGCGGTCGCTGCCCCAGGGCCTGTATCTGCGCGAGGACGTGTTCCAGGCTGAGATGGAGCACCTGCACGGCCCGGGCTGGCACTTCGTGGATCACGCCAGCAGGCTGCCCCGGCCAGGAGATTGGATCACCCACCAGATCGGCGCGGCATCCCTCGTCGTCGTGCGCGGCGACGACGACACGGTCCGCGCGTTCCACAACGTCTGTCCGCATCGCGGCTCGATGGTGTGCCTGGGTGAGCAGGGCCACAGCACGCGTCTGGTGTGCCCGTACCACGCATGGAGCTTCGACCTGCACGGCCGACTCCAGCACGCACGGGCCATGGACGATGAGTTCAGCGCCGCTGCACACGGCCTGCGGCCTTTGCAGGTCCGCGTGATCGCCAACATGGTGTACGTCAGCCTCTCGGCCACGCCCAAGGACATCGAACGCCCAGCGCTTCTGCTCGGCCAGTTGTACGCGCTGCACGGCCTGGACCGGGCCCGCGTGGCGCACCGTGAGGTCTACCGCGTGGCCGCGAACTGGAAGCTGGTCAGCGAGAACTTTTTGGAGTGCTACCACTGCACCCCAACGCATCCCGAATACTGCAGCGTGAATGCCCACGCTCAAGGCAACTCGTCCGGCAAGGCCGAGTCGCTGCAGGCTTACCAGGAATTTGCGCGGGCCTGGGCTTCGACGCTCGTTACGGCGCCCGACCTGACCGGCCCGCACGACTTCTCGCTGCCGCACGAGCAGGAGGTGGTGGTCTACCGTCAGCCCATCCGGCAAGGCTTCCGCACCTTGAGCCGCGACGGCGCCCCCGTCGCGCCGCTGATGGGCGGTTTCCTGCAGTACGACGGCGGGGAGTCCGTGGTTGCGTTCGGGGCCACGCACTTCGTGAGTGCCGCGAACGACCACGCAACGGTGTTCCGATTCACGCCCGTGAATGCCGGCAGCACGGAGGTGGTGGTCACCTGGCTGGTCGATCAGCGCGCGGAACCTGGCCGTGACTACAAGCCTGAGGAGGTGGCCTGGATGTGGCGGGTGACCACTGAGCAGGACAAGAGACTCGCCGAAGACAACCACCGCGGTGTGACCTCTCCAGCCTACCGGCCGGGACCGTACTCGTTGGTGGAGGGGCCGCTACGGCGGTTCACGGCTCGCTATGTCGACGAGCTTCAGCGCGGCCTCGCGCGCGACCCAGCCTCCTCCGCCAAGGCGGCGACCCGACCGGCCTGAGGTGCACGATGCCAGACACCGACTGCACGCTGGTCATCGGCGCCGGTGCCGCTGGCCTAGCCGTAGCCCGCAACCTGCAAACCCTGCAGTTGCCCTTCGAAGTGCACGAGCGCTACAAGGACCTGGGCGGCCTGTGGGACTACGCCAACCCCGACAGCCCCATCTACGACTCGGTGCACTTCATCTCGTCGAGCCGGCGGTCCGGGTTCCCGGACCTTCCGATGCCGGCAGATTACCCCGACTATCCCAACCACCACCAGGCGCTGGCCTACCTCAGGAACTACGCCACGCACTTCGGACTACGGCAGCACATTCGTTTCGGCTCCGAAGTAACGCGGCTGGAGCCGTTGGCGCAAGGCTGGAATGCGCACTTTTCCGATGGTGCGGCGCGGCACTACGCCAACGTGGTGATCTGCACCGGACACAACTGGTACCCAAAGATGCCGCGGTACCCGGGTGAGTTCACCGGGGCGACGCTGCACTCGCACGACTACAAGCGCCCTGATGTGCTGCAGGGCCAGCGCGTGCTGGTGGTTGGTGCGGGCAACTCGGGCTGTGACATCGCGGTGGAGTCCGCTACCCACGCGCGACACACCAGCCTGAGCGTGCGGCGAGGCTACTACTTCATTCCCAAGCACGTCTTCGGCATGCCGGCCGACGAGTACGCCGCGCGCTACGGCAACCCGCCCCTACCGATGCGCTGGCAGCAGGCGCTGAGCAAGTGGCTGCTCCGACGAGTCTACGGAGACATTACACGCTTCGGCATGCCGGCCCCAGACCACCGGGTGTTCGAGACGCACCCTGTCATCAACAGCCTGCTGTACTACCACCTGTCGCAGGGCCAGATCCAGGTGCGGCCCGATATTGACCGGCTCGAGGGCCGGACAGTGCAGTTCAAGGATGGCTGCCGCGAGGAGTACGACGTCATTGTGTGGGCGACCGGGTACCGGTACCACTACCCGTTCATCGACAAGGCCCTGCTGAACTGGAACGAAACCTACCCGGACCTCTGGGCGCACATGTTCGTTCCCGGCCGCAACGACCTGTTCATGGTGGGCTTGTACGTCAACGACGGAAGCTTCAATGTCCCGGCCTGGTACCAAGGCCGGGTCATCGCAGGCTATCTCGACTCCCGGCGCCGCAGTGCGGCCGGCCATCGGCGCATCGATCAGCTGCGCAACGTTCCCGCGCCTGAACTGAACGGCGGAGTGCGCTACGTTCGCAACGAGCGGCACAAGGTCGCCGTTCGCCACGGGGAATACATGAAGTACCTGGCGTCGCTGGCGAAGACGGTCGGCGCCCCCATTCCAGCCGCGGCCAGCGCCATGGCGCCGCGGGACGGGCGGGACCCGTCGCTCGGCCCTTCCCATTGAACGCTGGCTTTCCAGGGACATGCTCATGCGACCTTGCACGCGATTGGCCTTTGCACTTTTGTGCGCCTGCTCGACGATGACTGCCCGGGCCAGTGGCGACGAGGTCGACGGCCTTTGGCGGACTGCTGCCAAGGACGGGGTCATCCAGGTGGCAAGCTGCGCGGACAAGCCCGGCGCCAAGTGCGCGACCGTGGTCTGGGACGCCGAAGCCAACGCCCCGAACAACACCTGCGGGTTACGCGTTCTGGAGCTGAATGGCTTCGAACGCAATGCGTGGCGCGATGGCTGGGTCTTCGACCCGCGAGACCAGAAGCGCTACCGCGGGACCTTGCGGGTCAAGGGAGGGGTACTCGAAATTCGGGCCTACATCGGCGTTGAGGCTCTCGGCGAAACCGAACGCATGACACGCGTGAACTCGCTGCCGACCGCGCCCACTTGCAAGAAGCCCTGAGGCGGCGAGAGATCGACCTTCGTAGTCAACAAGGAGACAAGTGATGAGATCGGTCTACCAGATTCAGTTTCAGTCTGCTGTGATTCTGGCTTTAGGCGTCCACTCCGCACTGGCCCAGGATATCGAGTCTGTCACCATGAAGACCGAAGTCGAGGTGCGTTCGGATATGCGCAACCGAGGCGTCTCGGAATCGCTGCTGCGGCCCGGCGCCCGGGCGGCGGTGCTGGTTGCGCACGAGAGCGGCCTGACCGGTTTCGCGGAGTTGAGCAGCGTCAGCACGCGCCAGTACCTGGGCGGGCGAGGCAGCCGCATCAGTCTGGCCGGCGGCTATCGATTCGGCGATCCGGACGGATGGCACTTCGGCATTGGCCTAGCGGCAGACCTCTACCCCGGGGCGTCGTTCGACGCTCCGCACTCGCTGGATCCGGAGACGTTTGCGCCAACCGACTTCCGCCGCACGAACTACAACTCGTCCTACGCCGGCCTGGAGATCGGGTGGGGCGCGCTCGAAACGCGAATCTCGACCGTCACGTCGAAAAACTTCGTCGGTGCCAGCACCGGTGGCGTCTGCGGTACGCTGGCACAGTTCTCCTCAGACCCTACCGCCACCTTCAACTGCTTCGGGCGTGGCGACCAGACGTCGCGCGGCAGCTGGTTGATTGAGGCCAACTACAAGTTCGACCTTGGGAACAACCTGTCACTGACCGTGCACGCGGGACGACAGATCGTGCGCAACTTCCCCGAGGCCAGCTATTCGGACTACTCCCTGAGCATGGCGAAGAAGATTGCGCGCTTCGAACTCTCGGCCCAATGGCTTGGCGCCAAGGTGCGCACACCTGCGCTGTTCGTCGTTCAAGAAGGTGACCGTCTGCGCCGGATCGACAAGCCTCGCGGCGTGCTGGTCGCCACATACAAGTTCTGAGCATCCCAGGCCCAAGACCGCGCTCGGCGTTCGCGAAGAAACGGGTGCGCTGCTGCGCTACAAGGCGAACGGCAGCGCCGTCATTACCGACCCAGCATTGGTGCGAGCTTTAGCGAGCCCGCTTGTGAGCATGGTCCGGGAATCGTCGGCGACAGTGGCGGGCGGCGCGAGCCGCGTCCCGTTTGTGAGATTGAGTCGAACTCGACGCTTCCCATGGCGCTGCCGTTCATCAACAATGGTGGAGCAGAGCATGGCAATGCGCAAGCGAGAAGACGAGGTATTTCCCAATGCTACGGGCATAGACATCGGGGCGTCGAGTCACTGGGTGGCAGTGCCGCGGCACTTGGCCCAAGCCGCTGGCGAGGAGCCGGTGCGCGAGATCGGGGCGATGACCGATGACTTGAACGGGTTGACGCGAAGGTCGATTTCGGGCGCATTGGCCGGCGCGTCTTCCAAGCTGATTTCACCGGCGGAGACCTTAGCAGCGACGGCGGCCGGAAGCTGCATACAGCACCGCGCCTGGCGAATCATCCGGGCTAGGACGCGCCGGCCCCGCAAGGTCAGACCAGCCTGAACCGGCTTGAACCGCAGGCGTCCTGAAAGCAGGCTCGAAGCCCACCCCAACATCCCCAAACGCACCCACGTGCAGCCGCGGCGGCGGACCATGCGGTGCAGGCAAGCGGCTACAGGCACCCGGGCAAACCCACGACGCGGGACGGTACAAGGGTCCGCCGACCCGTCGGTCAGGACTTGCGCTGTACCGCCGCGACCCAGTCTGCCCGGCCAGGAGCGGTGCCCCATCACCGCCCTGAGCGGGCGCTTCAAGCCTGGAGCACCAGCCGCTCCACGAACCACCAGGTCCCCGCCACCAGTGCCGCGGCCGAGGCCGCGCTCGAGGCCCAGCGGTGCGCGCCCTGGCCCATGACCGCCTGCAGCAGCCGCACCACGGCACCGGCCAGCAGCGCCACGCCGATCTGGGCCGCCTCCAGGCCGAGGTTGAAGCCGATCAGGGCGGCCACCATCTCAGGGCTGCCCGGGGTCCAGCGGGTCAGGTCGGTCAGGGCGCCGGCAAAGCCCAGGCCGTGCACCAGGGCGCACACAAAGACCAGGGCCAGGCGTTGGGTCGTGGCGCGGGCCTGGGCCTGGCGACGGGACCACAGGTCAAAGGCCACCATGCCCACGATGGTGGCGGCAACCGCCGGCTCCACCACCCCCGCTGGCACAGACCAGCCGGCCCACACACTCAGCGCCAGCGTCAGCGCGTGGCCGCCCGTGAAGCAGCTCAGGGCGGCCAGCAGGGTGCGCCAGCCCCAGCCGGCGGCCAGCACCACCAGCAGGAAGAGCAGATGGTCCGCGCCCTGCAGCACATGCGCCATGCCCATGCGGACATGGTCGGCCCACAGGACGCCGGCCGAGGGCAGCACCCGGTGCTCAGAACGCGCGGGCGTGAAACGCACCCACTGCTTGTCCTGCTGGCGGGTGATGGTCAGGTCCAGTTCGCGTTGCGCGGGCTCGGTGCCGAAGAGTTGGAAGCGGATGCGAAGGCGGTCGTGCAGCGCGGCGCTGTCCAGCCCGGGCACGACCGGGCTGCCGCCAAGATCAAACCAGCCCATCGCCACCACATGCCGCGAGCCAGGGCCGGGCGAGCCCTCGGGCGGCGTCGCGTCCAACATCAACAGGTGCAGCGGCAACGCGCCGTCCGGGCCCAGCAACTGCACCCCGGCGCTCACTTGCGTGCGGATGACGTCGGCATGGGCGGTGAGTTCGGCCGGCGACAGCGCCCCGTCACCATCGTCATCCACCTTGCGCGCATAGCGCGCCTTCGAGATGAAGTTCTGCACCAGCGCGCCCTTCCCTGCGGCGCTGAAGGCCGACGCTCTGGCGCGCTGGCCGGGCGGCTTGGTGGAGTTCTACGGCATGACCGAAGGCGGCGGCACCTGCATCCTGGAAGCCCACGCCCACCCCGACAAGCTGCACACCGTGGGCCGTCCGGCCGAGGGGCACGACATCCGGCTCATCGACGACGAGGGCGTCGAGCTGCCGCCCGGGCAGACGGGCGAGGTGGTGGGACATTCCCCGGCCATGATGACGGGCTACCACGGCCAGCCCGACAAGACGCGTGAGGCCGAATGGTTTGCCCCCGACGGGCGGCGCTTCATCCGCACCGGGGACGTCGGCCGCTTCGACGACGACGGCTTCCTCGTGCTGCTGGACCGCAAGAAGGATGTCGTCATCAGCGGCGGCTTCAACATCTACCCCAGCGACCTCGAAGCGCTGCTGCAGCGGCATCCTGCCGTGGCCGATTGCGCGGTGGTGGGGGCTCCTTCCGAGGCCTGGGGCGAGACGCCTGTGGCCTTCGTCGTGCCGCAGCCCGGCCACGCCCTGGATGCCGAGGCGCTGCGCGAGTGGCTCAACGCCCAGGTCGGCAAGACCCAGCGCCTGGCCGGCCTGCGTTTCACCGCCGAACTGCCGCGCAGCGCCATCGGCAAGGTGCTCAAGCGCGAGTTGCGGCTGGCCTGGGAGACGGGGGCCCCGCAAGCCGGGGAGACGGAAACCGGCGCCCTGAGACGGGGCTGAGACGGTCGCTCGTCAGACTGGTGGGGCCTTGATCGACCCCTCACCCGGAGCCCGTCCATGTTGAACAGCCCCCGTCGTCACCTGCCCCGCCTTGCCTTGGCCGCCAGCCTGGCTGCCGGGGCAGCTTTCCTGCCGGCCGCGCAGGCCGCCACCGGCACCTTCTTCTTCACCGACACGCCTTACCTGTCCACCGCCGACATCCCCGCCGGGTTCTACCTCGGCGGTGCGCCCACACTGCTGGAGAACCTCGAGGACAACGTGATGGTGGGGGTGCTCACGCCCAACACCGGGTTCCCCATCACACCGGGCGGCAACACGGATTCGGTCGACGCCGACGACGGTGTGATCGACGGCAACGGCAATGGAGGCCGTTCCTGGTTTGGCGCCGCGCCGATCCGCATCACCTTCTCCGGCACGGGTGACTTGCCCACGGCATTCGGCCTGGTGTGGACCGACGGTACCGCGGGGGAATGGACGTTCAGCGCGGTCGCTGCCGACGACACTTCGCTGGGCTCGATCACGCGGACCGTGGGCGACGGCTCCATCCGGGGCACAACGGCCGAGGACCGCTTCTTCGGTGTCCAATTCGCCGGAGGCATCAAGTCCATCACGATCAGCGGACCCGGTGCAGTCGAACTGGACCACATCCAGTTCGGCACGATGGCCCCAGTGCCCGAGCCCACCAGTGCGGCGCTGCTGCTGGCGGGGCTGACCCTGCTGGCACGTCGTCGCGGCCTCGGCGGGCAGCGCTAGACGGCCACCCCTGCGGCCGCTGCCGGGCTTGCGCCGCTGCGGCACGAGGCAGGCCGCACGGAAGCGCGACACTCCGGCCTGCGATGCTCGTGCTGCTTGCTCCACCCGCCTGGGCCCCGGCCGGCCAGGTGCCCCAACCGCTGCCGGCCACGGTGCCGGCCGCGCTGCTGGTGGTGCTGGCCGCGCAGGCGCCACCAGGGGCCTGGATCGCGCGCGATAGGCTCGCCGCGATCTTCTGGCCCGAGGCCGCGCCGGCCGACGCCCTGCACCACCTGCGCATCAACCTGCACCGCAGCCGGACCTTGCTGGACGCCTGGGGCAGGCGCGATGCCCTGGTGGCCGATCGCACGCGGGTTCGTCTGGACCTGCCCACCGACCTGGCCGAACAACACGCTGAGCAGCAGAACAACGACGCCGCCGCTGCGCTGCGCCACGGCCCGCCCGTTTGGCTACCGGGCTGGCAGCTCACGGGCTACGAACTCTTCGGCCAGTGGGCCGACGAGTTTGCGCAGTCGCTCCACAGCGCCTGGCTGCAGGCCGGCCGCCCGCGCACGGCCAACCCCGCCGCGCCGATGCCGGCCGCAGCAACGCCGGCGGCGGAGCCGACCGCACTGCCGGGCCGTGCGCAGCAGCTGCAACGCCTGCTTGCCAGCCCCGCGCCCGCCCTGCTGCTGCTGGGCGAAGCCGGCGCCGGCAAGACCACCCTGCTGCGCACCGCCTACCCGCAGGCCCCCTGCCTGCGCGGCCTGGAAGGCCTGCACGCCATGCCCTACCGGCCGCTGCTGGACGTGCTGCGCGAGCAGGTGGCGGTGCTGCAGCGCGCCCTGCGTGAACCCAGCCACCCCCTGCGCGCCTATCGGCTGGACCTCGCCCGCGTGCTGCCCGAGCTGGCGCCCGAAGAAGCCCTGCCGCCGCTGGACGCCACCACCGCACAGACCCGCCTCGTCGAGGCGCTGGCCCGCGCCTTCGAGGCCTTGACGCCGCTGCTGCTGGTCGACGACCTGCAATGGTGCGACCCGGCCACCGTGGAGTGGCTGCTGATGCTGGCCTACCAGGGCCGGCTGCCCTGGCGCGCCGCGGTGCGCCGGCACGAGATCGGTCCCGCACTAGAAAGCGCCCTGCAGGGGCTGCGCAGCGCCGTCCGGCTGGAAGAGGTCGACGTGCCGCCGTTGGACCGCGCGGCCCTGGCCCTGGCCTGCCAGGCACGCTGGCCGCAACAGGCGCTGTCGCCGGAGCAGATCGACCGCCTGCACGCGCTGAGCGCCGGCAACGCCTTCCTGTTGGGCGAACTGCTGGCCGCCGGCGCCCCAGAGCCCGACACCGGCGTGCCGCTGGCGCAGGCCAACCAGGTGTTGCGCCTGGTGCGCAGCCGCCTGCAAGCCCTGCCCGCGGGCGCGCAGCGCGCGGTGGAGGCCGCGGCGGTGTTCGTGCAGCCGGTGCCGCCCGCGGCACTGGGGGCGTTGGCCGGTGCCGCCACCGAGACCGAGTGCGAAGCCCTGTGCGCCCGCGCCGTGGCCAGCGGCCTGCTGCATCCCAGCGGAGCGGCGCTGGCCTGCCGGCACGACCTGATCCGCCAGGCCGTCGACAGCGCCCTGCCCGCGCCGCGGCGCATGGCCCTGCACCGGCATGCCGCGCTGTGGCTGGCCGAACAACCCAGCCTCGATGCGTTGACCATCGCCGAACACTGGCGCGCCGCGGGCGAACCGCAGACCGCCCTGGCCTGGCGCCACTGGGGCGCCGAGCAGCTCAAGTCGCACGGCGACTTCGACGCCGCCCGCGCGCTGTGGCGCGAGGTGGCCGACGATTCGCTGGACGCCACCCAGGCACTGCGGGCGCGGCTCGAGCTGGCGGCCTGCGACCTGTTCGACGACCTGGCCCGTGGCGAAGCCATGCTGGCCGGGGTGCAGGCCCAGCTGGGCGCGGTGGCCGACGCCGAGCAGCGGCGCCAGATCGAAAGTCGCGCATTGGCCGCGCGCGTGGACAACCGCGTCTTCGCCGGCGATATCGCCGCCGCCAGCCGCCACGCCCAGCGACTGCGTGTGCTGCTGCCGCGACTGCCGCTGCACGACCGCGTCGATGCGTTGGAAGTGCTGATCGAGCTGGCGATGCGCCAGCCCGACATCGGCGCGGCCTGGGCCTGCCTGGCGCAGCTGCGCGAAGCGGTGCCGCAGCGGCCCACCTTGCTCAGCTTCGAAGGTCAGATCCACTGGTTTGGCGGCGAGGTGCAGGCCGCGCACGACGCCCTGGCGCGCCTGCTCGAACGCCATCCCGACTACTGCCGCGGCATCACCGTCGAGAACGACCTGGCCGTGATGCTGCAGGCCCTGGGCCGCATCGACGAGGCGGAGGCCATGGCCCGGCGCAGCCTGAACAGCTGGGCCGGCGTGGCGCACACCGAGACGCTGTCGCTGCTGGTGCTGGGCCTGGTGCTGACGAGCGCCGGCCGCCACGAGGAGGCGGACACCGCCTTGCTGGGTGCCCACACCCGCGCCTGCCAGCACGCCAGCCCCGGCTTCGAGGCCGAGGCCCTGGTGCGGCGCGCACGGCTGCTGCTGCAGTGCGGCCGCATGGCCCAGGCGCAGGCGCTGCTGGACGAAGCGGCCCCACTGCTGGCCACCAGCCCCGAGCCGCTGCGTCTGTCGCAGCTGGTGCTGGCCCAGGGCCTGGCGGCCAGCGCGGCTGGCCAGCCGCTGGCACCCGGCGCACTGGAACGACTGGAGGCGGTGGCAGGGACCAGCACGCACCCGCTGGTCAAGGTGCGGCTGGCACGCCTGCAGGCCGAGCAGGCACTGGCCCGGCGCGACCTGCGGGCCGCCGCACAGGCGGCCAACGACCAGGCCGCGGCCGCCCAGCGCGGCGGCCTGCTCGAGCCTTTGGCCGAGGCCTGGCTGCTGCAGGCCCGTGTGCAGCAGATGGGCAAGGGATCGTCCAACTCGGCCAACGCCGCCAGCGCCGCACGCGCTCTGGTCGCCAAGGCCCAGGCGCTGGCCCGGCGGCAGGGCTTTGTCGACCTGCACTGGCGAGCCAGCGAGACCCTGGCCCGCCTGGATCGAGACCCGGCCGCGGCCAGCGAGGCCCGCGCCGCGCTGGCGCGGCTGCGGGGCAGCGCTGCGGAGCCGCTCTTCGACGCTGCGGCGGCGGCACGGCGCGAGCCGCGCTGGGACGATCGCGCCGGACCGCCGGGCTAGCGCTCAAGCACCCCTCACCCCGCCCAGGGCCGCTCCCCGCGCAGGAAGGCCGCAGCATCGGCCGGCAATTCGGCGGTGAAGAACCGGGGCGCCGGCAGGTCCACCGCCACCCGGCCGCCGTCCAGGTACAGCACCCGGCTGGCCAGCCGCTTGACCTGGCCGAGGTTGTGCGTGCTCATCACCAAGGTCACGCCCGCGGCGGCCACGTCGGCGGCGCATAGGAAGTTCAAACGCCCCCTGAAGCCCGACGACCAGACCGAGGCCAGCCAAGAAGGGCCGACTGCGGCAGTGAGATCGTGGCGGATCGTGGCAGCGGCGCCCATTCGAAGCGTCTCGCCGCTCCCCCTGGGTCTCGTCTGGCCTTGATCTGCCGCCTCAGCCCCAGGGTTGAACCTCATC
>JAJTGU010000218.1 GCA_021297985.1 Rubrivivax sp.
CACCGCCAGGCGCGTTGACGGGTTCAGGCCCGCCAGCAGGGCGTCCCACAGTGCCGCGTTGCGGTAGGGGGTTTCGATGAACAACTGGGCCTGAGACTGCTGGCGCGATTGCGCCTCGAGCTGGCGAATGCGCGTCGCACGGTTCACCGCGTCCTGCGGCAGGTAGCCGACAAAGGCGAAGTTCTGCCCGCCAAGACCGCTTGCCGCCACAGCCAGCACCAGCGCACTCGGGCCGGCCAGCACCTCGACTGCCACACCTGCGCGGTGGGCCGATGCGACCAACTCGGCGCCGGGGTCGGCCACGGCAGGCAGGCCGGCCTCGCTGAGCAGGCCCAGCTCCACGCCGGCGAGCGCCGGCGCCAGCAGGCGGTCCCATTCGCTCGCCGACACCGCCTGGCCACTGCCCTTGCGGGGGCGCGGCAACTCGGTGATCGTGACTTCCTGCAGCGGTCGGACCAAGGGCACGATGGCGCCCACACGCTTGAGGAATACGCGCGTGCTTCGCGCATCTTCGGCCACCCAATGCGTCAACGCCGCCGCGCGAGCAATGGCCATCGCCGGCAAGGCAGCTTCAATGGGTACCGCCTCGGCACCGAGGTCCAGCGTGTTGGGCACCAGGACCAGCCGGCCAGACCTCAAGTGACTCATGCGCGCAGAGGATCCAGCCCTGCGGCACGCAGCCACCTGGCGACTCGAATCAACGGCAGGCCGATCAACGCGGTCGGGTCATCGCTGCCGATACGCTCGAGCAGCACGATGCCGAGCCCCTCGCACTTGGCGCTGCCAGCGCAGTCATAGGGCTGCTCGGCATGCAGATAGGCCTGGATCTCGTCGTCGCCCAGCGACCGGAACGTGACCTCCACGGTGGCGAGGTCGTCGGCTGCAAACGCCGTCGCGGCGCGCAGCACGGTCAGTGCGGTGTGGAAGCGGACGGTGCGGCCGCTCATCCGGCGCAACTGACCGAGAGCAGCTTCGTGGCCCCCGGGTTTGCCGATCGCCTGGCCGTCGAGTTCGGCCACTTGATCCGAGCCGATCACGACGGCCTGCGGGTGCAGGAGCGCCACCACCTCGGCCTTGGCACGCGCCAGTCGCACGGCCAGCGCCTGCGGAGCCTCGCCGGGGAGCGACGACTCGTCGACTTCGGGTGGGATGGCCTGAAAAGGCAGGCCCAATCGGGACAGGAGCTCGTGCCGATAGCGCGAGGTGGACGCCAGGATCAGTTGGGTCTCGGAGATCACGGTCATCATTGTGTGCGACGCATGGCCTACACTGGATTTCCGGTCGGCCGCGCGACGCCGCCGACTCGCCGACCCCCACTCTCCCGATGAAACACCGGCCCCAGGATCCTTTGGCACTGGACATCGCCAGCCTCTGCCAAAACGCCGAGACGCTTACGGGGACATGGCCTCTGATCTCGATGAAGCGCCTGGGCGCCGATCTGACCGCAGCCGACGACGGCGCCCGTCCCGCCGGAGCCCACCCACTGGTGACCTGGAGGGTGCAAGGCAGCCTGCGTCCGTTGCGCGGCGGCGGGGACCAGTGCGTGATCGAGGTGTCGGCAGACGCCCGTGTCGTGCTTCGTTGCCAGCGCTGCCTGACCCCCATGGCCTGGCCGCTGACCGTCGAGCGTCGCTACGCCTTTGTCGGCAGCGAGGACGAAGCTGCAGAGGTCGACCCCGACAACGACGACGAGGATGTTCTGGTCCTGGCAAGACGCTTCGACCTGAGGGAACTGATCGAGGACGAGTTGATCCTGGCCTTGCCCATCGTGCCGCGCCATGACGTCTGTCCTCAGCCCTTGGCACAGGTCGTCTTCGACGACGAGGTCGCCGATCCGCCGGCGCCGCACCCGTTTGCTGCTCTGGCGGCCTTGCGCAAGCGGGGCGGCGAAGGTGACGCCGATGGCTGACAAGCCGGGTGGATTTCCGGCGCGGGCTGCTATACTGGTCGGCTTTGCGCGCGCATGGGCACCGAGCTGTTCCGTCAGGAGCAGAAACCGGAACGCAGGCTTCACGCCAGTCCCCATGGGCGCATGCCCCACCAAGGGTTGCCACCCGCGCAACACTTGTTGCCCCGGGCCCGATGCGGATCGACCGCTGGGCAGGCCCAACCGACCGACCGAAAGACCCGACCCATGGCCGTCCAGCAAAACAAGAAGTCGCCTTCCAAGCGCGGCATGCACCGCTCGCACAACGCCGTCGCCGCCCCCGGTACGGGTCTCGAGCCGACCACCGGCGAAGTGCACTTGCGCCACCACATCAGTCCGACCGGCTTCTATCGTGGCCGCAAGGTCATCAAGACCAAGTCCGACGCCGCCTGAGGCCCGCCGTTTCCGGCGACCCGAAGCGCCCGTGAAGGGGTGGTTCCTTGGATGATGCGGTGACGGCACAGCCGTTGCCGAGGGCGCAGCCGGTGCCGCTGCTGTCGCCCGTCCGCATGGTCATCGATTGCATGGGCGGTGACCACGGACCGGCGGTCACGCTGGCGGCCTCGCGTTCCTTCCTCGACAAGCATCCCGATGCGGAGCTGGTGCTCGTTGGCACCGAGCCGGCATTGCAGCCGGCTGCCGGCTGGCCGCGCACCCGCCTCGTCGTGGCGACCGAAGTTGTCGCGATGGACGATGCCATCGAGGTCGCGCTGCGACGCAAGCGCGACTCGTCGATGCGGGTTGCGATCTCGCAATTGAAGACCGAAGGCGATCTGCCTTCGATGGCCGACGTCTGCATTTCGGCCGGCAACACCGGCGCGCTGATGGCCGTGGCCCGCTACCTGCTCAAGACACTCGAGGGCATCGACCGCCCGGCCATCGCCACCGTGATGCCGAACGTCAAGGACGCGTACACCACGGTGCTCGACCTTGGTGCCAACGTCGATTGCACGCCCGAGCACCTGCTGCAGTTCGCCCTGATGGGATCGGCCCTCGTGGCGGCTGTCGATGGCGTCGAAGAACCGTCGGTCGGGCTGCTCAACATCGGCGAAGAGGCCATCAAGGGCAGCGAAACCATCAAGCGCGCTGGCGAACTGTTTCGCGCCGCAGGTGAGGCCGGGCAGATCCGCTTTGCCGGCAACGTCGAGGGCAACGACATCTTCAAGGGCAGCGTCGACATCGTGGTCTGCGACGGCTTTGTCGGCAACGTGATGCTCAAGTCCAGCGAAGGAGTGGCCAGCTTGATGGCCGACTTCCTGCGCCAGGAATTGACCCGGTCGCCCTTCACGCGAGTCGCCGCGATGCTGGCGATGCCGGCGCTGCAACGCTTCAAGTCCCGGGTCGATCCACGCCGCTACAACGGTGCCGCGCTGCTCGGACTGCGCGGTCTGGTGTTCAAGAGCCACGGCTCGGCTGACGCCTTTGCCTTCGAGAACGCGCTGAACCGCGCCTACGAAGCCGCCCACCACCGCCTGCTCGACCGAGTGAAGGCCCGCATCACACCGCTGATGTCGGCTTCGGCGGTTTCATCGGCGGCCTGAGCCCATGGTCGCTCGGTACTCGCGCATCGCCGGCACTGGCAGCCATCTGCCACCTCGCCGCCTGAGCAACGACGACATGACCGCGATGCTCGCCCAGCGCGGCGTCGAGACCAGCGACGCCTGGATCGTCGAGCGCACCGGAATCCGTGCGCGCCATTTCGCGGACGATGGCGTGATGTGCAGCGACCTGGCGTTGCCGGCGGCGCAGGCGGCGCTTGCCGCTGCGGGCCGCAGGGCGGACGAGATCGACCTCATCGTGGTCGCGACCTCGACGCCTGACATGGTGTTCCCGTCGACCGCGTGCATCCTGCAGGCCAAGCTCGGCATCGCCGGCTGCGCCGCGTTCGACGTGCAGGCCGTGTGCTCGGGCTTCGTCTACGCGCTGACCGTTGCCGACGCGATGATTCGTGCCGGCAGTGCCCGCTGTGCATTGGTCGTCGGCTCAGAGGTGTTTTCACGCCTGCTCGACTTCAACGACCGGACGACCTGCGTGCTGTTTGGTGACGGCGCCGGGGCCGTCGTCCTGGAAGCCAGCGACGAACCCGGTCTTCTCGCCAGCAGCCTGCATGCCGATGGCCGCCATGTCGGTGTGCTGTGCACCCCGGGCACCGTGTCCGGCGGCAAGGTCAGTGGCGACCCATTGTTGAAGATGGACGGCCAGGCGGTCTTCAAGTTGGCGGTCGGCGTTCTCGAAAGCGCTGCCCGCGAGGTCCTGGCCAAGGCCGGGCGCACGGAGGCCGATCTCGACTGGCTGGTCCCGCACCAGGCCAACATCCGGATCATGCTGGGCACGGCCAAGAAGCTGAAACTCAGTCCCGACAAGCTTGTCGCGACGGTTGCCGAACACGGCAATACTTCAGCAGCCTCGGTCCCGCTGGCGCTTGACCATGCGGTTCGCGCCGGTCAGATCAAGCGCGGCGATACCCTCTTGCTTGAGGGCGTGGGCGGCGGCTTCACCTGGGGCGCCGTGCTCCTCGACTACTGACGCCCTCTCCTGCCTCACGGCCGGAAGGCACCCAGCCCCTCAACTCCCCGACATGAGCACACCGTTCGCATTTGTCTTTCCTGGACAAGGGTCCCAGAGCGTGGGCATGCTCGACGCCTGGGGCGACCACCCGGCCGTGCGTGCCACGCTCGAAGAAGGCTCAGCGGCGCTCGGCGAGGACCTGGCGGCGCTGATCGCCCAGGGTCCGAAGGAGGCGCTCGAACTCACCACCAGCACCCAGCCGGTGATGCTGGTGTCAGCCATTGCGTGCTACCGCGCCTGGCGCCATGAAGGCGGCGCCGAGCCGGCGGCGGTGGCCGGACATTCGCTGGGCGAATACAGCGCCCTGGTGGCTGCCGGGGTGCTGGAACTGAGCCAGGCACTGCCTCTGGTACGTCTGCGGGCGCAGGCCATGCAGCAAGCGGTGCCGGTGGGCACGGGGGCCATGGCCGCGATCCTCGGACTGGACGCCGCCACCGTTGGACAAGGGTGTGCCGCCGCCGCCGCCGAGACGGGTGAGACTGTGGCGCCGGCCAACTTCAACGATCCCAAGCAGACCGTGATCTCAGGCACCCAGGCCGGCGTTGCGCGCGCTTGCGAGTTGCTCAAGGGCCTGGGCGCCAAGCGAGCGTTGCTGCTGCCGGTGTCGGCGCCGTTCCACTCGGCACTGATGCAGCCGGCGGCCGAGCGACTGCGCGAGCACCTGGCCGAGGTCGACCTGAAGACGCCGCGCATCCCGATGGTCAACAACATCGACGTGGCCAGCCCCACTGAGCCGGCAGCGATACGCGACGCGTTGGTGCGCCAGGCCGCCGGGCCGGTGCGCTGGGTCGAGGTCGTTCAGGCACTGCGCGCCCGTGGCCTGCTGCACATCGTCGAGTGCGGGCCGGGCAAGGTGCTGGCCGGCATGGTCAAGCGCATCGAACCCGAAGCCCACAGTGCGTCCCTGCTTGACCCTGCCAGCCTTGCCGCGGTGAAGGAACTGCTCGCATGAACACCCCCGCTGTCACGCCCCCGCGCATTGCACTCGTCACCGGAGCCTCCCGAGGCATCGGGCGCGCGATCGCGATGGCGCTGGCCGCCAGCGGCCACACGGTTGTCGGCACCGCCACAAGCGAAGCCGGCGCCGCAACCATTGGCGAGGCCTTGAGCGCGCACGGCGGCGAGGGTCGTGTGCTCGACGTGACCGACGATGCCGCCAGCGACGCGCTGATCGACGCTGTCATCCAGCAGCACGGCGGGCTGCATGTGCTCGTCAACAACGCCGGCATCACGCGCGACAACCTGTCGATGCGCATGAAGGACGACGATTGGGACGCGGTACACGCGACCAACCTGCGCGCCGTGTTCAGGCTGTCGCGCGCCGTCATGCGCACGATGATGAAGCAGCGCTTCGGACGAATCATCAACATCACCTCGGTCGTCGGCGCCAGCGGCAACGCCGGCCAGGCCAACTACGCGGCCGCCAAGGCCGGCGTCGCGGGTCTGACCCGCGCACTGGCGCGCGAGCTCGGCCCGCGCAACATCACCGTCAACTGTGTCGCACCCGGCTTCATCGCCACCGACATGACGGCGGTGCTGCCCGAGGCACAGAAGGCGGCGCTGCTGGGCGCCATCCCGCTCGGCCGCCTGGGTACCGCGGAGGAGGTCGCACATGCGGTGGCCTTCCTCGCGTCGCCTTTGGCGGGTTACATCACCGGTGCCGAGTTGCACGTCAACGGCGGCATGTTCATGGCCTGAAACTGCACCGGGCCCGGCGCTCGCAAGCGCGTCGGACCCGACCCGTAGAATCCCGGCCGTTTTTCTCTCCTGCATCCCCTCCCGGAGGAGCCAATGAGCGATATCGAAGCGCGAGTCAAGAAGATCATTGCCGAACAACTCGGCGTTCCCGAAGCCGACGTGACGAACGAGAAGGCTTTTGTCGCCGATCTCGGCGCCGACTCGCTGGACACCGTCGAGCTGGTGATGGCGCTCGAAGACGAGTTCGGCATCGAGATCCCGGACGAAGAGGCCGAGAAGATCACGAACGTGCAGCTCGCGATCGACTATGCCGTCAAGCACCAGAAGGCTTGAGCGCCTGATGGACGACGCACGATGAGCCGTCGCCGTGTCGTGGTCACCGGACTGGGCGTGGTCAGCCCGGTCGGCAATTCGGTGGCCGAAGCCTGGGCCAACATCGTCGCCGGACGGAGCGGCATCGCGGCGATCACCAAGTTCGACGCGTCTGCGATGGCCTGCCGCTTTGCCGGCGAGGTCAAGGGCTTCGATGTCGAGGCCGTGCTGCCGGGCAAGGAAGCCCGGCACATGGACAGCTTCATCCACTTCGGCATCGCAGCAGCCATGCAGGCCATCGCCGACGCCGGCCTTCCCACCGGCGATGCGCTGACCGAAGAGACTGCCGAGCGCTACGGCTGCCTCGTCGGCTCGGGCATCGGCGGACTGCCGATGATCGAGCAGACGCACAAGGACTTCGTCGAGCGCGGCCCGCGCCGAATCTCGCCGTTTTTCGTGCCGGCGTCGATCATCAACATGATCTCCGGCCACATCTCGATCCGCTGCGGCTACACCGGCCCGAACCTGGCGATCGTGACCGCCTGCACGACCGGTCTGCACAGCATTGGCGAAGCGGGCCGGCTGATCGAGTATGGAGATGTCGACGTGATGGTCGCCGGCGGCGCCGAAAGCACGGTGTCTCCGCTCGGGATCGGCGGATTCGCCGCAGCCCGTGCACTGTCCACGCGCAACGACGATCCCGTCGCGGCGTCGCGTCCCTGGGACAAGGAACGTGACGGTTTCGTGCTGGGCGAGGGTGCCGGCGTCCTCGTGCTCGAAGAGTACGAACACGCGAGGAAGCGCGGCGCCAGGATCTACGCCGAGCTCGCCGGCTTCGGCATGGGCGCCGATGCCCATCACATGACGGCTCCGAACGTCGATGGCCCCAAGCGCAGCATGCGTGCGGCGCTGCGAAATGCACGTATCGACGCTGCCGAAGTGCAGTACCTCAATGCCCACGGCACCAGCACGCCGCTGGGCGACACCAACGAGACGAATGCGATCAAGCTCGCCTTTGGCGAGCAGGCCAGGAAGATGGTCGTCAGCTCGACCAAGTCGATGACAGGGCACCTGCTGGGCGGCGCGGGAGGACTGGAGTCGGTGTTCACGGTGTTGGCCATCCACCACCAGGTCGCACCTCCGACCATCAACCTCACAAACCCGGACCCGGATTGCGACCTCGACTACTGTGCCAACGAGGCACGGGCGATGAGGATCGACGTTGCAGTGAAGAACAACTTCGGGTTCGGCGGCACCAACGGCACGCTGGTGTTCCGTCGCATTTGACGCGGCCGTTGCGCCGCGCCGCGCGGATGTCCGCCTCCCCCGCATTGACGCTCGACGGCCGGCCCGAGGCGGTCTGGCTGGCCATTTGTGCCGGGCTGCCAGCCTTGGCGGTGGTCGCCTGGACGCTTGCGGCCGACGTGCCGGGGTTGATCCTGCTGGCGCCGCCGCTGGCGATGGCCAGCGCCTGGTTCGAAAGGCGGCGCTCGACCTGGCAACTGGCCTGGGACGGCCAGCTCTGGACGCTGGATGGTGCGCCGGGAACCGTGCGCACCGTCGCGCGCATGGGCGATTCGGTGCTGCTGGCGTTTTGCCCGGCTGGGCGGTCTTGGGGCCTGGGCGACCGGTGGCTGGCCAAGCGGGCGGGGACCGACCCTCAGGCCTGGCAGCGGTTCCGGATGGTGCTCGAAGCGACTTCAGGCGCAGCCGCGCCGGCTTCGAGATGAGCACACCCGACTCCGAAGCCGACGCCCTGCTCGTCGCCCGCGCTCGCGAGGGCGAGACCCGGGCCTTCGAGATGCTGGTCGTCAAATACCAGCGCCGCATCGAACGCCTGATTGGTCGCATGGTGCGTGACACCGACCTGGTGCAGGACATTGCGCAGGAGAGCTTCATCCGGGCCTGGCGCGCTCTGCCGGGCTTTCGCGGCGAGAGCGCCTTCTATACCTGGCTGTACCGGATCGCCGTCAACACCGCCAAGAAGGCGTTGATGGACATGAAGCGCGACCCGATGGTCACCGAGTCGGCCCTGGGCTCCGCCGATCCCGAGGACGAAGGCCCGAGGGTCGAGAACACGGCCGCCGACGGCTCCACGCCGGACGCGGTGCTGGCGAGCAAACAGGTGGCAGAAGCCGTCAACGCCGCGGTGGAAGGCCTGGCCGAGGAGTTGCGTCAGGCCATCGTGCTCCGCGAGATCGAGGGCTTGTCCTACGACGAGATTGCCGAGGTCATGAACTGCCCGATCGGCACCGTGCGCTCGCGCATCTTCCGTGCCCGCGAGGCCATTGCGGCACGGCTGAAGCCACTGCTCGACACCCGCCAAGGTGAGCGGGGTTGGTGAAATCCGGGATGCCGCTGCAATGAACTTCTCGCCACGCTCTGAATCTGTCCCTTTGGGCTCCTTGCCTTTGGCCGAACCGATGGCCCATGACTGCAATCGACCCCACCACGCGAAGTGGACCCCACGATGACATCTCCTGCTCCCGTCCCCAATCCCGTCCAGGTTTCCGACGACGTGCGTTCGCGCGCCTGGATGTCGGCCCTTGCCGATGGCGACGCTGAGGCCTGGGACGCGGCGCAGCGCGCCTGGCAGCACGACCCCGACGCACGCGAGGCCTGGCACCGCTACCACCTGATCGGCGATGTGCTGCGCTCCAGCGACCTGGCCCAGCCGGCCAGCAGCGCGTCGACCTTCCTGGACGGCTTCCGTGCCCGACTTGCAGCTGAACCCGCGGTGCTGGCGCCGGCTCCGCTGCCTGCGCCACCCTCCGTCGCACACGACGACAGCCGGCGCCACGGCGCACTGGCGGGGATTGCGCCCGTCAGCGCGCCGTCGTCCCGTTGGCTGGTGCCCATGGCCGCCGCAGCCGGGGTGCTGGCCGTTGCCGGCGTCGTCTACGTCAGCGGTGTGACCGGGCCTGGCCAGGCCCCGAAGCCGGTGCTGGCCGATGCCAGCCCGGCCAACCCGGCGGCACCCGTCCTGCGCAATGCCGAACTCGACGAGTACCTGCGCGCCCACCGGCTGCAACGGGGCGGTGTGGTTCCACTGATGCCGGGCGCGGGCCTGCAACGCGCCGAGCTACCGCTTGAGGCCGCACAAACCCCGTCATCATCGGTTGGCGATGGCCGGCGCTAAGTTCGGGCTTCTGGTCCTGGCAATGGCCGCCGCCGCCGGTTTGCCGGTGGGGGCGCAAGCGCCGCTGCCGACACCGACCACCGCGAGTGGCGAACGCGCACTCAGCCCCTCGGAGGCCCGGCAGTGGCTGGTCCGAATGCACCAGGCCGCCACCAGCGGCAATTACCAAGGCACGCTGGTCGTCACTGCCGGCGGGTCCATGAGCACCTCGCGTGTCGGGCACTTCACGGTCGCCGATCAGACTTTCGAG
This sequence comes from Rubrivivax sp., assembly GCA_021297985.1. Taxonomy (GTDB): domain Bacteria; phylum Pseudomonadota; class Gammaproteobacteria; order Burkholderiales; family Burkholderiaceae_C; genus Rubrivivax. Next base: position 9,895 of record JAJTGU010000218.1, read on the forward strand.
CGCCTCGAATCGCTGGACGGCCGCCATCAACGCATCTACCGCATCAACGAGAAGGTGCACACAGCGTTCCCGATGCAACAGCTGGTGGTCGTTGAACGCCGCGAGACGCTCGCGGGCTGGTCGACGACGCCGCAGAACGTCGAGCCGGCAGCGCTGGAGAACTACGACATGCGCCAGGACGGCGCGGCCCGCATCGCCGGGCGCGACGCGGTCGTCTTCACGCTGTCGCCACGGGATGCCCTGCGCTACATGCAGCGTCTTTGGGCCGATCTGGCCAGCGGGCTGATGCTGCGTGCCGATGTCGTCGCGCCGGGACCGGTGACCCTGGAGTCGGTGGCCTTCAGTGACGTCGAGATCGGCATCAAGCCGCAACCCGAGAGCATCCTGTCGGGCTTCCGGTTGAGCGACGGCTGGCGCGCGCTGAAGATGCAGCAGCAGCGCACCCGGCTTGAAGACCAGGGTTGGCACCTGGCGAGGCCGATTCCGGGATTCAGGATGGCCGGCGTGGTGCTGCGCGGTCGAGGCTCGACTTCCGACGCCGCCCACGAAGGCGGCGGCCAAGCGCCCGAGCCGATGTTGCATGCGGTGTTCACGGACGGATTGACTCAGGTTTCGCTGTTTATCGAAACTTTCGATCCGAAACGGCATCGCATGGAAGGCGAAGGCCGCTTCGGCGCCACCGCGTCGCGCACCCAGCGTCGCAACGAATACTGGATCACCATCGTCGGCGACGTGCCGCCGGCGACGCTGAAGCAGTTCGCCGAAGCCATTCAACGCAGCCGTTAGGCCGCGTTTGGGCCCTCGCTCCCGCAACCGTCCCAACCTGCTCTTCCGTACGTCCATCTCTCAACAAAGCCCATGAACACTTCGCTGATCGTCGCCTGCGGCCTGGCCTGCGCGTTGTTTCTTGCAGGCCCGCCCGCGGTACAGGCACAGGCTCCCACGCCCACCGTCGTGCTGCCGAACTTTGCCGACCTGGCCGACCAGGTCAGCCCGTCGGTCGTCAACATTCGCACGGCGGAGCGCCGCGGCGCCGGCGCCAACGGCCAAGGCGGACTGGACCCGAACATCGAGGAGTTCTTCCGCCGCTTCGGCATTCCGATCCCCAATCGGCCGGGCCCGCGCGGAGGCCCTCCTCAGCAAGAGGAAGAACCCCAGCAGCGTGGAGTGGGGTCGGGTTTCATCCTCAGCGCCGACGGCTTCATCATGACCAACGCCCATGTCGTTGATGGTGCCGATGAGTTGACCGTCACCCTCACCGACAAGCGGGAGTTCAAGGCCCGCGTCATCGGCTTCGACCGCCGCACCGACGTCGCCATCGTCAAGATCGACGCCAGCGGCTTGCCGGCAGTCAGGATCGGCGACGTCAATCGGCTTCGGGTCGGCGAATGGGTGATGGCGATCGGCTCGCCATTCGGCCTGGACAACACGGTCACCGCCGGCATCGTGAGCGCCAAGCAGCGCGACACCGGCG
>JAJTGU010000081.1 GCA_021297985.1 Rubrivivax sp.
GGGGGGCCGCCAGTCTTCTCCTTTGAACTGCCGAAAGAGCCCGAACGGTGAGGTCGACCCGTCAACGTTGGCGACGACCTGGCGCCGGGCCGGACGAGGCCCTCGAGCGAACCTGAGTTCAGGATCGCGGCGACCTTCTGCGCCGCCTTGATGGCGGCATAGAGCAACTCATCACTGCCCGACTTTGCGTCTTCGTCCTTGGCCCCACCACCGACCAGCTTGGTGCCCTTGAGCGAGAACTGGGGATTCGCCTTTTTTGCCAAGGCGAGCAGATCCTTCAGGTCGCCCTGTTTAGGCTTGCCCCCGTCGTTGACGAACCACGCGTCGATTTCGAACGTGACCGAGCTCATCGCATCGATTCCGGTGACAGTCCGCTTGACCCGGGCGGCGCCGAAGACATCGGCGGCCGGGATCAGGTTGAAGGTCACCTCCATGCTCTTGGCCAAGCCATCGCGACCGCCTTTCTCCTGAATGAGATAGGTGTCCAGTCTTTTCTGGTTCGGGGTGATCACGTAGAGATACGTATGCGGTGTCCCGCCGAGCGGAAAGCCGGTGGCCAACGCGGGGTCACGGGTCGTGCTGACGCAGGTGGCTTTCTCAAGGTCAAGGTGCTGGGTGCGCAGCAGCACTTCGGTCGGCCCGAGCCGGTAGATCGTGTCGCGGTTGGCAACAGAGGGGCGCTCGTTGCGGAACACATTCTGGGTCGTGATGGTGTGCGCATGCTGGGTATTCAAGACACCCGTGGTCGCAACGCCGAAGTTCGTGTCTCGCTTGCTGAACCCCTTCTCGAAGATGGCGCTGGGTTCGCGATCGTCGCCGCGAAAGGCAAACCCTTCGGACCAGGTCGAAGCGAACTCCGACACGTCGAAGATCAGTCCATCCACCCGGATGACGGAACCGGGGTCGATGTCGTAGACGATATACACGGGGTCTGATCTCCGGGTTGAGGGTTTTGGCGCCGGGTGGTTGGTGTCAAGAAGCACCGAGCTCGCGTTCCTGCAGCAGCCGCCACATCACCTTGCCAGAACCGCTCTTGGGCAGAGCATCGACGAACTCGACGATGCGTGGCACCTTGTAGGCGGCCATGTGCTCGCGGGCCCAGGCCACGATGTCGTCGGCACCGACGCGGCCGACGGCGTCGTGGCGCGGCACGATGACGGCCTTGACGGTCTCGCCGCGGTAGGCGTCGCGGGCGGCGATGACGCAGGCCTCCTGCACGCCCGGGCACTTGAACAGCAGCAACTCCACCTCGCTCGGCCAGACCTTGAAGCCGCTGGCGTTGATCATGCGCTTGAGCCGGTCGACGATGAAGAAGTAGCCGTCTTCGTCGCAACGGCCAAGGTCGCCGGTGCGGAAGTAACGCCGACCCTCCACCTCGAAGAAGGCCGCCTCCGTCGCGTCCGGATGGCCCCAGTAGCCCAGGAAGAGCATCGGCCCGGCGGTGACGATCTCGCCGGTTTCGCCCAGCGGCACCTCTTGCAGCGTGGCCGGATCGACGACACGGCTGTCGACACCGAAGATCGGCATTCCCAGGCACTGCAGCTTGGCGCGCTCGGGTGGGTTGCCGTGGCTGGGCGCAGCGGTCTCGGTCAGGCCGTAGCCCTCAGAGAACACGAGCCCGTACTGCTCGCGCAGCCGCTCGGCCACGGCCTGGGGCATCGCCGCGCCGCCACCCGACAGGTAGCGCAGGCTCGAGAGGTCGAACCCGGCGGCATTCGGGCTGCCGAGCAGGTCGATGACCATGGTCGGGATGCACACCCAGTGGCTGACGCGGTGGCGCGCGATCAAGCGGGCGGCGAGTTCGCGATCCCATCGGGGCATCAGCACCACGGTGTGGCCGGTCCAGGCCGGACTCAGCACGTTGTAGACCATGCCGGTGATGTGAAACATCGGCACCACGCCCAGTCCCACGCTCTCGGCCCCGACATGGCTCCATTGAGCGCTACCGATGACGTTGGGCATCAGGCTGGCGTGGCTGTGCATGCAGCCCTTGGGATTGCCGGTGGTGCCCGAGGTGTAGGGCAGCAACGCCAGGTCACCGGGCTCGGCCTCGTGCGCGTCGGCCAACACCGGGTGGGCCAGCGCCTGGGCCCAGGGGGTGGCCAGTTCCGGCCAGTCGTGGTGCGCCGGTGCGGTGGCCAGGGCCTGCATGACCGCCGGCGCGGGGGCGAGATCGGGGTCGATCGTGGCGCCGGGCGGCAAGGCATCGGCCAGCGTGGTCACCAGCACGCGGCCGAGCCGCTGCGAGTCGCCAAGCAACGCCTGCGCGCCCTGCACCACCGCCAGGCCGTCGCCGGCGCAGATGGCCACTCGAGCGCCGCTGTCGGCGACGCAATGGGCAAACTCCTCGGCCCGGTTCATCGGGTTGACCGGCACGACCACCGCATCGGCTCGAAAGACCGCAAAGCAGGCCTGCACGAACTGCGGGCAGTTCTGCAGGTAGACGATCACGCGGTCGCCACGGCGCACGCCCTGGGCGCGCAGCCATCCGGCAATCGCCAGCGCATCGTCGTGCATGCGCCGCCAGGTCCAGGTCTGGCCAAGATACAGATAGCCGGTTTGCCCACCATAGCGCTGCGCGGTGGTTTCGAGCAGACGCCAGAGCGTCGTGCGCGGCACACGCAATTCGCGTGGCAGTCGCGCCGGCCAGTGCCGCAGATGCGGCGCCGGACGAAATCCGGCCTGCGGAGCCTGGGGCGTTGTGGGGTCGGTCATGGGGTCTCCAGCTCGGGGGCCATGTCACGCCGCGGGGTGCCGGGCCCCGCTCACTCGCGTGGCTTGGCCTCGGCGCGCCACTTCCGGCAGTCGGCGTGGTCCTGGTTTGCACCGCGCAGGCACTCGCGTTCCATGCAGAGGAAGTAGGACACGGGGTTGCGACCGTCGCACTTGGCCTCTGGCCCTGCGCTTGCGGCTGGCCGGTTCGAGGCCGCAGGCGGTGTCAATGGCGTGGCCGCGGGCACCGCTGCGGCCGGGCCCGCAGCCGCGGGCGAGGTTGCCGCAGTCAGGGCCGCCGGGGCCGGCGAAGTTGCGGGCGCTGTGGTCGCAAGCGGAACGTTCGACACCGCGGGCAGGCTTCCGGGACTGGTCGCGGCCGGCGCAGCGTCGCCCGCCTGGCGCTGTGAACCTGACGGTGGGGCCACCGGGGTTGGCTGCGCGGCGGGACTGGGCAGCGACGGAGGTCGCGAGGGCGCATCGGCCGCCAGCGCAGCCTTGGATGCAACCAGCGGAGTCGTGGGCGACGGGGTGGCCCGGGGAGTCGTGGGTGCTGCCGTGCTTGGCACCACGGCCGTCGGGGCCGACGCCGGCTCGACGACGCTGGAGGCAGCAAGCGCCGCCGAGGCCGGCATCGCCGCCGCTGAAACCGGGTCGGCCGGCTTGGGCCACAAGGCCCAGGCCCCTGCCGCCAGTGCACACGCGGCCACGCCGATCCAGAGCAGTGGCGACTTTCGATTGGCGGTCGGGCCATTCGCTGCCGGTTCCAGAACCGGCTCAGCCACCACGGCGGCCGCGGGCGTCGCCATGACCGGTGCCGATGGGCGAGGCACGATCCGCGTCCCCTCGTCGTCTTCGGTCAGCCCACCGGTTTGCGAGCCGTCGCTCAGCGGCAGGTCAAGCGCAACAGGCGACGGTTCAGCCAGACCGGCGAGCGGCAGATCAATGTCACTGGCGGCCTCAGGCGACGTGGCGCGCGGGGCGCGGCCGGCCACGAGGGTCCGGTCCCAGGCGATGGGCGCGGCTTCGGCCGCAGCACGGGCAGCGGCAACGCTGAGCGCAGCCGAAGGCGGCAAGGCCGACATGCCGTCCAGCACCTCACGCAGTGCCGACACGCTCTGCGGCCGGTCCACCGGCCGCGGGTTCAGCATCCAGTCGATCGCGGCCAGGAACTCGGGCCGGCACCCTGGCAGCGCCTGCTGGGCCAGCGGTTGCACGTCGTCGAACACGGCGCGGGTCGTCGCCGGAGAGGGTGGCCGGCCCAGGAGCATGAAGTGCAGCGTTGCGCCCAGCGCGTACAGGTCGGTCCAGGGCCCCTGCTTGACCGCAGCCACCTCGGCGTACTGCTCGATGGGCGCATACGCGGGCTTGAGGATCGCCGTCAGCGTTTGCGTCTTGTCGGTGATCACACGGCGCGCGGCGCCGAAGTCGACCAGCACCGGGTGACCGTCGGGCTCGATCTGGATGTTGTCCGGCGCGATGTCGCGGTGATAGACGCCGGCCTGGTGCAGGTGGTCGATGGCCCCGAGCAGCGGATCGAGCATGCCGCGCAGCCAGGCCTCGTCGGGCGGTTCGGACAGCGTGGAGCGGATCTGCTTGAGCGTGCGGCCCTGCAGAACCGGCATCGCCATGTACGCGGTGCCGTTGGCCTCCCAGAACCGGTAGACCTTGAGAAGCGCCGGGTGGTTGAAGCGCGCCAGCAGCTTGGCCTCGTTGACGAAGGACTTCAGGCCCAGCGCAAAGGTCTCGGCGTCGGACTGCGAGCGCAATGAGACATGCAGCGTTTCCGTGCGGCCGGCCATCATCGCCGGCATGTATTCCTTGACCGCCACCTCGCGCTCGAGGTCGTGGTCGAAGGCCCGGTAGACGATGCCGAAGCCCCCGATGCCGAGCATCCCGGTGACCTCGAACTCGCCCAGCCGGGAGCCGATCGGCAGGGCGCTGGCGGAATCGGTCGGGGGGCTGACGGCGTCGGACGGCATTAGCCCTTGAATTTAGCAGGGCCGCCCCCCTTCCCTCGCGGCCCCGGATGCGGGGTCATCCCTCAGGAGGATTTGTGCGCACAAGCGGGCGGCGCGAAGGTCCGCGCCGCTTCGCCCGGCTCAGCCCCGCTTCTCCTTCATCCACGCGCGCACGGCTCGGCCGGTCGCTTTCCAGCGGCCGCGCTCGGTCTTGCGTTCGAGCACGGTCTGCTCGTCACGCTCGGCTTCGCGCACCAGCTTGTGAAAGCTCTTCAGCCGCTGTTCGCCGACGCCGTCGCGCACCGCGCAACCCGGCTCACCTTGATGTCGACAGTCGCGGAAGCGGCAGGCCGCGGCGAGTTGGGCCACGTCGCCAAAGCCGCGTTCCAGCGCCTGCGGGTCGGTGTCCAGCCGAAGGGTGCGCAGGCCCGGGGTGTCGATGATGCAGGCGCCTTCGGGCGTCAGGTGCATCGTGCGAACCGTGGTCGTGTGCCGGCCGCGGCGATCCCCGTCGCGCACCGCACCGGTGCCGGCCGGCGCGCTCGGCACCAGGGCGTTGGTCAGCGTGCTCTTGCCGGCCCCGCTGGCGCCCAGCAGCACCAGGGTCTGACCCGGCGAAAGCCACGGGGCCAGCGCCGCGCGGGCCAGCGCGCCGGCTTCGGCCAGACTGTCCAGCGCAAGCACCGGCACGTCGTCTCCGACGACTGCCTGCGCTCGAGCCACCCTGGACTCGACATCCGGGCACAGGTCAGCCTTGGTCAACACCACCGCGGCAGCGACGCCGGCCATCTGCACGAGCAGCAGATAGCGCTCCAGCCGAGTGGTGCTGAAGTCGCTGTCCAGGCCCATCGCAATCAGCACGCGGTCGACGTTGCTGACCAGCACCTGGCGCACCAGCAGCGATTCGTCGCGGTGCCGACGGGCGATCTGGTTGCGCGGCGGCAGTCGTTGGCGGACCCACAGGCTGCCGTCAGGCTCGCGACCCGACAGCACCCAGTCGCCAACCGCCAGCGAGTCGCCAGGGACAAGCTGACCGGGTGCCTGAGCCGTGGCCAGGGTGCGCCACAACGCGGGCAGGACCTGGGCCTCGTGCTCGGCATTTCCATCGTGCAGGACGACGCGGTCGCGCTGCACTTCGATGACCCTCATCGTCACCAGTCCGGGCGGCGGTGGGTCGTGTTTCAGGATCGAAAGTTCGTGGTCTTGCAGGCCGATGCGATGCAGGGGTGCAAGCGTTTCAGGGATGTTCATTGCGGTTCGTTCGGATACGGGTCGGCGGGCCCGGCCGCCACGACAGGCGTGGCCCAGGCAACGGCTTTGCGACGCCGGCGCGGTGCGATGAACGAACGGTTCGAGCGTGGACGGTTGGACCGTCAACCCCTCGGGTCCGCCGGAAGCGGCGAACCTCAGCGACAGGGTCTCAGCGGCTCAGGCCGCGGATCTGCGTGTCGCTCGTCATCCAGGCCCCCGGGCGACGCGACGCGGGGATGGCAAGGTCTGGCTTGGCATTCATCGTGGTCTCCTTCGGTGGGGCTGGCGGGAGCTGCCGGTTCCGGGTGCAGGACGCAGGCGGCAGCGCGAGCGGCGGACTGTGGACGCGCTTGCGCGCGCCGTCAACGCGAGGCCTCCACCCGCGTGGCGATATGGCAACGCCAGCGGCTATGCTGGCCCGCGATGCAGCTGCCTGTCCTACATGTCGACGACTGGCTCGTGGTCGCCGACAAGCCGGCCGGCCAGTTGGCCGTCCCGGGCCGTGGCGAGGCCGGGCGCGACAACCTGCTGGCCCTGCTCGAACGGCACCTTGGTCCACTGCATGTGGTGCACCGGCTTGACCAGGCGACCTCGGGCCTGATCGTGTTCGCGCGGACCTTGCCGGCGCTTCGCCACCTGCACCGTGCGTTCGCGGCGCGCGAGGTGAACAAGGCCTACGTGGCGGTCGTGCATGGCCATATGGCTGAACCCAGCGGCATGATCGACCTGCCGCTGTCGGCGGACTGGCCCAACCGGCCCCGTCAGAAGGTCGATCCCGAGCACGGCAAGCCCAGCCTGACACGCTGGACGCTGACCGAGCACCTGGACGGCCCCCGCAGCCGGTTGACACTGGAGCCGCTGACCGGCCGCAGCCACCAGTTGCGCGTGCACCTGCGGGCGATCGGCCACGGCATCGTGGGCGACCGGTTGTACGGCGACGATGCCGACGCGCACCCGCCCCGGCTTCTGCTGCACGCCCAGACGCTGACCCTGGCGCATCCCGGGACCGGCCAGCGCCAGAGCTGGCACAGTCCCGCCCGCTTCTGATGCGGCTGCCCGGTCATCGGCAACCCTTTCGGGACGCGTAAGCTCGCAGGCCATGAACACCGCTCCCATCCAGCACATCGTGGTGGTCACTGGCGCCTCGCGCGGCCTGGGCCACGCCATCGCGTCGCAGCTTCTCGCACAGCCCGGCACCCGTTTGCTGGCCATTGCACGCAGTGACACCACGCTGATCGGTCCGCCAGGCCAGGTTTACGAATCCTGGCGGGCCGATCTGGCCGATCCGGTGCCCCTGGCCCGACGGCTTCAGGACTGGCTGGAGGCCGCCGTCGCCCAATCGCCCGATGCAGCCGTGAGCATGATCCACAACGCTGCCATGCTGAGCGCGCCCGGTTGGCTGGCCGCCGCGAGCGACGCGGAGCTCTCGGTCTCGATGCGTGTCAACCTCGAAGCGCCGCTGGTGCTCAGCGCGGCCTTCCTGCGCAGCACCGCTGCCAGCCGTGGCGTGCGCAAGCTGCTGTTGATCTCGTCCGGCCTCGGGCGCCGGGCCATGGCCGGCGCCGTGCCCTACTGCGCGGCCAAGGCGGGCATGGACCATCTGGCGCGCGCCCTGGCGCTGGAGGAAGCGCAGCAGGCCGGCGGGGCGAAGGTGGTGTCGCTGGCCCCCGGCGTGATCGCCACCGACATGCAGATGCAACTGCGCAGCGCCGACCCAGCGCTCTTCCCCGAACAAGAGCGGTTTGCCGGCCTGCATGCCAGCGGCGCACTGGACAGCCCCGAGACCGCCGCCGCCAAGGTCCTGCGGGTGCTCTCCAGTGCTGACTTCGGCAGCGAGCCGGTCACGGACGTTCGCGGGTCGGCATGATGACGTCGACCCCGGCGCTGCATCCCCGCGCGGCTGAACTGATCGAGTCCCTGGACCTGCGCCGTCATCCGGAAGGTGGCCACTTCGCCGAGCTGCACCGCTCTGCACAGGCCATCGATCCGCTGGATGGTCGGCCGCATCGGTCGGCGCTGACGAGCATCGACTTCCTGCTCGCCGCAGGTGAGTTCTCGGCCTGGCACCGGGTGGACTCCGACGAGGCCTGGCACCTTCTGGAAGCGGCTTCGGGTCCCGAAGACGATGCGCCCGCGGCCCTTCGCCTTTGGCTGCTGGACCCGGCGCTGACGCGGCTGGAGACGGTCACTCTCGCCGCGGTCGGCCACGGCGGCCTCCGGCCCAGGGCCGTGGTGCCGGCGCGGTGGTGGCAAGCGGCCGAACCGCTGGGTGCTTACGCCTATGTCGGTGCCACGGTGGGCCCAGGGTTCGAGTTCGCGGACTTTGCGTTCGGCCGTGCCGAGCGGGACTTCAAGGCCGCGCTCGAACGCCTGGCACCACAGGCCATGCGGCTGCTGTAGTCCCAGCCCGTCAAGTCGAGAGCCAGGCCGCGAGGTCGGCGTTCAGTTGTTCCAGATCCGCCTGCCGCGTGTACATCATGTGGCCGGCGTCGTAGTAGCGGTGCACGATGCGCGCCCGCACCTCGGCCGGTGCGTCGAGTCGAGCGAGCGACCAGTCGGTGGCGCTGTACGGCGTACCCAGGTCATAGCGTCCGCTGGCGGCCAGGACCTTCAGATGCGGGTGCCGGCGCAGCGCCGTCGCCAGGTCAGAACTGGTGCTGGTGTACCCCTGCAGGCCGTCGATCTCGCCGCCCAGGGTTCCACGGCGCCAGTCCCATTGCCGGTTGACCTCGAGGTTCAGCACCTGGTAGCGGTCTTCCAGATCAAGCCCCAGCGTGCCGGCAAAGGTCGCCAGCGCGGCCATCGTGTAGGGCGACGAAAGCGCCTCGATGCCAGGGTCGAACTCCATTTCGCCCTTGCGCTGGGCGGCTGCCGGACCCGCTGCACGCGAGTCCAGTCGCCCGACGACCTGGCCGCGGGCGCGCAGTGCCTCGACGAAGTAGAAGCCATCGGTGATCCGCAGGTCCTGCTCCTCGACCTGCGCTCGCGACAGGCCGGTCAGCTCGGCAATGCGGCCGGCGATCCGGGCGCGCTGGTGCGTGCTCAGGCGCCCGGCAGACAGCAACGCGGCGGCGTACTCGTCCTGCACGAAGGCCTCGGCCGCCGCCCGCGCTGCCTGCGGCGACGACGCGAGCTCGCCCTGCAGCAGGCCGTGGTACTGGGCAGTGTTGGCAAATGCCGGCAGGAAAAGCGCGCACGGCAGATCGTTGCCATGACCGAAGACGATGCTTTGCAGGTCCATCGCGCAGGACACCAGGATCAACCCGCTGAACGCCAGTCCCTGCTCCAGCATCGCGAGCGCAAGGCCGGCCCCGCGGGTCGTGCCGTAGCTCTCGCCGCAGAGGTACAGCGCCGAAGACAGGCGACGGTTGCGTACCAGCCACAGCCGCATCACTTCGGCCAGCGCGGCGATGTCGCCATCGGTGGACAGCATCTTCTTGCGCGCGGCGTCGCTGGCGGTGAGCGACCAGCCGGTGTGGGGCGGGTCGATGAACACGAGGTCAAAGTGCTCGAGCCAGCTCAGCGGGTTGTCGACCGCGGCATACGGCGGCATGCCGACGCTGGCGTCGTCTGGAACCACCACGCGCTTCGGGCCGAGCGCACCGAACTGCAGCCAGACCGAGGCCGAACCCGGCCCGCCGTTGAACGCGAAGCAGACGCCGCGCCTTGTCGGGTCAGCGCCTTCTTCGAGGTAGGCGGTGGTCATCACGGCGGCTTCGGGCTCGCCGTCCTTGCCGGCGACCGGGATGAAGCCGGCCTCGGTCCGGTAGGCCAAGGTCCGCTTGCTCGTCGTGAGAGTGCCGGTGCTGCGCGCCGTCGGGCGTGTCAGGCGCGCTTCGACTCTCGCCTTCATCGCCTTTTCGGCGTCGCTCGGTTCTGATTTGGCCGGGTGTTCGGGGGTGTTCATCGGGCGGGTGCGGCCGCGGGAGGCCGGTGCGATAAGGTCAAAGGAAGGCGCGGACCATACCGCAGCCGGTGCCTTCGGATAATCCCGGCATGACCAAAACCAAGGCGCGGCTGCTGCGCATCTTCGTCACCGGGCTGCTCGCCGCATTGCCTCTGGCGGCCACACTGGCGATCTTCGGCTGGCTCGCCAGCCTGCTGCTGCGCTCTCTCGGCCCCGAAAGCGCCGTCGGCTCGGTCTTCGTCGCCGTCGGTTTTGGGGTCACGGGCTCGGAGATCGCCGGCTACCTGATCGGCATCGGCCTGCTCGTGCTGGCGGTGATGGCGCTGGGTGCGGTTGTCGAAGCCGGGCTGCAGCGCGGCATGGCGCGCGCCTTCCGCGCCCTGCTCGACCGCATCCCGATCGTCAACACGGTCTACGACTTCGTGCACCGCATGGTCGGCCTCCTGTCGCAACGCGACGCCGAAGGCACGAAGGCGATGAGTGCCGTCTGGTGCCATTTCGGCGGTCTTGGCGAAGGCTCCAGCGGCGTTGCCGTGCTGGCACTGTTGTCCAGTCCCCAGGCCGTGCTGGTCGGCGGCCGACCCTGCCTGGCCGTGCTGGTGCCGACGGCGCCGGTGCCGGTGGGCGGCGGATTGATCTACGTGCCCGAAGAATGGGTGAGCGCGGCCGACGTCGGCGTCGAAGCGCTGACCAGCATCTACGTCTCGATGGGGGTGACCTCGGCGCAGTACCTCCCGGTCGCGCCGGCCCGGCCTGGCGGGACGGCGCTTCAGCCGGCGCCGGCCAGCAACTCGCCGTAGCGCCGCGGGTCGACGTTGCCCCCGCTGACGATCACGCCCACCCGCAGGCCACGCACGTCGATCACCCCTTCCAGGGCCGCCGCGGCGCCCAGAACGCCGGTGGGTTCGACCACCAGCTTCAGTCGTTCAGCGAAGAACCGCATCGCCCGCACCAACTGGGTGTCGCTGACGGTGACGATGCCTTCGACCAGGCGCTGGATCACCGGGAAGGTCAGGCGCCCGCTGTGCTGGGTCTGCGCGCCGTCGGCGATGGTGCGGGGGGTCTCGATGTGCACGATCTCGCCGCGGGCCAGGCTTTGCTGGGTGTCGTTGCCCGCTTCGGGTTCGACACCCACGATCCGCAGCCGGGGCAGCAGGCTGCGGCCGGCCACGGCGCAGCCTGAGATCAAGCCCCCGCCACCGACGCAGACCAGCAACAGGTCCAGGTCGCCAACGTCTTCGATCAGCTCCAGCGCCGCCGTGCCCTGCCCGGCCATCACGTCCGGGTGGTCGTAGGGCGGGATCAGGGTCATGCCGCGTTCGCCGGCCAGGCGCGCGCCGATGGCTTCGCGGTCCTCACGGTAGCGGTCGTAGAGCACGACCTCGCTGCCGGGCTGACCCTCCTGGTAGCCACGGGTGGCAGCCAGCTTGGCCGCCGGCGCGTCCTGGGGCATCACGATGACGCTGGGCATGCCCAGGAGCCGCGCCGACAGCGCGATCGCCTGGGCATGGTTGCCCGACGAAAACGCGATCGCACCCGCCCGTCGCTGCACCGCGTCGAACCGCGACAACGCGTTGAAGGCGCCGCGGAACTTGAACGCGCCCATGCGCTGCAGGTTCTCGCACTTGAAGAACAGCTGGGCACCGGTAAGGGTGTCCGCGGTCCTGGAGCGCATCACGGGCGTGCGGTGCGCGCGACCCTCCAGGCGTCGGGCGGCGGCCCGGACGTCCTCCAACGAGATCGCCAGCGGTGACAGGTCGTTCATGCTTCGGGGGGCTTTGCGGACGGAACGGCGGGGCCCTGGAACCCACCGGACCGGTAGGTCAAGACCAATGTGTCGCGCCAGCCTCCGCCCCCGGCCGTCTCGGGCTGGATCGGCGTGGTCTCGTGGATGACGCGGGCATCGTCGAGCAGCAGTGCGCTGCCCGGTTCGGTCAAGGTGAAGCGCACGCCGTGGGGTCCGAGAGCGTCAAAGACGCGGGTCTCGCCGCCCTTCACGCGCTGTCGGTCGACAAGCACGACGGCCACCAGGTCGACGCCATCGCGGTGCGCGCCCTCAGGCGTTGGCCGACCAATGCCGCCGGCGGTGTCGATCCGGAACAGATGCGCTTCAACGAACCACGGCTGCGGCCCACGCAGACCGTCGGCCGTCCGGGCCAGTGCCGCCAGCAAGGCCGACCAGGCAGGGTCGACCATCAGCGCGGACGGCAAGGGGTCGAACCAGCGCTCGAATCCGCCGTGCAGGGCGTTGTACTCCAGCGGTTGCCAGTGCGCGCGATGCGCCACCGGTTGAACCTGCCCAGCGGACACCCAGAAGCAGCCATGTCGGCGATGGCGGTAGCGCCCACCGTCGCGCAGGTGCGGATCCGGTGGCAGGTCTGACCAGAAACGGGTCGCCCACTCCCGCCATGGCCCGGCCGCAGCCGTCCAGCACTTCTCGCCCAGAGTGGTCGGATCCAGGACTGCCCAGCCGACGTCGGCCAGTTGCCGGTCGACATCATCGGGGTGGGTCCAAGGTGGCGAAGGGTTCATGACCGGAAGTGTGCAACAGCGCAAAGCCGGCCCCGGGCGGCCACCACGGGTCGCCGCCGCGGGTGTGATCCTGGACGCACCTCTCCAATCCCGAAAGCCCGACAAAGGACTTTGCAGAGTCGGCAGGGGTTAAGGTTCATCCAGTTCTGCCGATCCACCGCGTCTCCCACCCCAGCAAGATCCGTGTACGCCTCTGACCTGTCCGAATCCGTTGCGCCCGCGCCGATCTTGCCGCTGGTGGAAGTGATCGAGCTGAAATGGCTGCTCGCTGGGCAAGGCGTGCATGTCCACGTCGAACGCCTGCAGCGCGACATCGTCTACGCGCACAGCACGCTGGCGGCCGCTGAGGCCTGTGCCGAACCGACGCTTCGCGCCGTGGCCAGGCGCCTGCGCAGGCAGATCCCGGCCGCCTGAGCCCAACCCGTCGCCGCCCGGTGGCGGGCTCGACGGCACAGGTCTAGGATCGCGGCATCGCCGGATCCGTGGCGCCTCTCTGCGGTATGGGTTTCGGTGCATGGATGGAGACTGCCATGCGGGGACTCGTTGCTTCGGGCCTGGGACGCACCACTCGCACCGTCTGGCTGGCCCTGGTCGCCTGGGCCGGGCTGGCGATGCTGGGCGGCTGCGCACATCGCGGAAGCAGCACCCCACCGCCCAGTGCCTTGCGGATCGCACAAGGCCTGATGCACGACAGCCTGTTTGCACCTCCCGCGACGCGCCCCGACCGCGACGCCGTGCTCGCCCCGACGCCGCAGATGCAGGCCCATGCCGAGAAGCTGCGTCGCCCCCCGCTGGGCGAAGACTCGCGCCACGCCCTTCTGCACGCGCTGTTCCGCAACGACGACCTGCGGCTGAACTACGACACCGGCCGCACACGCGACGCCGCAACGACCTATCAGGATCGCGCCGGCAACTGCCTGTCGCTGGTGCTGATGACCGCAGCATTCGCCAAGATGCTCGACATGCCGGTCTCGTACCAGGCGGTGGTCGTTGAAGAGGCCGCCACCCGGGCCGGTGGCCTGCTGTTCCTCAGCGGACACGTCAACATCCTGCTCAGCCAACGCGCGATGTACCGGCGCCCTGGAGACGACAGCGCGCTGCTGGTGGACTTCCTGCCCGGCGAACAGGTGGCGGGCTACCGCACGGTGCCGCTCGTGGAGCACCAGGTGCTGTCGCTGTACATGAACAACCGTGCCGCGGAGTTGTTGGCCGAAGGCCGAATCGCCGACGCCTACGCCCACGCCCGGGAGGCCCTGCTGATCGACCCGGTCAGCAGCAGCGCCGCCAACACCTTGGCGGTGGTCTATTCGCGCGGCGGCCATGGCGCAGCGGCCGAGGCGGCGTGGCGACGCGCCTTGGTGCTGTCTCCGGACAGCACCAGCGTGCTCGCCAACCTGAGCCAGCATCTGGAGCGCAGCGGCCGCGCGCCAGAGGCGGCGCCGCTGGCCTCGCGTCTGGCCCAGCTCCAGCCGGTACCGCCGCTGCACCACCTGGAACAGGGGCGTCTGGCGCTTGATCGCGGCGAACTGTCGGTGGCCCGCGACCTGTTCCGCCGCGAGTTGCGTCGTCAACCCTACCAGGCGGAGGTCCACTACTGGCTGGCCGTCACCAACGCCCGCCTCGGCGACGGCGAGCGGGCCGCACGCGACCTGGCCCAGGCCGTCATGCACAGCACGACACCGGTCCAGCAACAGCTGTATTCGAGCAAACTGGCGCGACTGCGCGACCTCCTTCCAGCGGTCCAATGACCGTTGCTTTCGCTGCCGGTTACGCTTGCAGGCTTTGCCGACAGCCTTGCATCCTGTGAGTTCCCAGCCTCCGCCCCCCACGCCCTCCGCTCAGGCCAGATCTGCCAGCACCCTTCCGGCGCCCAATCCGCTGCTGGAGATCGGCATCACGATCCTGGTACCGGCGCTGATCCTGATGCAGCTCAGCAGCCAGGCCCGGCTGGGACCGCTCCTGGCCTTGCTGCTCGCGCTGGCCTTCCCGGTCGGCTGGGGTCTTTGGGACGGATGGCGACGGCGCAAGCTGAACTGGATCGCGGTGCTTGGCGTCATCAGCACCCTGCTCACCGGCGGCATCGGCCTGCTGAAGCTCGACGCGACGTGGCTGGCGGTCAAGGAGGCCGCCGTCCCGGGACTGATCGGCCTGGTGATCCTGGGGTCGACCTGGACCCAGCGGCCACTGATCCGACTGCTGGTGTTCAACGCCACGCTCTTCGACGTCGACAAGGTGCAATACGCGCTGTCCGAACGCGGCACGACGGCGACCTTCGAACAGCGGCTTCGCACCGGCACCTTGCTGCTGGCGGGAACCTTCTTCTTTTCGGCGGTCGCGAACTATGTGCTGGCGCGCTGGGTCGTCACCAGTGAGGCGGGCACCGAGGCGTTCAACCAGGAACTCGGGCGTCTGACGCTGCTGAGCTACCCCGTGATCGCGATCCCCTCGATGCTGATGATGATGGCCCTGATGTTCTGGCTGGCGCGCGGCGCTCGGCATGACACCGGCCTGGATCTCGCCGATCTCTTGCGCGGGCAATGAAGGCCGACTCCGCGCCCCAGTCCGGAACGGGCGCGGTCTGGCCAACCTGGCTGCTTGGCGCGGTGGCGCTGCTGGCGGCACTGCTGGTGCTGGTGCTGGTCACGGGCCGGCAGTTGAGCGAGCTGCGCACCGCTGCAATGGTGCGTGACGACCAGGTGGCCACTTTGGTCCACGAGGCCGAGATCGCCTACTGGCGTTTGCGGCAGGCCTGGAGCGACGTCGCCGAAGGGACCGACCAGAGGGCCGAGCTCGAGACCCTGAGGAACCGCTTCCTGGCATGGACGGGACAGCTCCGTGCACTGCGCGAGCCCCCAGTGGCCCCGTTGCTGGCCGACCTGCCCGGTGCCCGAACCACCCTCGGCAACCTCGAGACCCTGCGGGCGCAGATCGAGCCGATCCTGGTGCCGACCCCGTCTTCAGGTCCGCTTGTGACAACGACGGCCCAGTCGCTGTGGCCGGCGGTGGCCGGCATGGGGGCACCGCTTGCGGATCTGAGCGCCGCGCTGTCCCAGCGCATTGCCGAGCGCGCCACCGAACGCAGCAACGCGGCGCAACGCCAGCATCAGCTCGGCTGGGCCTTGCTGCTGGGCCTGGTCGTGCTGATCGGCGGTTTTGCCGTCGTGCTGGGTCATCAGCTGCGGCGCCTGCGCGAGCGCCGGGTCGCGCTGGAGGTTCTGACGCGGCGGCTTGGCGAGGCGCGAAGCGAAGCCGAAGCGGCCAGCCAGGCCAAGAGCATCTTCCTGGCCAACATGAGCCACGAGATCCGGACGCCGTTCCATGGCCTGATGGGCATGCTGTCGCTGCTGCGCGAGTCCGGCCTGAATCCCCGCCAGATCGACCACCTGCGCACGGCCACCGAGTCGGCCGACCACCTGCTCGCGATCCTGAACGACATCCTCGATGTCTCGCAACTGGAAAGCGGCCGGATGTCGCTGCATCCGACCCCGGTGGAACTGCGAGCCCTGTTGCGCGAAGTGGAGGCCCTGATGCGGCCACAGGCCATGGGGCGGCGTCTGGCGCTGCACATCGACGCGGACCCGGCCGTGCCGGAGTGGATCGTTGCGGACGGCAAGCGTGTCAAGCAGGTGCTGTTCAACCTGGTCAGCAATGCGATCAAGTTCTCGGACCGAGGTGCGGTGGTGCTTGACGCCCGGGTTCGCCCCGATGCCAACGGTCGCCAGGACCTGGAGTTCGTCGTCACCGATACGGGCATCGGGATGGACGAAGCCACCGTCGGATCGCTGTTCCAGCGCTTTCGCCAAGGCGACAGGACCCTGTCGCGGCGACACGGAGGCAGCGGCCTGGGCCTGGAGATCTCGCGCAGTCTGGCCCGGTTGATGGGGGGAGACGTGGGCGTGCGCAGCCGCCTGGGCGAAGGCAGCGTGTTCACGTTCCGGTTGCCGGTCAGTCCTCTTCCGGCGGCGCCAGAGGTGGCCGCCGATCCCGATGTCGGACACCCAGCCGGCGCCACCGTCAGACGGCTCCGCGTCCTGGTCGCTGAAGACCACACCGTGAACCGCCAGTACATGGCGGCCTTGCTCGAGCGGCTGGGCCACGAGGGCCACTTCGCCGTCAACGGCGAGGAGGCCCTGCGGGCAGCCCGTGAGCAGCAGTTCGATCTCGTGCTGATGGACTTGCACATGCCTGTGCTTGACGGTGTGGCGGCCACGCGGGCGATCCGCGCCCTGCCCGACCCGGCCCGCTCGACCGTGCCCATCCTGGCGCTCACCGCCGACGCCTACCCCGAGTCGCGCGAGCGCAGTCTGCTGGCGGGAATGAACGACTTCCTGTCCAAGCCTGTCAGTCCGGACAAGCTGGCCACCGCACTGCGTCAGTTGTTCGGTGCCGCCGTGCGGGTGTCCACGACTCAGGCTGTTGCGCCGGCCGACGAGGTCACGCCCGCCGATGCTCCCGCCCCGGGCCGACCAGGCCGTGGGGCTTCGACCCTGCCGCTGCTCGACGAATCCACCATCGCCCAGGCCTTGCAGGCGATGCCACGCGAACGCTTGCTGAGGCTGATGAACGACTTCCTGGCCCAGGGGCCGTCCACGGTCGAGCGGCTTCGGGCGGCGGTGCGCGATGCGCAGCCGCTGGAGCTGCGCGTCAACGCCCATGCCGTCAAGGGCGCCGCGCTGAATCTCGGCCTCGCGGCGCTGGCACACACCGCCGAGTCGCTGCAGGAGGGCGCCGCCCATCTGCCTGCGCACGAGATCGCCTTGTTGGTCCAGCGGTTCGAGGACCAGCTGTCGGCCACCCGCAGTGCGTTGATGGCGGCGCGACTCCTGCCAGATCCCGCGTCGGCCTGAACGGTCAGTCGTCGCCGCCTGATCAGAGGATCATCGGCTCGGGTTCGAGCCGGATGCCGAAGCGGCCATAGACGCTCTCCTGGATCGCGCGGGCCAGCGTCACCACCTCGGCACCGGTTGCACCCCCCCGGTTCACCAGGACCAGGGCCTGGCGTTCGTAGACACCCGCCCGGCCGACGCTCTTGCCTTTCCAGCCGCAGGCGTCGATCAACCAGCCGGCCGCCAGCTTGCAGCTGCCGTCGGCCAGCGGGTAGTGCACGATCTCGGGGTCGCGGCCGATGATGTCTCGGCACTGTTCCGGGCTGACGACGGGGTTCTTGAAGAAGCTGCCGACATTGCCGATCTCGGCCGGGTCGGGCAACTTGGCGCGGCGAATCGCACAGACCCAGTCGAAGATCGTCCTGGCCGACGGCGCGGTGTCACCGGTCTCTGCCATCTTGCGCTCCAGATCGAGGTAACCGAGCATCGGCTGCCAGGGTCGGGGAAGCCAGAACCGCACCCGCACGATCAGGCTCTTGCCGGCAAGGTCGTTCTTGAACACGCTGTCGCGGTAGCCAAAGTGGCAGGCCTGCGTGTCGAGGGTCACGTTTCGCCCTGTGACCAGGTCGACCGCATCCAGCGAATGGAATCGGTCCTTCAGCTCGACGCCGTAGGCGCCGATGTTCTGCACCG
Organism: Rubrivivax sp.; assembly: GCA_021297985.1. Lineage (GTDB taxonomy): Bacteria > Pseudomonadota > Gammaproteobacteria > Burkholderiales > Burkholderiaceae_C > Rubrivivax. Next base: position 17,883 of record JAJTGU010000081.1, read on the forward strand.
GTGCCGCACCCACCGACCCGGGAATCAACGCCAGGTTCTCGAGCCCGGGCCAGCCCTGGTCCAGTGTCCAGGCCACGATGTCGTGCCAGTTCTCGCCCGCCCCGACCTCGACCAGCCAGCCCTCGGCGCTCTCCTGCACCAGCCGGCGACCCATGACCTCCACCTTCAGCACGACACCTGCAACGTCGCGCGTCAGCACGACGTTGCTGCCACCGCCGAGCACGAGCTTCGGCGCGCGGCCATGCTCGTGATGGTCGAGCACTCTGCGGACGTCGGCATCGCAGGCGATCCGCACCAGGGCCGTGGCGGTGGCCGGCAGGCCAAAGGTGTTGAAGTCGCGCAGCGAGCGGCGGTACTCGACCGCGATCGGCGCAAGGCCGCTGTCATGGGGGGGATCTCGCCGGGGCTGCATGGCAGAATTTTGCACTCCGCCCTGACCCCGCCCGCCTCAACCGAAATGCCCAGCTTCGACACTGTCATCGAACCCGATCTGGTCGAGCTGAAGAATGTCGCCGTCCAGGTCGCCAAGGAGATCGCGACCCGCTTCGACTTCAAGGGCTCGAAGGCCAGTTGCGAGTTTTCGGACAAGAGCGCCAAGGAGCGCGAGCTGGAGTTGACCGCCGACAGCGACTTCCAGCTCGATCAGCTGCGCGAGGTTCTGATTGCCAAGCTGGCGCGGCGCAATGTCGACGCCCGCTTCGTCGACCTGTCCGTCAAGCCGATCAAGCTCGGTGGCGACCGGCTCAAGCTCGTCGTCCCGGTCAAGAGCGGCATCGCCAGCGACAGCGCCAAGAAGATCCAGCAGCTCGTCAAGTCGAGCAAGCTCAAGGTCCAGGCGGCCATCCAGGGTGATGCGGTTCGAATCACCGGCGCCAAGCGCGACGACCTGCAAGCGGCGATCGCGATGCTGCGCAAGGAGATGGACGATCTGCCGCTGGCCTTCAACAACTTCCGCGACTGAGCGCAGGCGGCTGCTGAGCCTGGCCGGCGGCCTGGCGTTGGCCGCGGCCGTCTCGTCGGCCTGGGCAGATGCCGTGCAGCTGGCGGGGCGCATGGGCGAGCAGGCCCTGGTCGCGCGGGGAGGCCAGACCTTTGCGCTGCGCCCCGGTGAGCCTCGAAACGGTCTGACCCTGTTGCGCTGGGACGGCGACATCGCTGTGGTCAAGGTCGAAGGCGGCGGTCCGTCGCTCCTGCTTCGGCCGGGCCAGGGGCCGGTGTCGATCGGTGCGCAACGCGGCACCGAAGGCGTGCGCAGCATCGTGATTCCGGTCGGCAGCGGAGGCCACTTCATTGCACCGGGCAGCATCAACGGCCGTCCGGTCCGCTTCATGGTCGACACCGGCGCCACCGTCGTCGCGATGGGCCGGGACGAAGCCCTGCGCCTGGGACTGGACCTGTCGGGTCCGCCCAATGGCATGAGCCAGACCGCCGGCGGTATCGTCCCGGTGCATCGACTGGTGCTGCGCACGGTGCGGGTCGGCGAGGTCGAGCTGTCACTGGTCGAGGCCTCGGTGGTGCCTGCGGCAATGCCTTACGTCCTGCTGGGCAACAGTTTCCTGTCGCGCTTCCAGCTCTCGAGGACCAACGACGTGCTGCGGCTGGAACTGAAGTAATCGTGCTGAAGCGTGTGGCTTGTCGCCCAGGTGGCGGACAAAGCGAACGCTCGTGCTAAAACGTGCGGCATGGACCTGAACTTCACCCCCGACGAACTGGCCTTCCGCGATCGAATCCGACACTGGGTGCAGGGGCACCTCCCGGCCGACATCGCCGCCAAGGTCCACCAGGGCCAGCGACTGCACCGCGACGACATGCAACGCTGGGCTCGCATCCTCGGCGCCCAGGGCTGGCTGGGCTGGGGCTGGCCACAGGCCTTCGGCGGACCGGGCTGGACGGCGATCCAGAAGCACCTGTTCGAAGAGGAATGCGCACTGGCCGGCGCGCCCCGTGTCGTTCCGTTTGGTCCGGTGATGGTGGCCCCGGTGATCATGGCCTTCGGGACCGCCGAGCAGCAGCGGCGCTTTCTGCCCGGAATCGCCAGCGGCGAGGTCTGGTGGAGCCAGGGCTACAGCGAGCCGGGGTCGGGCTCCGATCTGGCGTCGCTGAAGACCCGCGCCGAGCTGCACGGCGACCACTACATCGTCAACGGACAAAAGACCTGGACCACGCTGGGCCAGTACGGCGAGTGGATCTTCTGCCTCGTCCGGACCAGCAGCGACGGCAAGCCGCAGACCGGCATCAGCTTCCTGCTGATCGACATGACGAGCCCCGGCGTCAGCGTGCGTCCGATCGTGCTGATGGACGGCGAGGCCGAGGTCAACGAGGTCTGGTTCGACAACGTTCGCGTGCCGGTCGAGAACCGCATCGGCGAGGAAAACAAGGGCTGGACCTACGCCAAGCACCTGCTGGCCCACGAGCGCACCAACATCGCCGACGTCAACCGCGCCAAGCGCGAGCTGGAGCGGCTCAAGCGCACGGCCAAGCTCGAGGGCCTGTGGGACGACCTGCGATTCCGCGACCGCATCGCCGAGCTCGAGGTCGACGTGGTGGCGCTCGAGATGCTGGTGCTCCGCGTGCTGTCGGCTGAAAAGAGCGGCAAGCAGAGCCTGGACATTGCGGGCCTGCTGAAGATCCGCGGCAGCGAGGTGCAACAGCGCTACACCGAGCTGCTGATGCTCGCCGCCGGCCCACTGGCGCGGCCGTTCCTGTCCGAGGCCATGGAAGCCGGCTGGCAGGGCGATGCAGCGCTGGGGGGCCTGTTCCCGGGCGGGGCCTGGCATCCGGCGCCGCTGGCCGGGACCTACTTCAACTACCGCAAGACGACGATCTACGGTGGCAGCAACGAGGTCCAGCGCAACATCGTCGCGCAGACCCTGTTTGGCTGACGCGAGCAAGGAAGACGCGATGGACTTCGATTTCTCCGACGACCAGGAAGCACTTCGCGATGCGGTGCGGCGCTGGGTCGACAAGGGTTTTGCGTTCGAGCGGCGCCATGCCCTGGCCAAGGCCGGTGGTGCCAGCCGCGCGGTCTGGTCCGAACTGGCCGAGCTGGGTCTGACCGGTCTGCAGGTCGCCGAGGCCGATGGGGGCCTGGGCCTCGGGGCCGTCGAGGCGATGGTGGTCGCTGAAGAACTCGGCCGTGGCATCGTCCACGTGCCATTTGCCGAAGCCGGCGTGATGGCACCGCTGCTGCTGGCCAGTGCCGATGCCGAGTTGCGCGCAGCCTGGTTGCCGCGTCTGGCCAGTGGCGAAGCCCTGGTGGTGCCGGCGGTCCAGGAACGAGCCGCGCGCTATCGCCTGGCGCATGTCCGGACCCGAGCCCAACGCGCAGGCACCGGCTGGACGCTGACAGGCGCCAAGCATGTTGTGCCCGCGGGCGACGAGGCCGACGCCTTCATCGTGCCGGCGCGCATCGCGGGCGCTGAAGACGACGAAGCCGGTATTGGCCTCTTCCTGGTCGAAGCCGCCGCCCTGCCCTCGCGGCCCCGCGGCTACCCGACGCAGGACGGAGCCCGTGCGGCCGAGTTGCTGCTTGACGCGACGCCCGCGCTGCTGCTGGCCGAAGAGGGTTTCGAGACGCTCGAAGCCGCCCAGGACGCAGCCATCGCCGCCTGGTGCGCCGAGGCGGTGGGGCTGATGGACCGGCTGGTTGCCATCACGCTCGAATACATGAACACGCGCAAGCAGTTCGGCGTGGCGATCGGCAGCTTCCAGGCCCTTCGGCACCGCATGGCCGACGTCAAGATGGCGCTCGAGCTCGCACGTTCGATGAGCTGGTTCGCGACTCTGAAGCTGGGCGAGCCCCGCGCGGGTCGCCGTCGCGCCCTGGCCCAGGCCCGGGTGCAGCTGGGTCGTTCGATGCGGCTCGTCGGCCAGGAGTGCATCCAGATGCACGGCGGCATTGGCGTTACCGATGAATACATCGCCAGCCACCTGTTCAAGCGGCTGACGATGCTGGAGTTCGCCGGCGGCGACAGCCTGCACCACCTGGGAGAAGTGGCCACGCGCATGCAGGACCAGGCAGGCGTGTTTTCCTGATCGCAGATACCACCCCATGCCGCTGGAACACGCGACAGCCCCCTTGCTTGAGGGAGGATTCGCTTGCAGGGTCGGAAATACCATCCACGCATTTCCGTCCTGCCACGCACTCTCCAAGAGGTCTCCGCATGACTCTGCGCCTTGCTCCCATCGCTTTTGCCCTGTCCATCGCGTCGCTGGCCCCTTCCGGCCATGCCGGTGTGCTCGACTTCAACTACACCCAGACGCAGCTGGTCACGAGCGCGTCAAATGGCCTGGGCCCGTTGCTCGCGCTGGGCAACGGCGGCTGGATCAGCCAGGCCTACGGCGATGTCGCCGGGCTGGTGGACATGAGCTACCGCTA
>JAJTGU010000292.1 GCA_021297985.1 Rubrivivax sp.
CAGCCACAGGTGGTACGACGCAAAGCTGACCAGCATCGCGCGCATGCGGAAATTCAGCCAGCCCGTGGCGCGCAGCTGGCGCATGCAGGCGTCGACCATCGGGTAGCCGGTTCGGCCCTCGCACCAGGCCTGCAGACGCTCGGTGTCGACCGATCCCGCGTGGACCCCGTCGCCCGGCCGCAGGCCGTCCACCGTGCGCGCCAGGTTGCGCCACTCCAGGGGCGGCTCGTCCTCGAGCTTCTGCATGAAGTGGCAATGCCAGCGCAAGCGGCTGGCGAAGCCGCGCAGGCCCTGGGCCAGGCTGCGGTCGGGGGTGCTCGCAATTCGCGCCTCGGTGACCTGGTGGACACATCGCATCGAGATCGTCCCGAAAGCCAGGTGTGCGCTCAGGCGGCTGCAGCCCTCGGTGGCGGTCAGCGGGCTCGACATCGCGCGCCGGTAGTCGCGGCCGCGACCGTCGAGAAAGCTGTGCAGCGTGGCCCAGGCGGCGCGTTCGCCGGCCGGTGGTCGTGGCGGTACGGTGCTCGGCACGCCCAGGTCGTGCAAGCTGGGCAGGTCCGTTGAATCCGGCGCGATGGCTCCCCTGAACCCGGACGCTGCGGGCGCTTCCGGCGCGTTCATCCGCTGCGCCCAGCGGCCCGCCCAACCGGTGCGCGAGCGCAGGCGTCGCACGACGCCGGTCTGTGGCCACTCGGTCCATTGGACCCCTTGGTCACGGCACCACCGGGCCACGGCCAGGTCCCGGGTGTAGCTCCAACCGGGTCCGGTCTCTTCATGGCTGAAGAGGTGGCTGAAGGCCCACCGCTGTCGCAGCGACTGCAGCACCTCGGGCATCGCGCCCGTGCGCACGATCAAGGGCAGGCCCAGCCTGGCCAGGTCCTGCCGCAACGGGCCGACGCAGCCCAGCAGGAAATCGACGTGTCGTGGATCGCACTCGGGGCTTTGCAGCCACTGCGGCTCGAGGACCACGAGGCCGAGCGCGCCCTCGAAGTGCATCGCCTCGCTCAGTGGTGCGTGGTCGCGGATGCGCAGGTCGCGCTTGAACCAGACCAGCGCAGCCGAGCCCGCGCTCACGAGCGGTCGGGCTCCGGTGTCCGGGACTCTGTGGCGGCGTTGGCGCGGGCGGGAGGCTGCCCGGTCGTCATCGATGCCGGGGATGCCTGCGGCGCCAGCGGCGCGTGGCACATCTTCTGGCCGTCCCACTGCTGGCCACACCAGCAACGGCCGTCCCTGTCGATGATGCAGGTGCCGCTGCCGCAGCAGCGTGGGTCTTCGCTCATGTGCAACTCCTGGCGCAACTCGGGGTGGAACGGACCGGCTATTTGACCAGCGGACGCACGGTCGTGAAGCCACCGTCCACGGCAATCACCTGGCCGGTCAGGCGGGCGGCGGCATCGCCCAGCAGCCAGGCCATGGTTCCGGCCACCTGCTCGGCCGTCTGCACGCCGCCCAGCGGGTACTGCCTGCCCGCGCCTTCACGCAGGGCGGGCAGCTTCAGCATCGTGGCGGTCATCGGTGTCTCGGTCATGCCCGGGGCGACGGCGTTGATGCGCACACCCTGCGATGCGTAGGTCGCCGCGGCGCTGCGCACCAGGGCTTCGACGCCGCCCTTGGCCGCGGCAATGGCCTCGTGGTTGGCGACCCCGATGCGCGAGACGACGGAGCTTGCAAACACCGCCGAACCGGCGCCACCCTTCAGCCCCGCGAGCCACGCCTGCAGCATGAAGACGGCGCTGTCGAGGTTGACGCGCATCACGTCGCGGTAGGCGTCGACGCGGGTCCGGTGCAGCGGCGCGATCAGCGTGCTGCCGACGCAATGCGCCAGCTGGGTCGGCGCCGCGCCCAGGGCCTCGTGGCAGGCGGCGACGGCCAGGGCCGCCCCCTCGGGCGTGGTGGTGTCGGCGGCGATGCGAACCGCCGCGTCGACGTCCGCCAGGCGAGCGGCATCGCGTCCGACGGCCGCGACGCGCCAGCCCAGGGCGTGCAGCTGGCGGGCCAAGGCGCGGCCGATGCCGCCGCTGGCACCGGTGATGAGAACGATCGAGGTCATGGTGGGGGGTCTCGGTGGAGAGGTTGGAGTGGTCTGGGGCCGTCGAGTCAGCCCTTGCCGGGGCCTTCAAGCCGCGTGGCCCAGCGTTGCAAGGTGGGTCGCCCGCGCAGGAACAGCCGGTAGGCCTGTTCCATCGCCCAGGCCGCTCCAGGCAGGCGGCCAAGCCGGGCCAGCCAGCGCCAGCCGGGCAGGGCGGCCCACAGCGCGAGGAAGGCCTGCGCGCCGCTGAGCAACCGGCCGTCGCGGTGTCGCACATGGAACCGGGCCATCAGCTGCTCGCGGGTCGTGCCGGGCGGCAGTGGCGACGCGGTGTCGTTCACATCGGCAAAACACACCGGCGAGCCCGGATCCAGCGGCGTGAGGCCGCGGTAGACGCCGATCTCGCGGCGGCACAAGGGGCAGGCGCCGTCGTACAGGACGGTCAGTTCGGGCCGTGCCGCGTCGGGCTCGACCTCAGGGGTCCGGCCCGGGGTCACCATGCCGGTACCTCGTTGACGGCGAGCAGGTCGGTGGCCGTCTGCAGGCCCCGGGTCGCCCGGGTCCACCACTGCGAACACGAGACGCAGCGCCGATCGACCTGCGGGAACAACCCCGGCGCGGCCTCGCACTCGGCCCAGCGCGGCAGCCAGGGCGACAGGTGAGGCTCGGCGACGCTGCGCACCGTGCGGGCGCCTGCCAGGGCTGCGCCCAAGGCCTCGGCGGTGCCGTGCCAGCGCTGGTCGGCCAGGTCGGCCATTCGGCGGCCGACAAACCGCCAGCGACGGTCGCTCCAGGGCCACCGGCGATGAAAGTCGGCGACCACCACGGCGACCACGCAGGTGTCGGCCGGCAGCACGGCCGGCCGCTCGCCCAGGTTCCAGGGGTGGACCAGCCAGACATCGCGCCCGGCCACGGCGCGTGCATCGGGGTCGCGCAAGCCAAGCTCGGCAGGGGGCTCCGAACGCAAGGCGGGTGCGACCGGTGTGCCGGGCTCGTCCCGCGCCTGGCCGGCGTCTGCGTGCCGCGGTCGCACGGGCTCGCGCGCCAGCCGGTCCAGGGCCTCGTACGAGGTGTCGATCACGCTGCCCGGGCTGTGCCATGCCGCCGGCGCGTAGCGGGCGACGTTGTCGGCATTGAAGAGGTAGGGCTTGCCGCTGCCGGTGCCTGCCACCCACTGCCAGCTCAGGTGGTTGCTGGCGAGGTCGCCGTCGAGCAGATGGCCGTAGAGCCAGTCGGCGCCGACCCGCCAATGCACCTTGCGCAGGTGCACGACATAGCTGGCCAGCCACATCCGCGCATGGTTGTGCAGCGTGCCGGTGGCGTACAGCGTGCGCACGGCTTCATCCACCACGGGCACGCCAGTGCAGGCCTGGCGGATGTCCGAAGGCAGGTCCGCCGCGTACGCGTCATCGGGCAGCGGGCCCTCGTGCAGCGAGCGCAGGATGCCGTCGCCCCGGTGCTGCCAGACGTGGCGAAAGTACGCGCGCCAGCCCAGCTCGAACACGAACTTGTGCTGCACGTCGAGGGCATGGCGCGAGGCGACACCGGACAGCACATCGGCCAGGCTGACGAAGCCATGGGTGATGTACGGCGACAGGTGGCTGACCGCGCCGTCGATCGCGTTGCGCGTGCGGGCGTAGGCCGCGGGCCGCACGGCCATGATGCGCGCCTGCGCCGCGGCCAGCGTCGGTGCAAACAGCTCATCCATGGGCCACTCCAAGCACGGCCCCGACCTCGCCGCGGCGGATCGACTCCGCGCGCTCGACGACGGCCTGCCGCTGGGCGCCGGTCAGGCGGGCGACGTTCTTCACCTGCAGGGCCATGCGCGGGTTGCGGGCCAGGCGGGTCTCGTGACGCATCAGGAAGTCCCAGTACAGCGTCGTGTAGGGGCAGGCCGTGTCGCCGCTGCGCTGCCCGGGGTCGTAGCGGCAGCCCTTGCAGTGCGGGCTCATCCGCTGGATGTACTTGCCGGTGGCGACGTAGGGCTTGCTCGCCATCAGGCCGCCGTCGGCGTACTGGCTCATGCCCAGGCTGTTGGGCAGCTCGACCCATTCGACCGCGTCGACGTAGACCGCCAGGTACCAGGCGTGCACCTGTTGCGGCCGCACGCCCAGCATCAGCAGGTAAAGACCCGTGACCATCAGGCGCTGGATGTGGTTGGCGTAGCCGTGGGCCAGGGTCTGCGTCAGCGCATCCCGCAGGCAGGCCATGTCGGTGCCACCGGTCCAGAACCAGGCCGGCAGGTCCTGCTGCGCGTCGAGTGCGTTGCGCTCCAGGTAGCCGGGCATCTGCGTCCAGTAGACGCCGCGCACGTACTCGCGCCAGCCCAGGATCTGGCGGATGAAGCCTTCGACGCTCGCCAGCGGCGCGTGCCCGTCGCGCCACGCCGCCTCGGCTGCGCCGACCACCTCCCGCGGGTTCAGCAGCTTCAGGTTCAGTGCCGCCGACAGGTGGGCGTGGTAGAGCCATGGGTCGCCGGGCCACATCGCGTCCTGGTAGCGGCCGAACAGCGGCAGCCGGTCGTCGATGAAGGCCTGCAGGGCCTGCAGCGCCTGGGCCCGCGTCACCGGCCAGACAAAGCGCTCCAGACGGCCGGGATGGCCCGCAAATCGCTGCTCGACGAGGGCCAGCACCTCGCGCGTGACGGCGCAGGGTTCGAAGGCCGCGCGCGGCGGCACCGCCCCCGGGCCGTCGGCGCCAAACGAATCGCGGTTCTCGGCGTCGAAGTTCCATTGCCCGCCCACGGGCGCGCCGTCGTGCATCAGGATGCCGTGGCGTTGTCGTTGCTCGCGGTAGAAGTACTCCATGCGCAAGGACTTGCGTCCCTTGGCATGCGCCGCGAAGTCACGCACCGTGCAGAAGAAGTGCCGGTCGTCGCGGACCTCCAGCGGCAGCGCGTGGTCCTTCGCAACGCCCTGGATCGCCTGCAGCACGCGCCAGTCTCCCGGGGCCGTCATGACCAGCCGGGCCGGCTTCAGCCGCTGGACGTCGGCGCGCAGTTGCGCGCCCAGAGCGCCTGGGTTGTCGGCAGATTCCAGGCGGGTGTAGTGCAGTGGCCGGCCGGCAGCCCGCAGCGCGATCGCGAAGTGGCGCATCGCGGCCAGGAACATCGCCGTGCGGGCCTTGCTGGACCACACATGCGTGGACTCCTCGGCCACCTCGGCCATCCAGACCGCATCGCAGGCGGGGTCGAAGCCATCGAAGGCGGAAGCCTCGAGGTCGAGCTGGTCGCCCAGCACCAGGACCAGGGTTCGCAGCTCAGCCACCGGGGCTCTTCTTGCGCCGGCAGGCGTCGGAGCAGTACTTCACGTCGGCCCAGGTCCTGGCCCAGCGCCGCCGCCAGCTCATGGCCAGGCCGCAGCCCTGGCAGGGCTTGCTGGGCAAGCGGGCCTTGTTGCCGCGGAAGCCGCGGTCGGGCAGCGTCATGGTCAGGGACCGCAGAAGCGTCGGTACATGCCACCGATGATATCCATAATCGATTCATCAGGGGTTCATGTGTGGACAAGACCGGCAATCGCATTCAATAATTCGATTCAAATATGAGTCACCAACCCAAATCCTTGACCAGGTCCGGCGTCCGCGAACCGTCCGACCCAAAGCCGGCGTCCACCGCCGCCGAGCCCGCCTTGCGGCGCATCGGTGCCGTCGCCCGGATGCTGAACATGCCGGTGGCGACCTTGCGGGTCTGGGAGCGCCGGTACGGCTTGACGCGCTCCACGCTGTCTCAAGGGGGGCAGCGCCTCTACGGTGCCGACGATGTCCGGCGACTGGCCCTGGTCAAACAGCTGACCGACCAGGGCCACGCCATCGGCAGCCTGGCCCCGCTGGACATGCAGCAGTTGCTGCAGGTCGCGTCGACCCATGCCGATGTGGCCGAATCGACGCGCAAGCCCGCGCACCGCGCGGCCGCCGAGCCGGCGGCGCCCCGGGTGCTGCGGCTGGCGGTCATTGGAGACGCGTGGGGCCGGCGCTTGCGGCGGCCGGCATGGGTGCGGCATGCAGGGCCGGTGGTGCAGCTGCTGGGGCCCTTCGACAGCGTGCACCAGGCCGCGGCGGCCTTGACCGCTTCAGAGGTGGACGTCGTTTTGACCCACGAGCCGCAACTGTTCGACGGCTGGCTGGCGGCTGCCGATGCGGCGGCTCCTTCGCTCGCGGCCGTGCCCAAGGCGGTGCTGTATCGCTTTGGCGCCGACCGGGTGTGCGACGCACTGGCGGCGGCGGGCGTGGCCTTGCTGCGCGAGCCGCAACCCGACGCCGTGGTCGCCCAGTGGCTGCGCACGCTGGCCGTGCCGGGGCTTGCCGCAGCGCCTGCTGTCACCCCGCTGGCGGCTGGCCGAGCCGACGCCGCCGTGCCGGCCCGGCGCTGGGACGACGCGACCCTGGCGAGCTTTGCCGAACGCTCGTCGACCATCGCCTGCGAGTGCCCCCGCCACCTGGCCGAACTGCTGATGCAGCTCTTGCACTTCGAGTCCTACAGCGCCGCGTGCAAGGGCCGCAATGCGCACGACGCCGCCTTGCACGCCGACCTGCAGCAGGTCGCCGCCGAATCGCGCGCCCGCTTCGAGGCCGCACTGGAGCGCGTGGCCCTGCATGAAGGGCTGGTGCTGCCCCCATCCCCCTTCTCGTCGGTGTGAGATCCGGACGCCCCATACTGGTCGTTTGCACCTGCCCGCACCCCGAACATGCGCCAGCTTCTTCTGTTGCTCGTCGTTGCCCTCCTGCCCATGTCCAGCCAAGCGATCGAAGAACCCGACCACGAGCTCATCCGCAAGATCGACACCATCGAGCTGCGCCGCTACGCCCCCTACGTCGTCGCCGAAGTCGTGGTCGACGCGTCGCCCGCCGAGGCCGGCAACCGGGCCTTCCCCATCCTGGCGGGCTACATCTTCGGCAAGAACAAGGGCGAGCGGAAGTTCGCGATGACGGCGCCGGTGACCCAGGCCGCGGTGCCGACGAAGATGGACATGACCGCCCCCGTGACCCAGGCGGCCGTGCCCGGTGGCTACCGGGTGCAGTTCGTGCTGCCCAAGGGGGTGACGCTGGCGACCGCGCCCGAGCCGCTGGACCCGCGCGTGCAACTGCGCGAGGTCGCCGCCGCCGACTGGGCCGTGATCCGCTACTCCGGCACCTGGTCGCAGGCCAACTACACCGAACACCTGCAGACCTTGCGGACGGCGCTGCAGGCGGCGGGCATCGCGACCGAAGGCGAGCCCGTGCTCGCGCGCTACAACGGCCCGATGACGCCGTGGTTCATGCGGCGCAACGAGATCTGGCTGTCGATGCGTTGATCTACGACGCGGCGGCTGGGGCGGCCCTGCGACGCTGATCATTCGTTTGCGTATATATCCACTGCACCTAAGCGCAGTATCTATCGAATCCATGCATGCATAGCATCCGGGCTCCGAAACCATCGAGCCTTGTCTGTGCCCCTGCTGTCTTCCACCCCGCTTCATCGCCCCCAGAACCGTAGCCGCCTGTGCGACAACCCCCTGCGCACGGGTGTCGCCATGCGAACCGTCGCGCAGCAGGCCTGCCTGTCCGGCCTGCTCGTCGTTGCCTTCGGAGGCGCGATGGCCCAGGCATCGCCCAAGGACGCCAAGCCCGGCCTCAGTGGCAGCATCGGCCTGGGAGTCGCCTCCATGCCGTCGTACGAGGGCAGCCCGAACCGCCGCACCCTGGCCGTCCCGGCGTTCACGCTGAACTACCGCACGCGCCACTGGGGCGAGGTCAGCGTCGGGCCGCACGGCCTGGTCTGGCAGGCGCTTGAACTCGGCGACTGGCGGCTGGGCCTTGTCGCCAACCCCGACGCCGGGCGCAAGACCCGCAAGCCATCGTCGTCCATCGACCCCACGCCGTGGGACCCGCGCCTGGCCGGCCTGGGCGAGGTCCGCTCCAGCACCGAGACCGGTGTGATCGTGGGCTATGGGCCCGTCCAGCTTCAGGCCCGGAAGTCGCTCGGCGACCGCGGCCACGGCGGGACGCAGGTGGACCTGGGTGTCGAGTGGCCGCTGGAGCTGACGGCCACGGTCAGCATGAGCTTTGGCGCGGGTCTGACCTGGGCCGACCGGGACTACCTGCAGGCCTACTTCGGCGTGACCCCTGCGCAGGCCGCCGCCTCCGGTTTCCGGGCCTACGCCCCCAAGGCCGGCGTGCGCAAACTCGACCTCAGCCTGAACGCCGAGTACGTGTTCGCCAAAGGCTGGAAGCTGCAAGGATCGCTGGTCCTGACCCAGCTGGCCGGCGACGCGGCCGACAGCCCCCTGGTGGAGCGCAAGTCCAACCCCTTGCTCGGGGTTGTCGTCGCCTACGTGTTCTGAGAGGGACGATGGTGGTGCGTCCGCGTTGTTGGAGCGCGGACGCGCACACCTGAGCGACTGAGACACCACGCTCACCTCTGACCGACAATCCACGCCCATGAAGACACTCCGCACCACCCTGTTCGTGCTGCTGGCCGCCGCCCTGGCAGCCGGCTGCAGCACCACCGAGACCTCGCGCGCCGTCGAGCCCGCACGCACGGCGGCGGCATCGGTCGCTGCGCCGGCCTACACGGGCCCGCGGGCGCCCATCTCGGTGGGCAACTTCGACAACCGATCCAGCTTCGGCCGCGGCATCTTCGCCGAGGGGGGCGACCGGCTCGGCTCGCAGAGCAAGACCATCCTCGTGTCGCATCTGCAGCAGACCAACCGCTTTAGCGTGCTTGACCGCGAGAACATGGCCGAGGCCCGCCAAGAGGCCGCGCTGCGCCAGGCCGCGCAGACCATCAAGGGCGCCGACTTCCTCGTCACCGGCGCCGTCAGCGAGTTCGGCCGCAAGGAAGTGGGCGACCGCGCGCTCTTCGGCCTGCTCGGCCGCGGCAAGACGCAGGTGGCCTACGCCAAGGTCACGCTGAACATCGTCAATCCGCTGACGTCTGAGGTGGTCTATTCCGTGGCCGGTGGCGGCGAGTACACGCTGTCCGAGCGCGAGATCCTCGGCTTTGGCAGCACCGCCAGCTACGACGCCACGCTCAACGGCAAGGTGCTCGACCTGGCCATTCGCGAGGCGGTGGACCGGCTCGTGGCCGGGCTGGAAAGCGGCGCCTGGAAGGTGAAAGCGCCCTGATGTCGGCGAGCCTGCCCCAGCGTGCGCTTTTGCTGCTGGTCTCGCTGCTGATCACCGCCTGCGCCACCCCGACCCGCACGCTGTACGACTGGGGCAGCTACCCCCAGGCGCTGGCCCTGCACCTGCGGCAGGCCGGCGGTGATGCCGCGCGCCAGGCCAGCCTGCTGGAAGAGCACTTGCAACGCAGTGCCGGCGCCGCACGCGCCGCTCCACCCGGGCTGCACGCGCATCTGGCGCTGCTTTACACCCAACTCGGCAACGAGTCGCCGGCCCTGCGCCATCTGCAAGCCGAGAAAGCGCTGTACCCTGAGGCGGCAGCCTACATGGACTTCTTGCTGAAGAACGCGCGCAAGGCCGCCCAGGGGTCGCCGTCATGAGCATCCGCATCCGATGTGTCGGGCTGGCTGTGGTGGCGCTCGCCGCGGTCCTGCTGGGCGGATGCGCCACCGTCCATATCCCTCCGGCCGACCCCTGGCCCGCGCTGCGCGAGGCGCGGCCGGCCTCGGTGCTGGTGATGCCGCCGGTGAACAACACCCCTGACGTCGAGGCTCCAGCCAGCGTGATGGCGCAGGCCATGGTCCCGCTGTCCGAAGCCGGCTATTACGTGATGCCGGTGGCGCTGGTGAACGAAACACTGCGCCTGAACGGCGTGCAGACGCCGCAGGATGCGCAGCAGATTTCGGTCCAGCGCCTGCGCGAGGTGTTTGGTGCCGATGCCGCGCTGTACATGGAGGTCCGCAAGTTTGGCTCGGTCTACCGTGTGATCACTTCCGAGTCGGTGGTCACGGTGGATGCGCGACTTGTCGACCTGCGAGACGGCCGCACCCTCTGGACCGGCAGTGCCAGCGCCAGCAGCGCCGAGCAGCGCGGCAATCCGCAGGGTGGCCTTATCGGCGTCCTGCTGCAGGCCGTGATCGAGCAGGTGGCGTCGAACTTCAGCGACCGCAACCACCAGGTCGCCGGCATCGCAGTGCGCCGCCTGCTCGGCGGCTCAGAGGCACGCGGCCTTCTGCCCGGGCCGCGGGCCCGCGCGGTTGATGCCCAGCGCTGAGGACCAGCGCCAAGAAACCAGCGCCAAGGAAGAGAAAAGCCCGCGGCTGAAGCCTTCTGTGCTTTTGCCGCCGAGTGAGCGGTGGTGAGCAGCGCGAAGTGCAGCGCCGCTGGGCGCGGTGGACCGCTCGCAACGGTCGCCCGAATGTCGGCCGCGGTCACCTCAGCGGTCAGCATCCCTTGTCAGCGATCAGCGGGCAATCTTGCGCTCGATCCGAGTGACCTGGCCCGCATGGAAGCGGATGATCGTCAGAGTCTGAGGGTCCCGGGGGTGAGGGAAATAGGACCAGGACTTCTCTTCAGGCTCACCCCGGACGTCCCGATGGAAGGCTTCGTGGTCGGGCTTGCCAAGTTTCAGCAGCACCTCCCCTTCGCCCATGCCCTTGCGGATGAACTTGCGCTCCTCGGCGTCAACGGCCAGGGCGGGCACGCAGGCCAGGGTGAACAGGACAAGGATCCAGAACTTAGTTGACGCCACTTGCCACTTCCGTAGGTTGAAGGTGCCGCCCTTCGGTCCTCGCGGCCATCGTGCGGATGACCCATTCACCCAAGGCGATGCTGAGCAGCCACAGGCCCACGACCACGGTGTCGGAGACCAGCCCCTTGAGGGGCTCGCCCCGGATCAGGTAGACCGGGAACATGACCAGTGAGACGGGTCCCGTGCCCATGCCGACGGCATAGGCGCGGATCATCCAGGTTCGGTGTCGAATCCACTGGCGCGCCCGTGCCGCCGCCACACCCAGCACCAGCGACACCACCAGCGCCAGGCCGAAAACCCCCCGCGCGGCATCCAGAAGCCCGGTCGACAGGCTCTCGACCCGCAGCAGCAGCACCAGACCCGACAGGCCCAACCCCAGCCCGGACAGCACAAAGACGCGCCCGGCCCACCGGTGCAGGGCCGCGAAGCGCTGGCGCAGTGCGAGCACGAACTGCAGCGGCCCCAGCACCCCGAACAGCACGCCCGCCAGCGCGTGAACGAAAAACGCGGCCGGGGCGGCCACGAGCCGCACGCTGTCGGGCGGCAACGCGCCCAGCGGAATCTGCACCACCGCGACGGTGGCCGTCATCACCGGGATGAACGTGCACAGCGCGAGCAGCAGAGCGAGCGGCACCGGCCGGGAGAAGGTACGGATCATGGAGAGGTGCCAAAGCGGCACGGTCATGCTAGCCATGCGCTCGATTGACAGATACTGCTCAGAATTGCACTAAACCTATACGCGGACGCATGAGCAACCTCGACTGGAACCAGCTCAAGGCTTTTCTGGAGACCGCCGAGACCGGCACGCTCTCGGCCGCCGCCCGCAAGCTGGGCTTGAGCCAGCCGACCCTGAGCCGCCAGGTGGCCGCCATCGAACAGACCATGGGCGTGACCCTGTTCGAGCGGGTCGGCAAGTCGATGGCGCTCACCCCCACGGGGCTGAACCTGCTGGAACACGCACGCGCCATGGGCGCCGCGGCCGACGCCCTGAGTCTGGCCGCCACCGGCCGGTCGCAGGCCTTGGGCGGCGTGGTCTCGGTCTCGGCCACGGACGCGGTCGCGGCCACCTTGCTGCCGCCGCTGGTCAGGAAGCTGCGCGAGCAGGAGCCGGGCATCGCCATCGAGGTCATCCCGTCCAACGCGCTGAGCGACCTGCTGCGGCGCGAGGCCGACATCGCGATCCGCCACGTCAAGCCCGAGCAGCCCGAACTCATCGCCCGGCTGATCCGCGAGGCCACGGCCCACTTCTACGCGTCAAAAGATTGGGTAAAGGCCCACGGCCATCCACGCAGCGCTGAAGACGCCGCCCATCTGCCCTTCGTGGGCGCCGACCGCTCGGGCCGGTACCTGGGTTACCTGCGCGCGCACGGCCTGCCGCTGAGCGAAGCCAACTTCAGCTGCTACGCCGACCACTCGGTGGCCAGCTGGGCGCTGGTGCTGCAGGGCATGGGCATCGGCGCGATGCTGGAAGAGATCGCCCTCGCCACGTCGGGCGTCGTGCGCGTGCTCGACGAGCTGCCGCCCGTGCGGTTTCCGATCTGGCTGGTGACACACCGCGAGCTGCGCACCTCGCGACGCATCCGGGTGGTGTTCGAGGCGCTGGCGCAGGGCTTGGCTTGAGGCGACGTCCACGATGAGCGCGGCGTCACGAAAAGTGCCAAGCGAGCTGCCAGCAACCGGCCCTCCGCCAACCATCGTTCCTGGCCGAGAGCGGGCCTCACCTGGGGCTGCAGCCACTGGACGTCGGCATGGCGGCCATCGCGAATGAAGTGGGTTTGCAGGCGCCACCGCACACTCACACCGGCGGCCAACAGCAGCCGTTGCGAACCTTGCGCCTACGGTAGATTCCGGCGGCATGAAGATCCTCGTCACCGGTAGCTCCGGTCATCTGGGCGATGCCCTCGTTCGCACCCTGCGCACTCAGGGTTATGCCGTCACCGGCCTCGACATCGTTCCCGCGGCCAGCACGGACGTTCTTGGGTCGATCGTCGATCGCTCGGTCGTCGGGCGCTGCATGCAAGGCGTCGATGCCGTGCTGCACACCGCCACGTTGCACAAGCCTCATGTGCACTCGCACAGCCGGCAGGACTTTGTGGATGTCAATGTCACCGGCACGCTGAATCTGCTCGAGGAGGCTGTTGCGGCTGGTGTGCGCGCTTTTGTCTTCACCAGCACGACCAGTGCGTTCGGCGACTCGCTCAGCCCCCCACCACCGGCACCGGCGGCCTGGATCACCGAGGACGTGGTGCCAGTTCCCAAGAACATCTACGGCGTCACCAAGGTGGCTGCCGAGGACTTGTGCCAGCTCTTCCAGCGCAACCAGGGCTTGCCGGTGCTGGTGCTGCGCACCTCGCGCTTCTTTCCCGAGCAGGACGACAGCGAGAGCCGGCGCAACGGCTTCGACGACCTGAACCTGAAGTTGATCGAACTGCTGTACCGACGCGTCGACATTCAGGATGTCGTCGACGCGCATCTCCTGGCGCTGCAGCGTGCTCCGGATCTCGGCTTCCAACGGTTCATCATCAGCGCAACGTCGCCGTTCGAGCAGGCGGACCTGGGCACACTGCGCGGCCAGACTCCCGCGGTACTCGGGCGCATCTTCCCTGGCTTTGAGAGCGTGTTCCACGACCGTGGCTGGCGCGTGCTCGAGGACATCGACCG
>JAJTGU010000204.1 GCA_021297985.1 Rubrivivax sp.
ACTGGTCCTGGTGGGTCGTGGCCGCGCCTTTCATTGGGGCGGCGGCCTGGTGGACCTTCATCGACATGAGCGGCATCACCGCGCGGCGGGTTGCCGACAAGCTCGACGAGCGCAAGGAGCAGCGCCGGGTCAAGGCCATGGAAGCCCTGGGCTTGACGACGACTCGGCAACGCCAGGTCAGTCGCGCCCACCGCGACGCCGACAAGCTCGCGGCGATGCCGCGCCGACCCTTGCCGGATGCGCCGTCGCCCGGGCCCAAGGACCCTTCGGACTCCGGCTCGTCGGCTGACCGGCGCGACCCGAAGATCTGAAGCGCTGGCCCCGAAGCGGCTTTGCGCCTGGGACCGAGCGGTGCGCCGTGCTCAGTCGCCGTCGAGTACCGCGCCGCGGCTGGCGCTGCTGGCATTGCGCGCAAACTTGGCCATGACCCCACGGGTGTAGCGCGGTGCCGGCGCCTTCCAAGCGGCCCGGCGAGTGGCCAGGACCGCGTCGTCGACCTCGAGTTGCAACAGGAGTCGGTGGGCGTCGATCGTGATGCGGTCGCCTTCCTGCACCAGGGCGATGGTCCCTCCGGCGCTGGCCTCAGGCGCCACATGGCCGACCACCATGCCCCAGGTGCCGCCGGAAAACCGGCCGTCGGTGATCAGGCCGACGCTCTCACCCAGGCCTTGGCCGATCAAGGCGCTGGTCGGCGCCAGCATCTCCGGCATGCCGGGGGCGCCCTTGGGGCCGAGGTAGCGCAGAACCATCACATCGCCGGCCTGGATTCGACGCTCCATGATCGCGGCCAGTGCCGACTGTTCGTCATCGAAGACCCGGGCCGGGCCGGTGATGACGGGGTTCTTCAGCCCGGTGATCTTGGCGACGCAGCCTTCGGGGCTCAGGTTGCCCTTGAGGATCGCAAGGTGGCCCTCGGCATACAAAGCCTGGTCGATGGTGCGGATCACGTCCTGGTCGGCACGGGGTTGGCTCGGGATGTCCGCCAGGTTCTCGGCGACCGTCTTGCCGGTGATGGTGATGCAGTCGCCGTGCAGCAGTCCCGCATCAAGCAGGATCTTCATCACCTGCGGGATGCCGCCGGCCCGCTGCAGGTCGATCGCCAGGTACTTGCCGCTGGGCTTCAGGTCGCAGATCACCGGCACCTTGCGCCGCATCCGCTCGAAGTCGTCGATGCTCCACTCGACCCCGGCGCAGTGTGCGATGGCCAGGAAGTGCAGCACCGCGTTGGTCGAGCCTCCGGTGGCCATGATCACCGCGACTGCGTTTTCGATCGACTTGCGGGTGACGATGTCGCGCGGCTTCAGATCCGCCTGCACGGCGCGGACCAGGGTGCGGGCCGCCTCCTTGGTGTATTCGACGATGCCGCCCTCGACGTTGGCCAGCGTCGACGACCCCGGGATGCTCATCCCCAGGGCTTCGAAGGCCGAACTCATGGTGTTGGCGGTGTACATGCCACCACAGGACCCGCTGCCCGGGATCGCCTGTCGTTCGATGGCGCAGAAGTCCTCCTCGCTCATCTTGCCGGCGCTGAACTGGCCGACCGCCTCGAAGACGCTGACGATGTTCAGGTCCTCCCCCTTGTGGCGGCCGGGGAGGATGGTGCCGCCGTAAACGAAGACGCCGGGCACGTTGGCGCGGATCAAGCCCATCATGGCGCCGGGCATGTTCTTGTCGCAGCCGCCGATGGCGATGCAGCCATCCATCCACTGGCCGCCGACGCAGGTCTCGATGCAGTCGGCGATGACTTCGCGCGACACCAGGCTGTACTTCATGCCTTCGGTGCCCATGGCCATGCCGTCGCTGATGGTCGGCGTGCCGAAGAGCTGGGCGTTTCCACCCGCCTCGCGGATGGCGACCACTGCGGCGTCGGCCAGGCGTTGCAGGCCGGAGTTGCAAGGCGTGATCGTCGAGTGGCCGTTGGCGACGCCGATCATGGGCTTGCCGAAGTCGGCTTCGGTGTAGCCCATGCCGTAGTACATCGAGCGGTTGGGGGCGCGGGCCACACCCTCGGTGATGTTGCGGCTGCGGCGGTTGGCGGGGCTGGTCATGGGCTGTCGCGAGTCGTTTGGGTGGGACGGAACGGGTGTTGAAGGCGGCTGCTGGCGCGGCACTATAGTCCCGCGTCTTTGTTTGCCTGCCCATGTTGATCCACCCCCAGTTCGACCCCGTGGCGATCGCGCTGGGGCCTCTCCAGATCCATTGGTACGGGCTGACCTATCTGGTCGCGTTCGCGCTCTTCTTCTGGCTCGTCTCGCGCCGCATCCGCCAGCCCCAGTACGCTGATGCCGGCTGGACCCGGCGCGATGTCGAGGACTTGCTGTTCTTCGGGGTGGTCGGCGTCATCATCGGGGGGCGGGTCGGCTACGCACTGTTCTACAAGCCCGGCGAGTACCTGGCAAATCCCCTGCAGATCCTGATGGTCTGGAAAGGGGGCATGTCGTTCCACGGCGGCTTGCTGGGGGTGATCCTGGCGATGGCGCTGTACGCCCGGCGGCGAGGGCGCAGCTTCCTGCAGGTGATGGACGTGGTTGCGCCGGGCATTCCCACGGGCCTGGCCAGCGGCCGGATCGGCAACTTCATCAATGGCGAGCTTTACGGCCGTGCCGCTGACCCTACCCTGCCTTGGGCCATGGTGTTTCCGCAGAGCGGCAGTGCGTTTGCCCGTCACCCGTCGCAGATCTACCAGTTCCTGCTCGAAGGCCTGCTGTTGTTCGCTCTGTTGTGGTGGTATGCCGCCAAGCCCCGAGCCACGGGCCAGGTGGCGGCGGCCTTCGTGTTCGGCTACGGTGTCTTCAGGTTCGTCGCCGAGTACTTCCGCGAGCCCGATTCCTTTCTTGGACTCTTGGCGTTGGGCATGAGCATGGGGCAGTGGCTATGCGTGCCGATGATCCTTCTGGGTGCCGGGCTCTGGGCCTGGTTCGGCCGCGCGGAAACGATGGCGTCCGGCGCGAAGGTGGCCCGATGAACTCCGGCCCGGTTTCCGACGCGGAGCTTCGCGGTTTCCAGCAGCGTGGCGAGTCCGGCCTGCCGGGGCATCTGGGCATGGTCTTCACCCGGATCGGCGGCGACGAGGTGCGTGGCGAGATGCCGGTGCGCCAGGAACTGATGGCGCCCAACGGCTTCCTGCACGCCGGGGCGCTGGTGGCGCTGGCGGACACCTGCGCGGGCTACGGCTGTCGGGCCAGCGTACCCGCCGAAGCGACAGGCTTCACGACGATCGAGTTGAAGACCAACCACCTCGCCACCGCGACCGAGGGCACCGTCGAGTGTGTCGCCCGACCCCTGCACGCCGGCCGCACGACGCAGGTCTGGGACGCGACGGTGACGCACCGCGAGAGCGGCCGGACCCTGGTCCAGTTCCGCTGCACCCAGCTGGTTCTCTACCCCAAGAAATGAACTGACAACGCCCTGAAGCGGACCGTGATGCGTCAAGTCTTCCTCGACACCGAAACCACAGGCCTTGCGGCCGACCAGGGCGACCGAATCGTCGAGATCGGTTGCGTCGAGATGGTCAACCGCCGGCTGACCGATCGGCGGTTCCACCGCCACCTGAACCCGCAACGCGCCAGCCACCCTGATGCCCTGCGTGTGCATGGTCTGACGGAGGCCTTCCTGGCCGACAAGCCCTTGTTCGCCGACATCGTGCCGGAGCTGCTCGAGTTCCTGGCCGGGGCCGAGATCGTGATCCACAACGCCGCGTTCGACACCGGGTTCGTCGACGCCGAACTGGCGCGTGTCGGCCAGCCGCCGCTGGCGCGCCATGTGCTGCGCATCGCCGACAGCCTGGCGCTGGCGCGCGAGCTCTACCCCGGCAAGCACAACTCGCTCGATGCGCTGTGCCGCCGGCTGGAAGTCGACAACAGCGCGCGTACGCTCCACGGCGCGCTTCTCGACGCCGAACTGCTGTCCGAGGTCTACTTGCGCATGACCCGCGGCCAGGGCGCGCTGGTCATCGACAGCCAGGCCACGAGCTCTGGGGCCGCGGTTGCCGTCGCTGCCGACCTGAGCCGATTCGATCTGCTGTGGATCGAGGCTGACGCCGACGAACGTGCCGCCCACGCCGCCGTGTTGGCCGACATCGACCAGGCGACCAAGGGCAAGGCCGTCTGGCGTGCCGTGGCATAATCTTCGGCTCTCCAGCGCTCGGCTGGCTCATCTTGAGCCACCAAGCCCTGGGCGGTTAGCTCAGCGGTAGAGCACTGCCTTCACACGGCAGGGGTCGCAGGTTCGAACCCTGCACCGCCCACCAAAGAAATCAAGCACTTAGCAGCGATGCTAAGTGCTTTTTTCTTGCCTCATCCAGAATTTGGGACAATTCTGGGACAGTGACCGGCGGAGGGACAAGCACTCGCGACCGCCGGCAAGAGGAGGCAGCGATGGCAACTTTCGAGAAGCGAGGCCAGTACTGGCGGGCTAAGGTGCGCCGCCGGGGCTTCCCTGAACAATCTCGCAGCTTCGACACAAGGTTCAAGGCGGAGGTGTGGGCTCGTTCGGTAGAGGCTGAGATGGATCGCGGAATCTACGTCGATCGCACCGAAGCCGAGAAGAACCTTCTTGGTGACTTGATCGACCGTTACCTGCGAGAAGTCACCCCGAAGAAGCGTGGCGCTGGGCCCGAGCGAGCGCGCCTTCTTGCCATGCGTGAGCGAACGATTTCGCGCATCAAGATGGCCGCGTTGTCGAGCGCGCACATCGCGAGCTACAGGGACGATCGACTTAAGGAAGTCGCTGCCGGAACCGTCATCAAGGAGCTCAATCACCTCAGCCACATCATCGAGACCGGTCGGAGCGAATGGGGCATCCAGATTGCTGAGAACCCTGTGAGCGTGGTTGCGCGGCCTGCGCAGCCGAAGGCGCGGGATCGCCGTTTCAGGAAGGGGGAAGAGGCCCGACTACGAAAGGCTTGCGAGGACGCGCGCAATCCGTTCCTAGTGCCTGTGATTGACCTCGCGCTTGAGACCGCCATGCGGCAAGGTGAGGTCGTCGGCCTGGAATGGATGCACGTCGATCTAGCCTCGCAAGTTGCTCACCTGCCCTTAACCAAGAACGGCGAAGCGCGGTCCGTACCGTTGTC
>JAJTGU010000303.1 GCA_021297985.1 Rubrivivax sp.
CGACGTGACATAGCCGGCAACGAGCAGGCGGGCGTCGAGATTGGCGCGCAGGCGCTGCAAGCTCTGCGCGCCCAGGCACTCCCCTTCGTAGCCCTTCAGGCCCTGCAGCAACCAGCCAAAGCCGGCAAGCTCTGGACGGGACGGGTCAGCCCAGACGACAAGATGGACAGTGAAGCAGGGCGACTCTTTGGCCACGGGAGGTTGCCAATCGGCCAAGACCACCTGAGGCGCAGTCACCGGCGCCATCGCCGTGGCCTCGCGCTGCTGCCGCCTGGCGCGTTCCTGCTCCGAGCGCTCAAGCGCCTCGCGATCCGTCTGCGCCCACGCGGCAGCGCCGACCAGACTCGCCAGCGCGAGCACCAACCCCAGGACGGAGTTACCCGCCCGACCCATTGATCCCATTCGCACTGCGCCGCCTGCATTGGGCCGCGCGCTCCCTGAGTTGATGATCGGCCTCTCTGGGCCGCAACGGAGGCGGATTCTTCGGAAGCGAGTTGACGTTCCCGGCTAGGGTTTACCCCGGACTCCTCCGGCTCAAGGGGTTCCCCCACAGAACGGGGGGCTTTCGTTCACTCTTTGTCGGCGCGCCAGCATGGTCAAGCTCCAGCACCAACACCGAGCCGCCTTCGTTCGCTGGACATCAACGGCTCGTTGCGCTACAGCGCGGCGAGGGTCGGCGCATTGATCGGGCTGACCGATCCAACCTGGCGCAGCTTCGAAAGCTTCAGGAGGAGCACGTCCGGCTCAACCGCAGAGATGCAACCTTGACCTGATGAACACCGCCAAGAGAGGTCGGTGGCCCACTGAGCGATATGGACATCGTGCGAACAGGCGGAAGTGCGTCGAGAGCGCCCGGCCCGTCTAGGGCCTAGGCCGGGCGGGGCCGCGACGGGGGTCGTCGGCACGACCCGGACGTTGCGGCGCACAGTCCCTGCATCCGCGGTCTTCGCGGCGTCATCTACCAGGAGTTGCCCATGCTGCCCACCCGAACGTCCGATGTCGCCACCGACAGCCCCGAGGCCCTGGCCCGTGCCGTGGCGATGGCGATGGTCATCGACACCGAACTCGACCCCAGCGAGATCGACGCCCTGGACCGGCTCGACGCTTTCGGCCGCCTGGGCCTGGGGCGGGCACGCTTCATGGACGTGGCGCGCGACTTCTGCGTCGGCCTGCGCGAGCGCATCGGCGCCGCCGACCGGATGGTCATGGCTGACGTGTCGCTGATCGACGAATGCCTGGCCGGGGTGCGCGCCCCGGACAAGCGCTTGCTGGTGGCACAACTGGTGGCCGGCGTCATCGCCGCCGACGGCCGGGTCAAGGACATCGAGCGCATGGCCTACGACCACCTGCTGCTGCGCTGGGGCCTGACACGACGCGATGTCAGCCAGGCCATCCTGGCGGCGGAATCGCTCCGGCAAAGGCAAGCCGCCTGAAGGCCTGCGCGGGCGCCCGACCGTCAGGTCGGCGCGGCGGCTTCAGGCCACCTTCAACCGGGTGAAGAAGCCGTCGTCCCGCGCCCGCGGCCGGTACTGCGACACGCGGCGGGCGATCTCGGCGATGTGCGCAGGCGTCGTGCCGCAGCAGCCCCCGGCGATGTTGAGGAAGCCGCTTTGAGCAAAGCCCTCGATCAGCCCGGCGGTGACCGGCGGCGTTTCGTCGAAGCCGGTCGGCGCCATCGGGTTGGGCAGGCCCGCATTGGGGTAGCAACTGATGAAGGTATCGGCCGCGACCTTGCTCAGCTCCTCGATGTAGGGCCGCATCAGCGCTGCGCCCAGCGCGCAGTTCAGTCCCACCGCCAGCGGCCGGGCGTGGCGCACCGAATGCCAGAACGCGCCGACGGTCTGGCCGCTCAGGATGCGTCCGGAAGCGTCGGTGACGGTGCCGGACACGATCACCGGCAGCCGCTCGCCGGTGTCGTCCATCAACTCGTCGAGGGCAAAGATCGCGGCCTTGGCGTTCAGCGTGTCGAAGATGGTCTCGACGAGGAACAGGTCGCAGCCCCCTTCGAGCAGTCCCTCGGCCTGCTCGCGGTAGGAGGCTCGCAGCTCGTCGAAGCTCACGTTGCGCGCGCCGGGGTCGTTGACATCGGGGCTGATGCTCGCCGTGCGCGGCGTCGGGCCCAGGGCGCCGGCGACAAAGCGCGGGCGGCTGGGGTCGGCCGCGGTCGCGCAATCAGCCTCGGCGCGCGCGATCCGGGCCGCAGCGACGTTCATCTCGCGGGCGATGTGGCCCAGTGCGTAGTCTTCCTGCGCGATCGAGGTCGAGCCGAAGGTGTTGGTCTCGATCAGGTCGGCACCGGCCTCGAGGTACTGGCGGTGGATCTCGGCGATGACGTCGGGCCGGGTCAGCACGAGCAGATCGTTGTTGCCCTTGAGATCCTTGCCGTGGTCGGCGAAGCGTTCTCCCCGGAAGTCGGCTTCCGACAACCGGTAGCCCTGGATCATGGTGCCCATCGCGCCGTCGAGCACGGCAATGCGCTCGTGCAGAATGCCTGGCAAGGCCGCGCCTCGCGTGTAGCGGTGAGCGGTCGCGACGGGACGCATGGGATGGGTCGGGTGGGCGTTGTTGGCTTTCACCGGCATGATTTTAGAGAGCGACCTGTCAGCGCCCGCATGACGGTCGCGAACGGCGACATGAAACACCTCACGCCCCGCGAAACCTGGGACTACCTGCAAGCACGCCCCGAGGCCCTGTTCCTCGATGTGCGCATGGAGATCGAATACCTCTACGTCGGCCATCCGCCGGGCGTGGTGCATGTGCCTTGGTACGAGTACCCGGAAATGCACGCCGACGCGGCGCGCTTCGTGCAGCAGGTGCGGCGCGAGGGCGGCCGTGAAGACCGTCCGGTGGTGCTGCTTTGCCGCAGCGGCAAGCGCACGGTCGAAGCCGGCCTGGCGCTCGAGGCCGCAGGCTTCGGCGAGGTCGTCAACGTGCTCCACGGCTTCGAGGGTGAGCTCGACGAGCACTTCCAGCGCGGACGCCTCAACGGCTGGCGCCATGACGGCCTGCCCTGGGAGCAGCTGTAGGCAGGTCGCCACGGCCACGAGAATCGCCGCCCATGGACTCAGACGACAGCCAATCGCGCGGTGAGCGTGGCCTGGACAAGATCGACCGCCGCATCCTGCGCGTCCTGCAGGCCGACGGCCGGATCAGCAACCTCAAGCTCGCCGAGGAAGTGCACCTGTCGCCAACGGCAGTGCTCGAGCGCGTGAAGCGGCTCACCCGCGAGGGCTACATCCTCGGCTACGAGGCGCGGCTGAACCCGCAGAAGCTCGGCCAGGGCCTGCTGGTCTTCGTCGAGATCCTGCTCGACCGGACCGTGCACGACGTGATGGACACCTTCAAGGCCGCGGTCCAGGTGCGCCCGGAGATCCTGGAGGCGCACCTCGTGGCCGGCGGATTCGATTACCTGCTCAAGACCCGTGTCGCCGACATGGCGGCCTATCGGGAGTTCATCGGCAGCGTCATCTGGACCTTGCCCGGCGTGCGAGAGACCCGAACCTATGCGGTGATGGAAGAGGTCAAGAATACGGCGCTGCTGCCGGTGTAGGTCCGCGCCTCTCAAACATGAAATTCCAACACGGCATGTTCGAATTTCATGGATACTGCTGGCATGTTCGAACGTGCCGCCCTTCTCGCCGAGGTCGCCCAGGCGCTGCGCCGCTCCCGCGCCGTGGTGCTGGCCGGCCCGCGCCAGGCGGGAAAAACGACGCTGGCCCGGCGCTTCCTCGGCCCCGACTCCCCGCGCTACTTCGATCTCGAAAACCCGCTCGACGCGCAGCGCCTGGCCGAGCCTATGGCCACGCTCGGGCCGCTCGATGGCCTGGTCGTGATCGACGAGGTGCAGCGCCGTCCGGAGCTGTTCCCGGCGCTGCGTGTGCTGATGGATCGGCCCGGGCGCACCGACCAGTCCGGGCAGTACCTGCTGCTGGGCAGCGCATCGCCGGCGCTGCTGCGCCAGGCCGGCGAGTCGCTACTCGGCCGCGTCGAGACGATTGAAGTCTCGGGCTTGGACATCTCCGAAGTGATGGAGGCCGCACCCTGGGACAACGCCGCCGCCGAGCGGCTGTGGCAACGCGGCGGCTTTCCACGCTCGTTCCTGGCCGCCAGCGATGCCGACAGCCTGGCTTGGCGCCGGCAGGCAATTGCCAGCCACGTCGAACTCGATCTGCCGCAGTTCGGCATCGGCGTCGCCGCTCCGGCCATGTTGCGCTTCTGGCGCATGCTGGCGCACAGCCACGGGCAGATCTGGTCGGCGGCGGACCCGGCGCGCTCGCTCGGCATCTCCGAGCCCACAGTACGGCGCCACTTGGACACGCTGACTCAGACGCTGATGGTCCGCCAGCTCCAGCCCTGGCACGCCAACCTGGCCAAGCGGCAGGTCAAAGCGCCCAAGATCTACATCCGCGACAGCGGCCTCCTGCATGCACTGCTGGACATCGCCGACTTCGAGCAACTGCTCGTGCATCCGCGCAGCGGCGCCAGCTGGGAAGGCTTTGCACTGGAGCAGGTGCTGCGTGTCGCCCAGCCGCAGCAGGCGTACTTCTGGGCCACGCACCAAGGCGCCGAACTCGATTTGCTGCTGATCGACGGCGAACGCCGCATCGGCGTCGAGTTCAAGCGCGCCGATGCACCCACGGTCACACGCTCGATGCACATCGCAGCCGAGGACTTGAAGCTCGACGCGCTGTATGTCGTCTACCCCGGCGAGAGGCGGCTCGTGTTGGCCTCGGGCGTGGAAGCGGTGCCGCTGTGGGCACTGTTGCCAGCATGACGCAAACCCCGCGTTCTGGGGGTGTACCCATTGACACGGTGTTGCTGGTGCCCAGGGCCTGCAACTTCAGCCGCCCAGAAACGAGAAACCCCTCCGCGCCAGTCCCGTTGCCGGGGTGGGGGAGGGGCTGGCGGCGATGCCGCCTGTGGGGCTCCGGAGGTAGGCGGTCCGGGGCTCCTGACGCGCAGGGACTGCGCCATCGGGGATGCGCATCGGTTGGGATGCGCGAGGCCAGTGTCTGCCTCGGCTCGCTTGCCGGCAACAGGTTTTTGACTATCGGATCGGGACGATCGGTGGTGTGCCGCCCGGCCCTGAAGCCTTGACAGCGGCGGCGCCGGGGTGCAATGCCGCGACCCAGGACTCCACCCGCTGCTGCACCGCCGGGTCCATCGTGATCGCCCGGCCCCATTCGCGCGTCGTTTCACCGGGCCACTTGTGGGTGGCGTCCAGCCCCATCTTGCCGCCCAGGCCGCTGACCGGCGACGCGAAGTCCAGGTAGTCGATCGGCGTCGAGTCGACCAGCGTGGTGTCGCGCACCGGGTCCATGCGGGTCGTCATCGCCCAGATCACTTCGGGCCAGGATCGGATGTCGATGTCGTCGTCGACGACCACGATGAACTTGGTGTACATGAACTGGCGCAGAAAGCTCCACAGGCCGAACATCACCCGCTTGGCATGCCCCGGGTAGGCCTTCTTGATCGAGATGACCGCCAGGCGGTAGCTGCAGCCCTCGGGCGGCAGGTAGAAGTCCGCGATCTCGGGAAACTGCTTCTGCAGGATCGGCACGAAGACCTCGTTCAGCGCCACGCCCAGCACCGCCGGCTCGTCGGGCGGCTTGCCGGTGTAGGTGGAGTGATAGATCGCGTCGCGGCGGCGCGTCAGCCGCTCGATGCGGAACACCGGGAACCAGTCCTGCTCGTTGTAGTAACCCGTGTGGTCGCCGAATGGGCCTTCCAGGGCATGCAGGTAGCCGCCGATTTCCTTGACCGGGACACCGGCTTCGGACTTGCCGCTGTAGCCGCTGGCGGCGGGCGGGATGTGGCCCTCGAGCACGATCTCGGCGCTGGCCGGCACCTGCAGTGCGAGCGAGCCCTCGCCGACCTGGGTGTCCACCAGTTCGGTCCGGCTGCCACGCAGCAGGCCCGCAAACTGGTATTCCGACAGCGTATCGGGCACCGGCGTCACCGCGCCGAGGATGGTCGCCGGGTCGGCGCCCAGGGCCACGACGATCGGGAACGGCCGCCCCGGGTGGGCCCGCGCGAACTCGCGGAAGTCCAGCGCGCCACCGCGATGCGTCAGCCAGCGCATGATCACCTCGCGCCGGCCGATCTTCTGCTGCCGGTAGATGCCCAGGTTCTGCCGGGTGCGCGGCTGGGCCACGCTTTGCGGGCCGCGCGTGACCACCAGTCCCCACGTGATCAAAGGCCCGGCGTCGCCCGGCCAGCAGGTCTGGATCGGCAGCGTGTCCAGATCGACCGCATCGCCTTCAAGCACCACCTCCTGGCAAGGCGCGCTGCGCTTGAGGTCGGGCTTCATGTCCCAGACCGCCTTCACCATTGAAAACAACTTTCCGGCGTCCTTCAAACCCTTGGGTGGCTCGGGCTCTTTCAACGCCGCCAGCAGCCGGCCAACGTCGCGCAGCTCGTCGCTGGACTGCGCGCCCATGCCCAACGCCACCCGTCGCGGGGTGCCGAAGAGATTGATCAGGGCGGGCATGGAGTAGCCGCTCACTTGCTCGCAAAGCACCGCTGGGCCGCCAGAACGAAGCAGACGATCGCCCAATGCCGTCATCTCCAGATGCGGCGAGATCGGGCTCGGCAGGCGTCGGCACTCGCCTTGGGCCTCCAGTTGGGTGATGAAGTCGCGCAGGTCTTTGTATTTCATATTGCGGAAAGTTTTGGGCCGTTGTTTCGAGGCCCGTCCTTGACCCGGGCCGAAGCGCCTTGCTAGGATCCGCCCCGAATCGCTTTCACAGGGTTAACCCCAGGCCACACCGCTGCCCGTGCGCAGCGACTCCGGCCGCCCTGGTTGTCCGAGGCACCGCATCCCCATCGGGGGTTCGTTTTTTCTGCGGTGTGCTGTTTGTAATCCATCACGAGTGCCCGTCCGGGCGCCGGCCTGTTTCTCGGGCTCGGCTCCCTGGCCATCGGGCACCTCAGGAGAGAGGTACCCCATGACTTCACCGGTCCCCATGCTGCGCGATGTCGCGCAACGTGCTGTCCGAGTGGGACGCATCGGCAGCGAATCTGCGGGCGTGTTCATGCGCGACGTCGGCCGCGGCCTGCTTGAGATCGGCCACAACTCGCTGGCCGTTGTGGGCCTGATCGCGATCACGGCAGCAGTGTTCACGTTCGGCCGCGCCGACATCCGGGCCCAGGTCGAGACCACCGCGCTGGGCTGGCTGCAAGAGCGCCATGAGCAGCGCGAGTTGGCCTCGGGCAATCTGCTGGTCGCGGTCGGCGACACCGATGCCGTCGCTCGAGCCACCGCCGCCCATCTGCACGAGTTGACCCGCCCTCAGGCTGCGGTCGCGCAGTGGATCGCACGCCGCTACAAGGTTGCACCGGAGCCGGTCAGCGCCCTGGTTCAGGAAGCCTGGGCCATCGGCCAGCGCGCAGGACTCGACCCGACCCTGATCCTGGCCATCATGGCCGTCGAGTCGAGCTTCAACCCGTTCGCCCAGAGCCCCGTGGGCGCCCAGGGCCTGATGCAGGTCATGACGCGGGTGCACGACGACAAGTACGACGCCTTCGGCGGCACGCACGCAGCCTTCGACCCGATCACGAACCTGCGCGTTGGCGTGCAGGTGCTGAAGGAATGCATCCGGCGTGCCGGCAGCGTGCAAGACGGGCTGCGCCACTACGTCGGCGCCGCACTGCTTGAACACGACGGCGGCTATGCCTCGCGGGTGCTGGTCGAGCAAGCCCACCTGAAGGCCGTGGCCACCGGAAAGGCCGTCCCGGTCAACGCCAGCAACACGCCGGCCGCATCGCCGGCCAGGGCCGAGCCGGTGGAGTCGGCCGTCCCGGCGGTCCGCGACGCCGCGGGTACGCCGGCCGCGCCGGCAGCCGCCGGCCCGGAGCAGGTCGCCCTGCTGCGCTGAAGCCCAGCCCCGCCGGCCGCTACACTGCCGGTCAACGCGCAACTGGCGATAGGGCGGCCGCCATTGAGGCTCGGCCCGAGGTGGAACCCCAAACCACCGGGAAGCGCGCCGCGCCGGCAGGCCCATCGGGCTCGCGCCGGCGGATCAGCCGTTCGCCTGGGCAGCCCTCGACCTCGTCGTTCGAAGGCCCTTCATTCCTGTGAAGAGGACTGCCACACCATGACCACGACCGTTTCCCGTCCGGAATCCGCAAGCGCCGCGTTTGCCGCTTCGCAACTCGCCGCGGCCGACCCGCAAGTCTGGGCCGCCATCGCCGCCGAGAACCAGCGCCAGGAAGAACACATCGAGCTGATCGCGAGCGAAAACTTCGCGTCGCCCGCGGTCATGGCCGCGCAGGGCACCCAGCTCACCAACAAGTACGCCGAGGGCTATCCGGGCCGCCGCTACTACGGCGGCTGCGAGCACGTCGATGTCGTGGAGACACTGGCCATCGAGCGGCTCAAGCAGCTCTTCGGCGCCCGCCATGCCAACGTGCAGGCCAATTCCGGCTCGCAGGCCAACCAGGCGGTCTTCTTCGGCCTGCTGCAGCCCGGCGACACGATCATGGGCATGAGCCTGGCCGAAGGCGGGCACCTGACCCACGGCATGGCGCTCAACATGAGCGGCAAGTGGTTCAAGGTCGTCAGCTACGGGCTGGACGCCAACGAGGCCATCGACTACGACGCGATGGAGCGCCTGGCGCACGAGCACCGGCCCAAGCTCATCATCGCCGGGGCCAGTGCCTACAGCCTGCACATCGACTTCGCACGCTTTGCCAAGGTCGCCGCCGACATTGGCGCGATCTTCATGGTCGACATGGCGCACTACGCCGGCTTGATCGCCGCCGGCGTGTACCCCAACCCGGTCCCGCACGCGCACGTGGTCACCAGCACCACGCACAAGAGCCTGCGCGGACCGCGTGGCGGCATCGTGCTGTGCAACGACGACGACATCGCCAAGAAGATCAACAGCGCGATCTTCCCCGGCATCCAGGGCGGGCCGCTGATGCACGTGATCGCGGCCAAGGCGGTGGCCTTTGGCGAGGCGCTGCAACCTTCGTTCAAGACCTACCAGCAGCAGGTCGTGACCAACGCCCGGGTGCTGGCCGAGACGCTGATCGAGCGTGGCCTGCGCATCGTCAGCGGCGGCACGCAAAGCCACGTCATGCTGGTCGACCTGCGGCCCAAGGGTCTGACCGGCAAGGAAGCCGAGGCGGTGCTGGGCCTGGCCCACATCACCTGCAACAAGAACGGCATCCCGAACGACCCGCAGAAGCCGATGGTCACCAGCGGCATCCGGCTCGGCTCGCCCGCGATGACGACCCGCGGATTCCGCGACGAGCAGGCCCGGGCCACCGGCCACCTGATCGCCGACGTTCTGGACAAGCCCGGCGACGAGGCCGTGCTCGCCGACGTGCGCGCCCGGGTTGCGGTCCTGACACGAGAGTTCCCGGTCTACCGCTGATTCCGCACCCGTCATGCGCTGCCCCTACTGCGGACACGCCGAAACCCAGGTCGTCGAGACCCGGGACTCCGACGAGGGCGATGTCACGCGGCGGCGGCGGCGCTGCCTGAGCTGCGAGAAGCGGTTCACGACCTACGAGCGGGCCGAGATCGCGATGCCCGCGGTCGTGAAGAAGCAGGGCGCCCGGGTCGAGTTCGACCCTGAAAAGCTGCGGGCGTCGATGTCGCTGGCGCTGCGCAAGCGCTCGGTCAGCATCGAACTGGTCGATGCGGCGATCGAGCGCATCCAGGAAAAGCTGCGCGGCAGCGGCGCCCGCGAGATCGCCAGCGCCCGGCTCGGCGAGTACGTGATGCGCGAGCTGAAGAAGATCGACAAGGTCGCCTACGTGCGCTTCGCGTCGGTCTACCGCCAGTTCGAGGACGTCGACGAGTTCCGGCAGCTGATCAAGGAGATCTGACGGCGGCTCACCCGGGCGGGGGGGGCGTGTCCCCCATCACCCCCACCGACTTCGGGGCCCCCGCCAAACCCGCCGCCGGGGCATGGCGGGGCCTGCGATCGGTTCCTAGAGTGCATGTCAGTGCCACGGTTCGTGGCGCATGCACCGCAGGAGAGTCGCCATGCCCCGCCGCCAGAACCCTCAACCCGCACCCGCAGCCCGCCAACGCGGCCTGACCCTGGTCGAGATGCTGGCCGCCCTGGCCGTGCTGCTGGTGATCCTCGGCAGCGCGATCCCGTCGTTCAGGGCTGCATTCGAACGGCGCGAGCTCGAAGCGGCGACCGCGCAACTGTCGGTGGACCTGCGACTCGCCCGCAGCCTGGCCACCAGCCTCGGCCGGGACGTCCGGGTGTCGTTTGCACACGACCCCGCCAGCGGCAGCTGCTACGTCATCCACACCGGCGGCGCCGGCCAGTGCCGCTGTTCGCCGAACGCAGGCGAAGCCGCGACGGCCTGCCGCGACGGCGCCGTGGCCCACCGTGTGGCGCAGTTCGGCAGCGACAGCCGCGTGCGCCTGATCGCCAATGTGCGCTCGATGTTGATCGACGACGACCTGGGCACCGTCACGCCCACCGGCACGCTGCGCTGGCAGACCGCCGGCAGCGGCGGGCTGAACCAGGTCGTCAACCTGCATGGCCGGGTGCGCGTCTGCTCACCCCAGGGCCAGGTTCCCGGCTACCGGGCCTGCTGAACCGCGCGCGCCGTACGCTCGCCAAAGACCGCCGTGCCGACACGGACCAGGGTCGCGCCCTCGGCGATCGCGGCCTCCAGGTCCGCGCTCATGCCCATCGACAAGGTGTCCAGCGCCAGACCGTGCGCACGCAACGCGTCGTAGAGCTCGCGCAGAGCCCGGTGCGGCGCACGCTGGGCAGCCGGCCCGGCCGCAGCGGGCACGGGCTCGGGGATGCTCATCAAGCCGCGCAGGCGCAGCCGCTCGCCGGGCAGGTCGGCCACGGCCCGGGCCAGGGCGAGGGCCTCGCCGGGCGCAACACCGCTCTTGCTGGACCCGCCGTCGACGTTGACCTGCAAGCAGATGTTCAAGGGCGGCAGCCAGGCCGGCCGCTGCTCGGCCAGGCGCTGGGCGATCTTCAGCCGGTCGACGCTGTGCACCCAGTCGAAGGCCTCGGCCACCGGGCGCGTCTTGTTGCTCTGCAAAGGCCCGATCAGGTGCCACACGAGCTGCGGCCGCAACTCGGCCAGGGCCTCGATCTTGGCCAGCGCCTCCTGGACGTAGTTCTCGCCGAAGGCGTGCTGCCCGGCGGCCAGGGCCTCACGCACCGCCGTGGCCGGCTGCGTCTTGCTGACGGCGAGCAGGGTCTCGGCATCAGGCTCGCCGCGGCCAGCGGCCGAATAAGCACGGTGAATCCGTTGCCGCGTCGTTTGCAGGCGCGAGGCGATGCTCTCCATAATGCCCCGAGCTTAGCGACCCGCATGGCGCCCGCAGCGCCGAATGGCATGGACATCACCCAACTGCTGGCCTTCTCGGTCAAGAACAAGGCTTCGGACCTGCACCTCTCGGCCGGCTTGCCGCCGATGATCCGGGTCCACGGCGACGTGCGTCGCATCAACGTCGAGGCGCTGGACCACAAGACGGTCCACGACATGGTGTACGACATCATGAACGACTCGCAGCGCAAGCACTACGAAGACACGCTGGAGTGCGACTTCTCGTTCGAGATCCAGGGCCTGGCGCGATTCCGCGTCAATGCCTTCAACCAGAACCGCGGCGCCGGCGCGGTGTTCCGCACGATCCCGAGCAAGATCCTGACGCTCGAGCAACTCGGCACGCCGCGGATCTTTGCGGAGCTGGCGCTCAAGCCGCGCGGCATGGTGCTCGTCACCGGCCCCACCGGCAGCGGCAAGAGCACGACGCTCGCTGCGATGGTCAACCACCTGAACGAAAACGAATACGGGCACGTTCTGACGGTCGAAGACCCGATCGAGTTCGTGCACGAGAGCAAGAAGTGCCTGGTCAACCAGCGCGAGGTCGGGCCGCA
>JAJTGU010000049.1 GCA_021297985.1 Rubrivivax sp.
CGCGGGGCGTTGTCTGCACCGGTACGCTGCCCCAGGGCACGACCGTCTGCTCGGCCTGTGTCCAGGCCGGTGCCGCAGCGGGTATCGCCGAACCCATGACGGGCACGTTGGGCGCCGAAGATGGCGCTGAAGCCTCCGGCCCCGGGTCGGCATGCGCCCCACTGGGGGCCAGTGCCGCCTGCACCGCGATGCGAAGTGCCTGGTGCACCGCACCGCCGTCGCGGAACCGGACCTCGATCTTGGTCGGGTGCACGTTGACGTCCACCAGTTCGGGGGAGATCGTCACCAGCAGCGCATAGGCGGGCTGGCGGCTGCCGTGGAGCTGGTCTTCATAGGCGCTGCGCATCGCGTGGCCCAGCAGGCGGTCGCGGACGAATCGACCGTTGACAAAGACGTACTGCAGGTCGGAACGGCTGCGGGCCGCCTCCGGCAGGCCGACGCGTCCGTGCAACGTCAGCGGTCCGCGCTGGGCGAGCAGCGGCCGGCTGGCCGCCGTGAACTCGGGACCCAGCACGTCCGCCCAGCGCTGCTCCAGCGATGCAGCCCGCCACTGCGTCACCAACCGTCCGTCGTGCCAGACGGCAAAACCCACATCCGGCCGGGCCAGGGCGTGGCGGCGGACGGCTTCCAGTGCATGGGCCGCCTCGGTGGCGTCGGTCTTCAGGAACTTGCGTCGTGCCGGGGTGCTGAAGAAGAGTTCCCGCACCTCGACCGTGGTGCCGACACCGCGCGCGGCGGGCTGCAATTCGCCGCTGCCGGCATCCAGTCGCCAGGCATGGGCGGCGTCGGCCGTGCGCGATACCAGCGACAGATCCGACACCGAGGCGATGGCGGCCAGCGCTTCGCCGCGGAATCCCATCGTGGCCACCGACTCCAGGTCGCTCAGGCTCGCGATCTTGCTCGTCGCATGCCGTTGCAGTGCCAACCCCAGCTGGTCGGCGGCGATGCCGTTGCCGTCGTCCTCGACGACGATGCCCCGCACCCCGCCAGCCGCAAGCCTCAGCACGACCAGCCGTGCACCCGCGTCCAGCGCGTTGTCGATCAGTTCGCGCACCACCGAGGCCGGGCGTTCGATGACCTCGCCGGCCGCGATCTGGCTCACCAGGGTGTCGGGCAGGGCCTGAATGCGGCGTCCGCCCGTGGGGGAAGGTCGCGCTGTCACAACGGAGACGGACATGCAGTCCATTCTAGGAACGCTGGTGTTCGTCTCCAGCGCGTGTGCGAGGTCGCACAATGTACGGAAAGAGCAAGAGGGACTTGGCCCATCCAGCCTTGCACCCGGGATCCAGAAAAGGGGGGGGTGATGTCAGACATTCCAAACGCCATGCTGCCCTTCTTTGCCGAACTGGTGACCGAGACCGACGAGGACCGCCGCGGCTTCGAGACTCACCCGAAGGTCGTCGCTGCAGTCGCCGAAGGCATGAGCCTGGAGCGCTACCGCGCATTGCTGCTGGAGCTCTATCACGTCGTCTGGCATTTCAACCCGGTTTGTGCCGCCGCGGCCAGTCGTCTGGACGACCGCTTCCAGGCGATCCGGCGCTTCCTGTACGAGCACATGCACGAAGAAGCTGGCCATGAGGACTGGGTGCTCAACGACCTCGAGGCCATCGGCGTGCCGCCCGCGGCGAGTCGGGCCCACGCACCGCGCGCCGACACGTTGGCGCTCAACGGCTACAACCACTGGGCCGCGGACCGGCGACATCCCTGTTCGGTGCTGGGCATGCTGTATGCGCTGGAGGTCATCGCCTCGGTCTACGGCGGCCCGTTCGCCAACGCGATCCGCGAGTCCCTGCTGCTCGACGGGGACCGCGGCGTGTCCTTCATCGATTCGCACGCGACCATGGATGCTCAGCACATGGCCGAGCTTCGGCAGGTGCTCAACCTCGTGACCGATGGATCCGCCCAGGCGGCGGTGATCGAGTCGGTGCGCGTGAACTTCCACCACTTCACGCGGATCGTCGAAGCGGTATGAACGCCCCCTTGCCCGGTTCCGCCGGGCCGGGCACGGCACCGGCGGTGGGCATCGCGGCCATGTTGGGCCGGCCCTACCGCAATCTGCGCCTGGAGTGGAGTTCCGACCTGAGGCTGCTGCGGGCGCGTCTGGCGGTCCGGCCGATCCAGTGCTACAGCCTGGCCGCGCTGCGCGAGCTGCAACTGATGCTCGACGACATTGCCGCCAACCCCGGGCAGGTCAGGCACTTCGTGCTCAGCTCGGACGTGCCCAAGGTCTTCAACTTCGGCGGCGATCTTTCCTTGTTCGTGCTTCTGGTCCGCGCCGGCGACGTGCAGTCTCTCCAGCTGTACGGCCGCAAGTGCGTCGATCTGGTCTGGTGGATGGAAAACGCCGCCGAACTCGGCATCCACACCACCGCGCTGGTGCAGGGCGACACGCTGGGCGGCGGCCTGGAGTCGGTCCTGCCGTTCCACAAGGTGATCTTCGAGCGCAGCGCGCAGGCCGGCTTCCCCGAGGTGCTGTTCAACCTGTTCCCCGGCATGGGGGCATGGGACTTCACGATCCGCAAGGCCGGATATGCGGTGGCCAGCGAGATGGTGCTGTCCGGGCGGCTCTACAGCGCCGAGGAAATGCACACCCGGCGCATCGTCGACGTGGTCGCCGAAGACGGCGAGGGCGAGAAGGTGCTCGATGCCGTGCTGCGCGAGGTCGACCCGCGGCATCGGGGCACGCTCGCCGCTCTGCGGACCCGTCGCATGGCCGCGCCGGTGCGCTACGAGGACCTGATCGCGATCGTCGAGCAATGGGCGCAGTCGGCACTCGAGCTGACCGACCGCGATCTGCGCCTGATGGAGCGCCTGGCCCGCGCCCAGGCGCGAAAGGTCGGTGGT
This sequence comes from Rubrivivax sp., assembly GCA_021297985.1. Classification (GTDB taxonomy): domain Bacteria; phylum Pseudomonadota; class Gammaproteobacteria; order Burkholderiales; family Burkholderiaceae_C; genus Rubrivivax. The sequence continues at coordinate 2,845 of JAJTGU010000049.1, forward strand.
GCCGACGAGGGCGCGGTCGAAGAGCTCAAGCGCATGGAACTCGAACATGCCTGGGGGGATCGCCGGTCCGGCGCCGATCGTCGCGCGGTGTCGCTGACCGACCGTCGCCAGGCCCCGCGTGAGCCGCAGCCGTGATGGACGAAGGCGGTTCCGGGATCCCGTGCCGCGCCCCGGATCATGGCCCCTGGGCCCGGGGGGTCGACCTGTAGACTTGGCGCCGAATCCGGAGGGGTCGTGGCCAACAGCCAAACAGTGAAGGCGCCTGTACGAGCGCGCCGCCGGGCCGCAGACGGCCTGGGCAGCAAGGTGACGCTTGACATGGTGTCGGCAGCGGCAGGGGTGTCTCCCAGCACCGTGTCGCGCATCCTCAACGGCACTGCGGTGGTCAGCGACGACAAGCGCAAGGCGGTCGACCGGGCCATTGCAGACCTGGGCTTCGTGCCCAACCCGGTCGCCCGTGGGCTGGCCGGCGGACGCACGCTGAGCATCGGCGTCGTCACACAGGCCATCGACAGTCCCTTCTATGGCGGGGCGCTGCGCGGGATCGAGGACCGGCTCAGCGTCGCCGGCTACAGCCCCTTGTTCGTCAGCGGGCAGTGGAGCGCCACGCACGAGGCGCGCTGCATCGACACCCTGCGTTCCCGCCGGGTCGACGGCATCATCGTGCTGACCGGCCGGCTCAGCGACAGCGCGCTGGCGGCGACGGCGCAGGAGCTGCCGGTGGTCGTCACCGGGCGCACCCTGAAGGCCCCAGGCCTGTACGCGCTCGACTTCGACAACTTCGAAGGGGCGCGGCTGGCCACGCACCACCTGCTGAGCCTGGGGCACCGGCGCATCGCGTTCGTCTCCGGCGACCTGAAACATCCGGACGGCAAGGAGCGTCTGCGCGGCTACCGCTCGGCGCTTGAGGCCGCGGGGCTCAAGTACGAGCCCGGGCTCGTGATGCCCGGCAACTTCACCGAGGCCAGCGGCCTGGCGGCGGTCGAGCGTCTGATCGACAGCCGCGAATCGTTCTCGGCGATCTTCGCGGCCAATGACCAGATGGCGTTTGGTGCGGGCCTGGGCTTGCACCGGCGCCGAATGCGGGTGCCCGAGGACGTCTCGCTGGTCGGCTTCGACGACCTCGCGGCAGCGGTGTATGCCATTCCGCCTCTGACCAGTGTTCATCACCCGGTGCAGGAGCTGGGCCAGCTGGCTGCCGCCGCGATGCTGCAGCTGCTCACGGGCGAGACCCCGACCGTGGAGATGCCCGTGCCGCGCCTGGTCGTGCGCGAGAGCAGCCGCGAGTACCGGCCGGCGCGGCGACGCTGAATCCACCGGCCCGCCGGCCCCCCGCGATTACCCTCGATTGACAGTCGAGGCGTCGACTTGCAAACTGTGAAAGCGCTTTCATGAAATGGCGCGTCGCTGCATGCCCATGAACTCACCTGATTCCCTGCACCCTCGCCACGTCTTCCCGCCAGACTTCGTTTGGGGTGTGGCGACAAGTTCGTTCCAGATCGAAGGGGCTGCCGACGTCGAAGGCAAGGGCGAGTCCATCTGGGACCGCTTCTGCCGTCAGCCCGGCACCATCGCCGATGGTTCCAACGGCGACGTCGCCTGCGACCACTATCACCGGCTCGAGGCCGACCTCGACCTGATCGCCGGCTTGGGCGTGGATGCCTACCGCTTCTCGATGAGCTGGCCGCGCGTGCAGCCCGACGGGCGGGGCGCCTTCAACGAAGCCGGCCTGGCCTTCTATGACCGGGTGGTCGACGGGCTGCTGGCAAGAGGGGTCACGCCCTACCTGACGCTGAACCACTGGGACCTGCCGCAAGCGCTCCAGGATGCCGGCGGCTGGGCCTCCCGCGAGACCGTGCACTGCTTCGTCGCCTTCGCACGAGCCGTCGCCGCCCGGCTGGGCGACCGCGTCGCCGCGATCACGACGCACAACGAGCCGTGGGTGATTGCGGTGCTCGGCCACCAGAACGGCATCTTCGCGCCCGGCATCAAGAGCCGCGCGACCGCGATGCAGGTGGCGCACCACCTGCTGCTGAGCCACGGCCTGGCCTTGCAGGCGCTGCGTGCCGACGGTTGCAAGAGCCGCCTGGGCATCGTGCTGAACCTGTCGCCGATCGGGCCGGCCACCGACAGCCCCGAGGATGTGGCCGCGGCGCGTCTGGAGGACGGGCGTTCGGTCCGCTGGTACATGGATCCGCTGTTCAAGGGCGAGTACCCGGCCGACGTCTGGCATGAGCTGGGGGGCGACGCACCGCACATCGAGCCTGGCGACCTGGCCACGATCGCCACGCCGATGGACTTCCTGGGCATCAACTACTACACGCGCGGTGTCGTCAGCGCCAGCGGAGCCTGGAGCGCACAGACAAGCGGCAAGCCGCTGACCGACATGGGCTGGGAGATCGTGCCCGAAGGCCTGACCGAACTGCTCCTCCGCATGCACCGAGACTGGACCTTGCCGCCGCTCTACGTGAAGGAAAACGGCGCCGCATTCCAGGACACGCTGGTCGACACGCCCGCCGGTCCGCGGGTGCACGACACCGAGCGTACCGACTACATCGCCAGCCACATCGCTGCCGTCGGCGATGCCTTGGCACAGGGCGTGCCGATGGCCGGCTACATGGTCTGGAGCCTGATGGACAACTTCGAGTGGGCCAGCGGCTATGCCAAGCGGTTCGGCATCGTGCACGTCGACTACGCGACGCTGACCCGCACGCCCAAGGACAGCTACCTCTGGTACCGCGACTTCCTCGCGGCGCACAAGGAGCAAAGGCAACCGATCGAGGTTCATTCGACATGAGCGCACCCTTGCACCCACACGGCTGGACCCTGGTCTGGGCCGACGAGTTCGAAGGCACCGAGGTCGACCGCTCGAAGTGGGACTTCGACCTCGGCAACGGCTTCTACGACTACAAGAACCACGCCTGGGTGCCGGGCTGGGGCAACGAGGAACTGCAGTACTACACCCACGAGCCCGAGAACGTGCAGGTTCGCGACAGCTGCCTGTTCATCCGCGCCGTCAAGGCACCGCTGCATGGGTGCGGCTACACCTCGGCCCGGCTCAAGACCAAGGCACGCGATGGCACGGTGCTCTTCGGCAAGCAGTACGGCCGGATCGAGTTCCGCGCCAAGGTGCCCTGGGGCAAGGGCCTGTGGCCGGCCCTGTGGATGCTGCCGGTCGAGGACAAGTACGGCGGCTGGGCCGCCAGCGGCGAGATCGACCTGATGGAGATCGTCGGCGAAAAGCCTGAGGAGGTGCTCAACAGCATCCACTTCGGCAGCACCTACCCGCGTCGCTCGCTGATCACCACGACCCACCCCTTGCCGGGCGGCAGCCTGGTGTCCGACTGGCACCTGTACGCCGTCGAGTGGGAGCCGGGCGAGATCCGCTTCTTCGTCGACGACGTGCAGACCTGCACCTACCGCCACTGGTGGAGCTGTGGCCGGCTCGAAAACGGCATGGGCGTCGAAGCGACCGGCGACCACGACCTCCACCCCTGGCCGGCCCCTTTCGACCAGCCGTTCTACATCGTGATGAACGTGGCCGTGGGTGGCAACTTCCCCGGCGTGCCCAACCCCGCGACGAAGTTCCCGGCCGAACTCGTGGTGGACTACGTGCGCGTCTACGACAAGGTCGGCGGCTACGGGCCGGTGCCCGAGCGAGGCCCCGGCGTGATGCCCTGGGAGCCCGGGCATGTGTCCGAGCGCCGCACCTGACGGCCCCCCTGAGCGCCGCCCCGCTTTCCTGGAGATCCGACGATGAGCCATCCCCGCTCGCATGCCCACTCCCACAGCGGGAGCCATGGTGCTGCCATCACCGGCAGCGGCAGCACCGACGGTGCCGCGGCAGCGCCCGCCGTGCCGCCGCTGCCGCCCGAGCAGCGCGCGGCGCTGGACGCCGCCTTCCGCGCCACGCTGGCCCGTGGCATCCACGGCCTGTGCTTCAGCCCCTACCTTGAAGGCCAGCAGCCGGGTGACCCAATCGGCGAAGCGCAGATCCGCGAGCGGATGGCCATCTGCAGGCCGCACGCGCGCTGGGTGCGCAGCTTCTCGTGCACCGACGGCCACGAGCAGACCCCGCGCATCGCGCACGAGATGGGCCTGAAGACGCTGGTCGGCGCCTGGCTCGGCACCGACCTCGAGATCAACGCCCGCGAGATGGCCGGGGCGATCGCCGTCGCAAAGGCCGGCCACGCCGACATCGTGGCCGTGGGCAACGAGGTCTTGCTGCGTGGCGACCTCACCGAAGACGAACTGATTGCCCACATCCGGCAGATGAAGGAGGCCCTGCCTGGCGTACCGGTGGGCTATGTCGATGCCTACTTCCTGTTCGAGAAGCACCCCCGCGTCACCGCCGAGTGCGATGTCGTGATGACCAACTGCTACCCGTTCTGGGAAGGCTGCCCGCGCGAGCAGGCGCTGCCCTACATGCAGCAGATGCTGGCCAAGACCCGCGCCGCGGCGCCGGGCAAACGCATCCTGATCAGCGAGACCGGATGGCCCGACCAGGGCAGCGCCTTCCACGGAGCCATCCCCGGCACCGAGGCGGCGATGCAGTACTTCGTCGACACCGCCGCCTGGGCCGAACGCGAAGGGATCGAGTGGTTCCACTTTGCGGCCTTCGATGAGGCCTGGAAGGTCGGTGCCGAAGGCGACGTCGGCGCCTTCTGGGGCTTGTGGGACAAGGACGCACGACCGAAGTTCGCATGAGGGCCGCGATGTCCGGTCGCCTCGTCCTGCCGCAAGGCAATGCCATCTGCTACTCGGGCTACCGCGAGGGCCAGAGCCCGGACCTCAAGGTCTATCCCTCGGTCGAGCAGATCCGCGAAGACCTGCATCTGCTGGCCCGCCACTGGTCGCTGCTGCGCCTGTACGACTGCAGCGTTCACGCCGAGCGCGTGCTCCAGGTCATCGCCGAAGACCGCCTGCCGTTGCGGGTGATGCTGGGCGCCTACCTCGGCGCCGAGATGAACAACTTCGGCTGCCCTTGGGGCGGCACGTACAGCGAGGACCAACTGGACGCCAGCCGGCGCGAAAACGCGGCCGAGCTCGAGCGGCTGGTGGCGCTGGCGCGCCGGCACGAGCACACGGTGTTCAGTGTCGCCGTGGGCAACGAGGCCACGGTCGACTGGACCGACCACTTCGTGCCGGTGCCGCGGATGATCGAGTACGTGCGGTGGGTCAAGGCGCGGTTGCCGCAGCCCGTGACCTTCTGCGAGAACTACGTGCCCTGGCAGGACAAGCTGCGCGACCTGGTGGCCGAGCTCGACTTCATCTCGCTGCACACCTACCCGGTCTGGGAGTACAAGCACATCCACGAGGCCCTGGACTACACCAAGGACAACGTCGCCAGCGTCGCGCGCCTGTATCCGGGCAAGCCGGTCGTGATCACCGAAGCCGGCTGGTGCACCAACAGCAACGGCCGCGGCATGAATGCCGAGCACGCGGTGCAGGAGCTTCAGGCCGTCTATCACCAGGACCTGATGGACTGGACGCGGGCCGAGGGCCTGCTCTGCTTCGTCTTCGAGGCCTTCGACGAGCCCTGGAAGGGGTCTTCCGACCCGCTGGAGCCCGAGAAGCACTGGGGCCTGTTCACCGTCGACCGCCGACCCAAGCTTGTCGTGCAGAGCCTGTACCCCGAGCGGGAGCCGGCCCCGGGAGCGCTGGCATGAACGAACCCACGATGCACACCCACCGCACGCCCGATGTGGCGCTGTGGGACCAGTACCGCGCGCTGCGCGAGCAGTGGACGCACGAGGACACGCTGGTCAACCACCGCGTGAGCTGGCTGATCCTGTCCGGCGGCCTGCTGTTCACCGCCTACCGCGCCGAGGCCGCGAGCAGCGGCAACTGGCTCGCGCTGGCCTTCCCGCTGTTCGGAATGCTGGTCGCGGCATTGATCGGCGTTGCCATCCACGCAGCGCTTGCAGCGTCGGACGACGTGCGACGCGAGTTCGAACGTGCCGGCCTGGCCGACCTCTGCCCGTTGGCCCCCGCCACGCGGCTGGCGCGGCGGGGCCGCTGGGCGGCAAAGGCGCTGCCCTTCGTCTTCGGCGCCATGTGGCTGCTGGCGCTGCTCGGCAGCCTTCGCAGCTGAACCCCCTGCCGGCGGCGGGACTCAAGACAAAAGCAGGAGACACATGAACACCACCGCAGTACCCGCCGCCGCCCACAAGGTGCCCTTCGGACAGAAGGTGGCCTTCGGTCTGGGCATGCTGGCCAACCAGATGTTCCCGGCGGCCCTGGGCATCTTCATGGTCGTGCTGGTGCAGGACATGGGCTTCCCGGGCTGGATGTGGGGCGTGCTGTTCTTCCTGCCGCGGGTCTTCGATTCGGTGACCGACCCGATCATGGGTTTCATCTCCGACAACACGCGTTCGGTCTGGGGCCGGCGCAAGCAGTACGTGTTGATCGGCGCCGTCGTGATGGGCATCTCCTTCGTGGCGATGTGGCAGCTCCACCGCGCCGACGGGGTGAACTACAACTTCGTCTACTTCCTGTTCTGGTCGATCGTCTTCTATGCCGGGTTGACGCTGTTCAGCATCCCGTACGTGGCCATGGGCTACGAGATGAGCGACGACTTCCACGAGCGCACCAGCATCATGGCCGTCGCCCAGTGGATCGGCCAGTGGGCCTGGGTCATCGCGCCGTGGTTCTGGGTCGTGATGTACGACAAGTCCTGGTTCGAGAACGCCGACACCGCCACTCGCACGCTGTCGGTCTGGGTCGGCGTGATCTGCATGCTGCTGGCGATGGTGCCGGCGCTGTTCCTGCCCAGCCGGTCGACCAAGGACGACACCCACCTCGTGCCCCTGACCTGGGCCAACTTCGGCGGCGGCATGCGCGAGATCCTGATCGGCTTCAAGGAGTCGTTCGGCTACGAGCCCTTCCGCAAGCTCTGCTACGCCACGTTCCTGATCTTCAACGCCTTCAACACGGTGGCGGCGTTTTCGTTCTTCATCGTCGTCTACCACCTGTTCAATGGCAGCACCGCAGATGCCTGGATCTGGCCGACGCTGTTCGGCAGCGTCGGCGCGCTGGTCACCACCTTCGCCGTGATTCCGACGGTGGCCTGGATGTCCAGCAAGATGGGCAAGAAGAACGCCTTCATGGTGTCGCAGGGTATCTCCATCATCGGCTACATCCTGCTCTGGTTCTTCATGGTGCCGGGCAAGCCGTGGATGTTCATGTTCGCGCTGCCGTTCTTCTCGTTCGGCATCGGCGGGCTGTTCACGCTGATGATGTCGATGACCGCCGACGTCTGCGACCTCGATGAGTTGGCCACCGGCAAGCGGCGCGAGGGCATCTTCGGTGCGATCTACTGGTGGATGGTCAAGTTCGGCTTTGCCATCGCCGGCCTGCTCAGCGGCGCCATCATGTCGGTGGTGGCCTTCACTCCAGGGGCTGCGACGCAGCCTGAGGGCGCGGTGGACGGGCTGCGGCTCTTCTACTCCGGCGTGCCCATCGTCGGCACGCTGCTGGCGATGTGGATCATGCGCAACTACGACCTCGACGAGAAGCGCGCCACCGAGGTCCATGCCGAGCTGGAACGTCGCAAGCAGCGCGCCAGCGCGTCATCGTCGTCACAGGGCTCGGGGGCCCGGCCCTGGCTGGCCGACCACGGCCTGCTGCTGCCAGGGGCTGAGCCTTCGGCACTGGCGGGCAAGGCCTCGGCCGAGATCCGCGCGCTGTACGCCGAGCAGTTCGAGCGCGGCGTGTACGGCATGTGCTTCAGCGCCTACACGCAGGGTCAGCGCGCCGGCGACACGGTCACCGAGGCTCAGGTTCGCCGACGCATCGACCTCATCGCGCCGCACACCCGTTGGGTTCGCTCGTTCTCGTGTACCGAGGGCCATGAGTGGACTCCCCGCCTGGCCCATGAGAAGGGCCTGAAGACGATGGTCGGCGCCTGGATCAGTGCCGACCGCGCGCGCAACGAGCGCGAGATCGCGGCGCTGATCGAACTGGCCCGACAAGGGCTGGTCGGCGTCGCCGTGGTCGGCAACGAGGTCCTGCTGCGCGGCGAGTTGCCTGAACATGAACTGCTCGCCTACATCGCACGTGTCAAGTCGGCGTTGCCGGAAGACGTGCCCGTGGGCTGCGTCGACGCCTACTTCCACTTCCTGGAGAGGCCCGCGCTGACGGCCGCCTGCGACGTGTTGCTGCCCAACTGCTACCCGTTCTGGGAAGGCGCCCACATCGACGTGGCCGCGCAGTATGTGCGACGGATGTACGGCCTCGTGAAGGCTGCCGGTGGCGACAAGCCGGTCATGATCACCGAGACCGGTTGGCCCGGCAGCGGCCAGGCCGTGGCGGACGCCGTGCCCTCGGCCGAGAACGCGATGCGCTTCTTCATCGACGTCCAGCAATGGGGCCGGAGCGAAGGAGTCAAGATGTTCTATTTCTCGTCCTTCGACGAGCCCTGGAAGCTGCAGCAGGAAGGCGAAGTCGGTACGCAGTGGGGCCTGTGGGACAAGGACGAGCGTCCCAAGTACGCGGCGCCTGCAGTTTCATGACCGGGGCTGTCGTCAACGCCCGCTGCGCGGGCCGGTCCGTGATGCTGCTGGGCCTGCTGCAGCTGATGGTGGCCTGCGGGGGCGGAGGCGATTCCGCGCCTGCGCCCACAGCGCCCTCTGCTCCCCCTGCGGCTGCTGCGCCGCCGGCGGCACCCCCGGTCGCGGCGCCTCCCATTGCGCCACCGGTCGTCACCGGTCCTGCGCCGGCGGGGTATCGCCTGGTGTGGGCCGACGAGTTCGACGTGCCCGGCCTTCCGGACGCCACGCGCTGGGGCTACGACACCGAGCGCAACCGGCCGGGTTGGTGGAACAACGAGCGCCAGTACTACGCCGCGGCACGGGCCCTGAACAGCGTCGTCGAGTCCGGGCGGCTGCGGATCACGGCGCGGCTCGAGTCCACCGCCGGGTTTGCCGACGGCGGGGGTCAGCGCTACACCTCGGCCCGGATGATCACGCGCGGCAAGGCGCAGTGGACCTACGGCTTCTTCGAGATCCGCGCCAGGATGCCTTGCGGCACCGGCACCTGGCCGGCGATCTGGATGCTGGGCACCGGCGGCGTCTGGCCCGACGACGGCGAGATCGACATCCTGGAGCACGTCGGCCGCAACCCGACCGAGATCCTGGGCACCGTGCACACGCCCATCACCGGGGGCAGCGGCAACGGCTCACGCACGCAGCTGCCGACGGCCTGCACGGCGTTCAACGACTACCAGTTGCACTGGACCGCCAACGAGATCGTCATCGGCGTGAACGGCAACGTCTACCACCGTTACCGAAACCCGCGCACCGGCCGCGCGGCCTGGCCCTTCGATGCGCCGCAATACCTGCTGCTCAACATCGCGATCGGCGGCAACCTGGGGGGCGCGGTCGACGACAGCATCTTCCCGCGCACGATGGAGATCGAGCACGTGCGGGTGTGGCAGGCGGGGGCTGGCGGCGGGTAGCGCAGCACCCCGCAGGGCGCCCGCAGTGTGCGCCAGCGAACCGACCCCGGGCGCCCGTCGCACTAGGCTGCTCCCGAAGCAGATGCCAAGTCCGATCAACCGCAACAGGGGCCGTGCCATGACAAAGCGTGATGACTACATCCAGAAGATGAAGAGACAGCTCGACGCCCTGAATGCGACGATGGACGAGCTCGCGACCAAGGCGAAAGACGCCAGGGAAGAGGTGCGCGCCAAGTACAACACCGAAGTGGCCAGCCTGCGTCAACAGTCCAAGGCGGCCGCAGCCAAGCTCGAAGACCTGAAATCCGCCGGGGAAGACCGCTGGGAAGCGATGGTGTCGGAGATGGACAAGCTCCGCGACGCGTTCGTCCACTCGTTCCACTACTTCAAGTCGCAGATCTGAAGTCCGGCGTCTTGCGGTGAACGACGGCCGGCGCTTGCCGGCATGGGTGCAGTCGATGGAACGAGTCTGGTTGAAGGAGTACCCGGCGGGCATTCCGCCCGAGGTGGATCTGGACGAGTTTGCGTCGCTGGTCGACGTGCTGCAAACCAGCTGCCGGCGCTTCGCGGCGCTTCCGGCGTTCAGCAGCATGGGAGCGCAGATCACCTACGCCGGGTTCGACCGCGAGAGCCGGGCCTTCGCGGCCTGGCTGCAGCAGTCCCTGGGGCTGCGCAAGGGCGACCGCGTGGCGATCATGATGCCCAACCTGCTGCAGTACCCGGTGGCGATGTTCGGCGCCCTGCGGGCGGGCCTGGTCGTGGTGAACGTCAACCCGCAGTACACGGTCACCGAGCTCGAGCACCAGTTGCTCGATTCGGGCGCGGTTGCCATCGTGGTGCTCGAGAACTTCGCCCGGACGCTGCAACAGGTGCTGCAACGCAACCCGAAGATGCAACTGGCCGTCGTGACCACCGAGGTTGGCGACATGTTCCCGGTGCTCAAGGAAGTGCTCACCAACGCGGTCGTGAAGTACGTGAAGAAGATGGTGCCGAGCTGGACGATTCCCGGTGCCGTCGAGTTCAACGCCGCCCTGCGTGCGGGGCACACGCTGGGTCTGGAAGACGTGCCGCTGGGTCACGCCGACACCGCCTTCCTGCAGTACACGGGCGGCACCACAGGCGTGGCCAAGGGTGCGATGCTGACCCACGGCAACATGGTGGCCAACCTGCAGCAGCTGTCGGCCTGGATCGCGCCCAACCTGCTGGACGGCAAGGAGATCTTCGTCTGCCCGCTGCCGCTGTACCACGTCTATGCGCTGAGCTCGAGCCTGGTGTTCATGAAGATCGGCGCCCTGACCCTCCTGGTCGCCAACCCGCGCGACATGCACGCCTTCATCCATGACCTGAAGAGGCATCCGTTCACCGCGATCATCGGCGTCAACACGCTGTACCGGGCCTTGCTGGCCGCGCCCGGCTTCGCCGAGGTCGACACCCGCAGCCTGAAGATGGCCAACGCGGGCGGCATGGCCGTGCAGCGCGTGGTGGCCGAACGCTGGAAGAAGGCCACTGGCGTTCCCCTGGTCGAGGCCTACGGCCTGACGGAGACCTCGCCCGGCGCGATCGCCAATCCGCTGAACATCGAAGACTGGACGGGGATGATCGGCCTGCCGATCCCGTCGACGGAGGCCACCGTCCTCGACGACGCCGACCGGGTCCTCGCGCCGAACGCGGTCGGCGAGATCTGCCTGCGCGGCCCGCAGGTGATGGCGTGCTACTGGAACCTGCCCGCCGAAACCGCGCTCGCCTTCACCCCCGATGGCTGGCTGCGCACCGGCGACATGGGCTTCATGGACGAACGCGGCTGGTTCAAGATCACCGACCGCAAGAAGGACATGATCATCGTCTCGGGCTTCAAGGTCTTTCCGAACCAGATCGAGGACGTGGTCGCCATGCACCCCGGTGTGGCCGAGGTGGCCGCCATCGGCTGGGCCGACGAGCACTCGGGCGAGGTGGTCAAGATCGTCGTCGTTCGAAGCGACGCCGCGCTGACCGCGCAGGCGCTGCTCGACCACTGCAGGCAGCACCTGACGGGCTACAAGATGCCCCGTTTCGTCGAGTTCAGCGCAGATCCGCTGCCCAAGTCCAGCCTTGGCAAGGTCCTGCGGCGGCAGGTGCGCGAGGCCTCGGGCTCGGCCGCGAAGGCGGGCGAGCCGGTGGCATGAAGAAGGCGGTGCATCCCGCGCCCGCGCGCGCCCGGCGAGCGCAGGCCGCACCGGCTGGCAAGCGCGCCGGTCCCTCGCTGGCCACCACGCTGGCGCGGCAGTTGCAGTCCTTCGCGAGTTCGGTGCTGGGTGACGTTGGCACCGCCTCCGACGTGGCTCTCGCGCTCGCCCAGTCGCGGATCCAGCGGCCCGGCACCAAAGCCGCCGTGGCCAAGGGCGCCGCGTTGCTGCGCGATCTGCGGCAGGCCGCTGGCCTGACGCTGGACGACCTGGGCCGGGCGCTGGAAGTGGACGACCCGTCGTTCATGAGCCTGGTGGAAAAGGGCCAGGTCGGTCTGCCGTTCGAGCTGATCCTGCGCCTGACCGCGGTGCTCGGCCGCAACGACCCGGTGGGATTCGCGTTGCAGATGACGCGCGCGTACAACCCGAAGATGTGGGACGCGCTGGAGGCGCTCGGCGTGGGCCACCTGCTGGTGCAGGCCGGTCGCGAACGCGAGTTCGCCAACATCTACAGAAGCCACGATGCGGCGCGCGCGCTGTCCGATGCCGACTTTGCCGCGGCGCTGTCGTTCGCCGATGCCGCCTTTGCCACCGCACTGACTTTCCAGGCCCAGAGCCGAACCCTTGTGCGCGAAGCACCAGCCTGAGCGCGGCAACGGCCACGCAACGCCTGCGCGGGAGCATGGCGGCCATGCGGCGAGGTGCCGCGTGCCAGCCCGGGAGCCCGCCATGTTTTCGATCCGCCTTCTTCCCACCGCCGCTGCCTGCCTGGCTGTCTGCTCGGCAACGGTCCTCGTGTCGCCCGCCTCGGCCCAGGGCCGCGTCACGCTCGAGATCGTGCCCACTTTCGGCGGCGACCGCAGCAGCGCCGCCGCCATCAACGACCTGGGTCAGGTCACCGGCTCTGCCTGGCGCAGCGACGGCGCCAGCCGCGCCTTCATCTGGCAGCGTGGCGTCGCGATGCGCGACCTGGGTGTGCTCGCCGGCCACGTCGGGAGCAACGGCAGCGGCATCAACAACCTCGGCCAGGTCGTCGGGTACTCCGACATCGAAGGCGATGGCAGCGCCTACCGCGCCTTCCGCTGGACCTCCGCCACCGGCATGCAGGTGCTGGCCCAGCCGGCGCCTTACAGCAGCAGCCTGGCGTTCGACATCAACGACGCGGGGCAGACGGCGGGCTGGGCGCGCCGCCCGGGTAACTTCTTCGACCCGGTGGTCTGGACACCGGGTGCACCGCTCGAGGTGATCAGCAATCCCTCCGGGGCGCCCGGCTCCAGCTCGGCGCGAGCCATCAACGCCAGCGGCATCGTGGCCGGCCAGTTCGCCAGCGGAGTCAACCAGCCCCAGGCCTTTCGCTACAACACCGTCAGCAACAGCTTGCAGCTGCTCGGCAATCTGGAGGGCGGGCGCAGCGAGGCCCATGGCATCAACGACGCCGGCTGGGTTGTCGGCGAGTCGTTCGACGCCGGCAGCCGTCGGCGACCCGTGCTCTGGGGCGCAGGCACCAGCATGACCGAGCTGAGCACACCAGCGGGCTTCATCGGCAGAGCGGAGGCCATCAACAACGCCGGCCAGATCGTCGGCGGCTTTCAGCAGGGCCCCGATCGCGGTGCCGCCTTGTGGCGCACCGACGGCTCGATGACCGACTTGCGCACCCTGGCCGGCCCCGACCTGCGGCCGACCCGGGCGCTCGACATCAATCGCCATGCCCAGGTCGTCGGCGAAGCCGTGCTGGTTTCCAATGGCCAGGAGCGCGGCTTCGTGATGACGCTGCACCCGGACTGGGTGGGTGGCGACGGCGCCTGGGACGACAACACCGGCAATCGCTGGAACTGGGCCGGCACCGGCACGGCGGCCGCGCGTGTCGGCGCGATGCATGACGTCGTGATCGACCCCGGCGTCAGCGCCACCGTGCGCGGCAGTGCCAACGGCCAGGCGCGCGAACTGCGCATTGGCGGCACGTCGCGCCAGCTCGTGACCCTGGACCTGTCCGGCGGCACCACCCGCGTTGCGCTTGGAACGACGGTCGCCACCGGCGGCATCCTGGCTGGCCAAGGCCGCCTGCAAGGCGATACCGAGGTGCAGCGCGGCGGCCGCGTCAGCGTGGTCGAGGGCCAGACGATGCAGCTCGCCGGCAGCTTGAACAACCAGGGCAACGTGGATGTCCAGACCCTGAGAGGGACGGCCCGGCTGGAGGTGGCCGACCGGACCGTCAACCGTGCCGACGGCCAGATCAACCTCGCCCAGGCTCAGGTGGTGTTGGCCGGCGGCCTGGACAACAGCGGCCGGCTCAGTGTCAGCGGCGACTCGAGCGTGGCCGGCGCGGTGGTCAACCGCTCCGGCGCCCGCATCCAGGTCTCGGGCCCCGCGGCCGATGTGCTGTTCTGGGACTCCATGGAGCAGAACGGTCTGGTGACCGTGACCGCCGGTTCTTCGGCGACGTTCTTCGGCCTGGTTCGAGGCAGCGGCGACTTCAGCGGCGCCGGGGCCAAGCACTTTGCCGGCGGCTACGAGCCCGGCAACAGCGCGGCCGAGGTGCAGATGTCCGGCGAGATCCGTTTCGACGCCGGCGACCTGGTGATGGAACTGGGCGGCACCACCCCCGGCAGCCAGCACGACAGCCTGGTCTTCGACGCCGGAAACGTCTTCGTCACTGCGGGCGGGGTGAATCTGCGTGTGCGCTGGCTGGCCGGCTACGCCGGACAGGCCGGCGACAGCTTCGACCTGTTCGACTGGAACGGCACGAACAGCACCTTGAGTGGCCAGTTCGGCAGCCTGTTCCTGCCCGAGCTGGCGCCGGGTCTGCACTGGGATTCGAGCCGCCTGTACCAGGACGGAACGCTCACCGTGGCCGTGCCCGAGCCGGCCGGCTACGCGTTGATGCTGCTCGGTCTGGCAGTGGTTGGGGCGGTGTGCAGGCGGCGGGCTTGACCGGCCCGCGAGCGAAGCCAGGGCCGAACCCTCAAGCTCCGGCCAGGAAGGTCGCGATCGACCGTGGCGGCAGTTCGACCGCGCGGGCGACGCCGTCGATGGTGAGCGTGAACGGCAGCGCGTCCTCTCCGCGGTTGCACGCGACGACCGCAACGCGACCTGCCGGGTTGACGAAGGCCGTGCACTCCAGCGCCTCGCGCGTCGCGGCACACAGGATCCGCTGGTCACCCGGCCTGACGTACCGCGCGAAGTGGCCGAGGTACCAGTACGAGCTCTGGTGCATCAAGCGGCCGTGGGCCACATCGGCCAGCAGCGGGGCGCTGCAGTAGTTGCCGACGTGGTTGGGGCCGCCGTGCTCGTCGAGCAGCAGGTTCCAGTCGATCCAGCCCACGGTCCAGCGGTTGAGGTCGTTGATCATCGAGCGCGCATAGCGCTCGCCGAGCGCCCAGCTGCCGTGGTGCGGGCCGCCTTCCTGGCAGCCTTCGGTGAACAGCAGCTGCTTGTCGGGCCAGGCGTCGTGCACCAGCTGCACATGGTCGAAATGGTCTTCCATGTACCAGTGAAAGCCCGTGCCCCAAACGTACTTGGCGGCCTCGGGGTCGCCGTAGATCGTGCTGGCCCGCTCGACCATCGCGTCGCGGTTGTGGTCCCAGACCACGATGCGGATGTCCCCCAAGCCGGCGGCGTGCAGCGCCGGGCCCAGGTGGTCACGCACGAAGTCGCGTTCTTCTTCGGCCGTGTACAGGCACGAGTCCCAGCGCTGGCGCGCTTCGGGTTCGTTCTGCACCGACACGCCCCATACCGGCACGCCTTCGGCCGCGTAGGCCTGGATGAAGCGCACGAAGCACTGCGCCCAGGCGGCACGGTACTCGGGCCGCAGGTGGCCGCCATCGGCCATGCGCTCGTTGCTCTTCATCCAGGCAGGAGGGCTCCAGGGCGAGACCAGCAGTTGCAGCGGCTTCGGCCCGGCGACGCGCTGTGCGGCGCGGATCATCGGCAGCAGCGCCTCGCGGTCACGCTCGATGCTGAAGCCCTCGAACGCGGTGTCGCCCGGCGTGTCGAGGTGGGCATAGTGGCCGAGCGCGAAGTCGCAGCTGTTCATGTGCACGCGGCACAGCGTGTAGCCGTGGCCTGCGACCGGGTCGAAGTACTCGCGCAGCACGGCGTCGCGCTCGCCGGGTGGCAGCTTCAGCCAGGTCGTGGCGGCGGCTTCGGTGAAGGCGCCGCCGAAACCGAGCACGGTCTGGAACCGGCGCTTGCTGTCCACCCACAGCCGCGGCAGGTCGGTCCGCGCGGGTCCGGGCGTCAGGACTTCTTCGGTCAACCGCGCCGAACCATCGCGCGAGGTCAGTACCCAACGCCAGGGTCCGGTCTGCGGCGCCACTTCAATGGGCGCCGCCATGTTCAGCGCGACCAGTGGATGTCGTCGATGCGAAGCTTGGGCAGCCCGGTGGTGTTCAGCGGCTTGCCCGTGAAGCTGAAGCGATCCGCCACGATGAAGCGGAAGTTCACGTAGCGCAGGTCCAGCTTGGGGTTCTTGGCGGTGAACGCCGAGATCGGGATCGAGACCTGGCACCAGCGGTTGTCGTTGCAGTAGCCGAAGTCGCCCGGGCCGATCTGCACGAAGGCTTCCTGGCCGTCGCGGTCTTCGGTGTCGGTGCTGATGCCGATTTCGATCTGGCCCGGATAGAAGTCGCTGCGCACGCTGAAGTTCAGCCGGCCGCTGGCAAAGCCCGAGAGGTTCTCGGGCACGCCGGTGGCCGAGTAGCGGAACAGACCCCAGCCGAAGTCCGCCGGATTGGGCGTGATCTCAAGGCTGGTGCCACCGTCTCCGGGCGCTGCGGTCGACGGGTCGTCTCGGTAGCCCGTCGCCACGAACGGATCCCAACGCATGCCGGTCGCGATCTGCTCGCCGGCCGCCACCGCGTTGGCGTACAGCGTGTAGCGGTTGGCGGCCACTGCCGGCAGCTGGGCCGGCGCCATCCACTTCACGGCATCGGCGGCCGTGTAGTTGCCGGCCTCGCACGTCCAGGACACACCACACGTGCCCAGTCCCTGGACGGTGTAACGCGCCTGGCGCTGGGCATTGAAGAGCCCCCAGCCGTCGTCGCCCTGCTTCCAGGGCTCGTCGAAGGCCTGGAAGAAGTAGATCGCCTTCGGGCCCTGCGCGTCGCGCCGGCCCTGCTGCGCCCAGGCCTGCAGCGCGTCGAAGTACATCTTCTGGTTGACCGGGTGGGCGCGAAGGTTCAGTGCCGGGCCGCCGGCGGCGTCCACCGCGGCCCAGCCCGTCTCGCCGATCACCATCGGGATCGAGCCCAGGCCGACTTGCGCGAGGCCGGCCCGCGCGTCGTTGAACTGCTTCTTCGCCTCGGCGATGGTGGCGTCGATCATCGCCTGCGCCCGCTGTGCCTCGGGCACGTTCTTCTGGCGCCAGTCGTACTTGGTCGGATCGTAGAACGTGTCCAGGAAGGGGTACACGTGCACGGCGGCGTAGTCCACCAACGCGGCCACCTCGCGTGGCACGCGCGACCACATGAGCCAGTTGTCGTTGGTCGTCACCGGCTGGCGCACGGCGGGCCGCACCTTGCGGAGGTAACCGGCCAGCACGGCCGGCTCCATGCGGTAGGTGGACCACTCCACCAGCGCCTCGTTGCCGACGCTCACCGCCACCACGATGTCCGGGAAGGCATTGGCCAGGCGGATCTGCGCGTCCAGATCGGCCTGGTTGGAGGCCTCGATGGCCGCCGTTCGCGGCGGCACCATGAAGGAGCCGAGATGCACCTTCAGGTCCAGGTTGTTGTCGCGGATGACCGTGAGCACCGTCTCGGAGAAGATGCGGCTCGTGAACAGCCGGATGTTGCCGATGCCCGCGGCCTGGATCAGCCGCAGGTCCTGCAGCACGTTGGCCGGGGTGATGACCTCGCTGTCGAGGTCGGCCGGGCTGCGCGAGGTGCGGTACGGCGAGTAGTTCACCGAGGCCCGCTCCACCATGCTCTGCGGAAGCGGGCGGCGTTCCGTCACCGAGACGGGCGACTCGGTATAGCCGCCACCGCCGCAGGACGTGAGGCTGACGCTCAGCGCCACCGCGAAGGCCACGGCCAGGGTTCGGTGCAGGGTGCGCTGCGGGGTGCCGGGCACGGTGCGAAGCCAGTTGGACATCATGGTTGGACCTCGGACTCAGAACTTGTAATTCGCTTCGATCGTGACCCAGTTGCCGCGTCTGGCAATCCGGGAGTCGACGTTCGAGAAGGCGTTGTGGGCGGGCATGCTCAGGGGTGCCTGGCCCTTGCGGGCGTAGCTCACGGCATTCAGGGAGCCGGAGATGTCAAGCCCATGGCCGATGGTGTAACGGGCGCCGATGCTGGCGAACAGCGCGGAGTTGTTCTGGCCGCGGTCGCTGGGGTTGGCGGTGCGGGCCTTGCCCAGGTAGGTGAGGCCGGTGTAGCCGACCCACTTCGGGTTGATGTACTTGCGCAGACCCAGCATCAGGTCGGTAGAGCGTGCCGAGTAGCCGGGATTGGGCACGCCATTGGCGTCGAAGCCACCCCAGTTGACGTTGAACGGGTTGTTCCACTGCGCCTGCGCGCCCAGGGTCAGTGGCACCGCATAAGACCCGCTCCAACGGTTGAACCGCATCCCGCCCGACACTTCATAGGCGGTGCCGATCTGGTACTTGCTCAGGAGCAGGAACATGCCCTGACTGCTGCCGTTGAGCTGCTTGTCATCGCGCTCGGGGAAGGGCGTCAAGCCCGTGAAGGGCGCCTTCGCGAAAGCCGCAGGCGGGCCGTTCTTGGCCGACTGCGCCACGGCCTCGATGACCAGCGGGCCGCGCGCCCACAACGCCCAGACCTCGAACAGTTCAGGCTTGTTGCGCTTGAAGTGGGTGTCACCCTGGTCGTATGTGGCTTCGAGCACCAGGTTGCCATCGGCGACGAACAGCTCACGAGAGGTGTAGCGCACCGCCTTGGTGAGGATGCCGTAGGCGGCGCCGGAGTCGCTGAAGACCGTCTGACCCAGGTCAGACGCGTACGGGAAGTCCGGCCGGTTCCAGCCACGCGACAGGAAGTTGCCGATTTGCACCGTGCCGTAGTACTCGTGCGTCAGCGTCGCGCTGCGCTCATAGACCACGCCGGGCAGGTCGGCCTCGCCGTCGCGCAAGCGCTGCGAGTAGGCGGCCGATATCTTGAATCCCATCGGCAGGTCGAACTTGACGCCAAGCGTGGGCTGCACCTGCACGCTGTCGGTGGTCAGTCCGCCATACGGCCTGCCGAACACGATGTCGTCGGCCCAGATGAAGTGCCGACCGGCGTTGGGGTCGCGCTGGCAATCCTCGCAACCGTTGCTGACCCGGCTGATGCCGGCCTTGATGAAGCCGGTCAGGCTGAAGGGTCCGTACTCGAACGCCTGTGCCGTCGTCGCCGCACCCAGCCCCAGAACGCACAGCGCTACCGGCAGCAGGCTGCGGCCAAGACGTCGCGGCTGGCCGAGCTGGCGGGCCGGGGTACCCCGTGGACGGAAGAGTTCTTGCTGCATAGGTCTGGCCACCTTGGGCTGGATTGAACGCGATGAAAGCGCTTTCAAAGAATACGGTCGTCGGTGCGGTTCAGTCAACGCATCTGGGCCCGTGTTTACCCTCGCGCCTGTTGCTGCCGGGGTTTTGCCGAGGGCGCTAGCGTCTCCTGAAGCCACAACCACGCGGCATCCGGGAAAACGCGGGATCGCTTTGAAAGCGCTTTCACAAACAATGCCCGCGCAGGCCGTCTCTGCATGGAAAGGGAACGCGATGAACCCGACGAACACCCGTCGGCTGGCCCGGTTGACCGGGTTGGCAGCCACAGCCGCAATGGTCGTGGTTTCCGTGGTTCTGCCGGCCACGGCGCAGACCGTCAAGTTGGGGGCTGGCGCCTACCACTTGATGCCCCGGGCGGGCGACAAGGCCGTACCGCCCGCGCCGTTCCGGACCGAGGCGATGCTCAAGCGTGCGGCGCCCACGAGCCAGTGGTACTCGACGCTGATCTTCAACCCGAAGCCCGACCCGATCTTCGTGCAGCCGATCACCGTGAAGACCACGCCTGCGGGCCTGGAATTCGCGCTCCCGTCCAAGGAGGTCGTGAACAGCGTTCGCCAGGACATCGAGATCCGCTACCCGCACCGCGATCCGCTGGTGATCTCGCCGGTGGCCTTCGAGCCCGGGACCGCCAAGCTGGCGGGTGCCGATGACTGGTCGATCGACATCTCGATGGCGCGTGGCGCCGACGACATGCGGACCACCGTGGCACGCGGCAACCCCTACGCGTCCATTCAGGTCACCCGCGGCGATCTGCGGGTGCGACTGCCTGCCGCCGGACAGCGGCTGCACACCGAGGCCGATGCCCGCGTGCTGGCACTGAAGGTGGGCGCCAAGTCGTACGCGATGTTCGGCCCGACGGGCGTCAAGTGGGAAGCGGTGTCGCCGACCGAGTGGATCGCACGGCTGCCTGCGGGGTCCGGCTATCTGTCGGTGGCCGCGCTGCCCGACGACCAGGCTGCCACCTTGGCCCTGTTCACGCGCCACGCCTACGCCTTCATCCGGAGCACGCGTGCCGATTGGCGCTATGACGAGGCCGCGAGCAAGGTCGAGACCACATTCAAGGCCACCACCCAGATCATGGAAGGGCCCGACAACGGCCCGCTGCTGGGGCTGTACCCGCACCAGTGGTTCCGCAACGCCTCGGTCGAGGGCAAGCTGGGCGCCAGCTTCGACACCGTGCGCGGCAAGCTGCGCCTGCTGGCCGCGTCGGAGTTCAAGACCACCTACACCTACAACGGCTTCGTGCCCTACTGGCCCGCGATCACCGCGTCGCCACGCATGAGCGAGTTGAGGGACGTGATGCAGAAGGACCTGGCCACCGCCGGCCGCGAGCTGCAACGTGAGGGCAAGAGCGCCTACTGGGCCGGCAAGGGTCTGCAGCGCACGTCGAAGCTGGCCGAGGTGTTCGAGCAGCAGGGTGACATCGCCAGCCGCGACCGGCTGCTGGACATGCTGAAGAAGCGCGCCGAGGAATGGCTCGGCGGAGACAGCAGCCGTGGCTATGTGCAGTACGACAAGGCGATGGGGGTGGTGTCGATCTACCCCGAGGAGTTCTTCGCCATCACCGAGATCAACGACCATCAGTTCTGGTACGGCTACTGGATCCGCGTCGCCGCCGAGGTGGGCCTGCGCGACCCGGCCTGGATCGCCAAGGACCGCTGGGGCGGCATGATCGAGTTGCTGATCGCCGACATCGCCACGGCCGAGCGCGGCCGCGCCGACTTCCCCTTCCTGCGCAACTGGGACGCCTACGAGGCGCACACCTGGGCCAACGGCATCGGCGCGGGCGTCGGTGAATTCGGCAACAACAACGAGAGCTCATCGGAGGCCATCAACGCCTGGGTCGGGCTGATCCTGTGGGGCGAGGTCACCGGCAACAAGGCGCTGCGCGACCTGGGCGTGTACCTGTACACGAACGAGATCGAGGCCATCAACCACTACTGGTTCGACATCCACGGCCTGGTCTTTGCGCCCGAGTACAACAAGAACGTCGAGGTCAGCCAGTTGTTCGGGGGCATGTACCGCCACGACACCTGGTGGATCGACGACCCGCGGCAGATCAAGGGCATCAACCTGCTGCCCGTGACCACCGGCCACACCTACCTGGGCCGCGACCCGGCCTTCGTCAAGAAGAGCCTGGCCACGCTGCCGGCCGAGACCGCGCTGTGGAACCGCATCGCCAAGAAACCCAGCCCGCCCCCGCCGAAGGACATCTGGCAGGACATCTTCGCGCAGTACCTGGCGCTGGCCGACCCGGCCGAAGCGCTGAAGACCTGGGAGCGCTGGGGTTCGGTCGAACTGGGCGCGTCGCGCAGCTACACGCTGCACTTCATGCTCAGCCTGGAGGCCAAGGGCATCCCCGACTTCAGCGTCACGGCCGACACGCCGCTGCACGCCGTGTTCAAGCGCCCCGATGGCAAGCGGACCTACCTGGCCTTCAACGCCCGCAAGACGCCGCTGGAGGTGCGCTTCAGCGACGGCCAGAAGCTCACCGTGCAGCCCGGAACCCTGGGTCGGCTCAGCCCGCCTTGAGTTCCGCACGCTACGGGTAAGCGAGAACGCCGACGCACTTGTCAAGCGGGACGAATCGTCCACATACTTGTGAAAGCGCTTTCAGAGCCTTTGCCATGACTTCAGACGCCACCCCAGGACGACGGACTGCATCCGAGCGAGCGCAGCCGATGGCGTCCACGACCCCCACAGGATTCACGACCATGAACCACCCGCTGTTGTCCCGTTTCCGTGCCGCCACAGCCGTCGCGGCTGCAAGCGCGTTCCTGATCGCCTGCGGGGGCGGCGACGGCAGTGCACCCCCGCCGGCACCGGGAACCGTGGTCCCGACGGGCGCTCCGGTGGTCACCATCACCAAGAGCGTGTCCGATGCCGCTGCCACGGGGCCGGTGACGTTCACCTTCACCTTCAATCGCGACGTGGGCACCAGCTTCACCGCCGACGACGTCGCGGTGACCAACGGCACCAAGGGTGCCTTCACGCGTCTCAGCGGCACCAGCGCCACGCTGGTGGTCACGCCGCCGGCCAACAGCAGCGGCAGCATGACGGTCGGCGTGGCGGCCAACGTCGTGCAGGACTCCGTGGGCAACAGCAACGCCGCGGCGTCTGTGCAGCAGGCCTACGAGACCGTGGTGCGAATCCAGATGGCCCTGCCGGTCAGTTTTGACGTCGCGGATGTCGGCTACGGCCTGGCCGGCTTTGGCGGTGCCGAAGCATCGACCATCGTGACCGACCCGACCTTGGCGACCAACAAGGTGGCCCGGGTCGTGCGAGCCGCTGGCGCCGAGACGTTTGCCGGTACCACCGTCACCGACACGCGCAACAACGTCCAGCTGGGCTTCTCTCCCAAGATCCCGTTCACGGCCAATGACTCCCGCATGTCGGTACGCGTGTGGTCGCCCAACGCCGGCATCCCGGTGCGCCTGAAGGTCGAGGACAGCACCGATCCCAACAAGTCGGTCGAGACCGAAGCGACGGTCACCGTCGCGGCGGGCTGGGAGACCCTGACCTTCAATTTCGCCAACCAGGCTGCCGGCACGGCGGCGCTGAACCTGGCCTTCAACTACAACAAGGCCACGATCTTCTTTGACTTCGGCCGCTCCAAGGCCACAGCGGTC
>JAJTGU010000071.1 GCA_021297985.1 Rubrivivax sp.
CATGGACAGCGTCGCCCGCAGCACCGCGATCAACCTCTTCGCCCGCATCGGCAGCGTGCTGGCGGTGCTGGCCCTCGTGGCCTGGACGGCGCGGCTGGGTCCGGCCGAACAAGGCGCGTTTGCGCTCTTCACCAGCGTCGAGGCCACGATGCTGGCGCTGTGTTCGGGCCTGGGCGTGGCGCTGGCTCGGGTGCCGGCGCGTGCCGACGACGGTGTCGCACTCGACGCCCGGCGCGGCGCGGCACTGGGCTGCCTGCTGCTGGGCACGGCAGCCACGCCGCTGCTGTGGGCCCTGGCGCTGCACGGCGGCGCCGCCTACCAGCACCTGTGGCTGCTGGCGCTGGCGGCTCCGCTGCTGCTGCTGACCCCCAACCTGAGCGGCTGGTGGCTGGGCCAGGGCCGAATGCGCCCGCTGGCCTGGGCGACACTGCTGCCACCGGCCCTGGCCTTGCTGGCGGTGGCGGGCTCCGCGCTCGCCGGCGTGCGCGGGCTGCTGGCGGTGCTGCTGGCCTGGGTGCTGGCCAAGGTCCTGGTCGGCGGCGGGCTGGCGCTGGCCCTGCTGGCCGCACCTGCGGCTGCCGGGCCAGACGCCCAGTCGTTCCAACTGTCGGCCTGGCTGGCGGCCTGGCGCCGCGCGGCATGCTGGCTGCGCGGGCAGGCCGGCTTTGTGCTGACCATCGGTCTGACCAACCTCGTCAGCCTGCTGAACTACCGGGTCGGCCTGTTTGTCGTCGAGCGCATGCTGGGCCTCGCCGCGACCGGGGTCTATTCGATCGCCGTCGTGGTCGCCGAACTGCTGTGGTTCGTGTCGTCGGCGTTGACCCAGGCGGTCTACGGGCGCCTGGGCGCCACCGACCGCACCGCGGCCGCCGCACTGACACTTCGGGTGCTGCAGCTGTCGCTGCTGGCCCTGGTGCTGCTGGCAACCCCGCTGCTGGCGGTGGCCGCCTGGCTGCTGCCGGCGCTGCTCGGGCCCGCCTACGCCCCGGTCTGGGGACTGCTGGCCCTGCTGCTGCCGGGCGTGGTGCTGTTCGGCGGTGCCTCGGCGTTGTCGGCCTACTTCACGCAGCACCTGGGTCAGCCGCAGGTGCCGGCGCAGGTCGCGGCGCTGTCGTTGGCGATCAACCTGGGCCTGAGTCTGCTGTGGGTCCCGGCCCACGGCGCTGCCGGCGCCGCGGCGGCGGCCAGCATCGCCTACGCCACGACGATGGCCCTGCTGGCCTGGCGCTTCGTGCGGGCCGCCGGGTGGCCGCTCGCGGCGCTGTGGCGCCCCGGGCCGCATCTGGCGGCCGACCTCGCGCTGCTGTGGCGCTCGCTAGCATCGGTGGCCCGCCAATGAACCCCTTGCCATGACCCCGATGCCGCATCGCCTGTGGCACCGCCTGTTGCGCGCGCTGCACCCGCTGTCGGGGCCCCGCATGCTCTACGGGTGGCGCAGCCGCGACGGCCTCTGGCTCGCCCACACCCGGATCAGCAGCGCGACCCGCATCGAGGCGCCTCGCCAGCTCGAGATCGCCGACCACGTCTACGTCGGGCCCTACAACCTGCTCGACGCCTCGGCCGGCCTGCGCATCGACGAAGGCGTGCAGATCACCAGCCACTGCGCACTGCTGTCGCACTCCAGCCATGACTCGCTTCGCCTGGCCGGTCGGCGCTACTGGGGCCTGGCCGATCCGCCCGGCTACGCCCGCGGCGCCACCCGCATCGGCGCCTACAGCTTCATCGGCGCACACAGCGTCGTCGCGCCGGGGGCACAGATCGGCCGCGGCGTCATCGTGCGCGCCTTCAGCTACGTCGAGGGCGAGGTGCCGGACTTCGCCATCGTCGCCGGCCAGCCAGCCCAGGTGGTGGGCGACACGCGTGAGCGCGACGCACGCTTCCTGGCCACCGCGCCCGAGTGGCGCGCCGCGTACGACGCCTGGGCCGGCACGCCGCGCTGAGCGCCCGCCACACGATGCGCTATGTGCTGCTTGGCGACGGCGACAGCCCGCACCTGCTGAAGTGGGCGCGCGGCCTGCGTGCCGCCGACCCGGCGCTGGAGCTCTGGGCGGCCTCGAGCCGCGGCTTCATGGCCGGCTTCGAGGCCACCATCCCGGGCGAGCGCCGCCTGGCGCTGGCGACGCGGCCCGACACCGCCGGCGGCAACGTCGGCCTGCTGCGCGAGCTGCCGCGCCTCGTGCGCTGGCTGCGCCAGGTCGACGCCGACTGGCTGCACGCGCACTACCTCAGCTCGCACGGCACGCTGGCGTGGCTGGCATGCCGCTTCGGCGGCCTGCGCGCCGGGCTGCTGGCCTCGGCCTGGGGCAGCGACATCCTCGTCGCACCCGAACACAGCGCCGCGCTGCGCTGGGCGACGCGGCGGGTGCTGCGCCATGCGGCGCTGGCGACCAGCGATTCGCAGCACATGGCCGTGCGCATGCGCGCACTGGGCGCCGGGGAGGTCTGCGTGTTCCCGTTCGGGCTGGAGGTGCTGCCACCGGTGCCAGCGAGGGCCGACAAGGACCCCGGCCTGTGGTTCGCGAACCGCGGCCTGGAGCCGATCTACGCGCCGGAGCGTGCCCTGCACGTCTTTGCCCGCCACGCGCAGGCGGACGACCGGCTGGTCGTGGCCAACGACGGCCGCTTGCGGCCGATGCTCGAGGCCCTGGCCGGCACGCTGGGCATCGCGGCGCGCACGCGGTTTGTCGGCCGGCTGGCGCCTGACGCTCAGGACGAGTGTTATGCCCGCGCGAGCTGGTACCTGAGCCTGCCCACCAGCGACTCGGTCGCGGTGTCGGTGCTCGAGGCCATGGCCCACGGCTGCGTGCCGCTGCTGTCGGACCTGCCGGCCAACCGCGAGCTGGTGCGCGACGGCGACAACGGGCTCATCGTGCCCGCCCACGACGCCGTGGATCCCGGCGCACTGGACGCGATGCGGACACGGGCCGGCGACATCGCGCTCGCCAACCACGCCTGGGTCGCCGGGCACGCCCTGTTCGCACCGGCCGTCGCGGCTTTCCTGGCCCGGGTGCGGGCACTGCCGCGATGAATCTGCTGCTGATCAACCACTACGCCGGCAGCCCGGTGCATGGCATGGAGTTCAGGCCCTGGCTGCTCGCCCGCGAATGGGTGCGCTCGGGCCATCAGGTGCAGATCCTCGCGGCGGACCACTCGCATGTGCGGGCGACACAGCCCGACCTCGCCGGGGCGGCGGTTCGCGACGAGTCCATCGACGGCATCGCCTACCGCTGGTACCGCACGCCACGCTACGCGGGCAACGGCCTGGGCCGGGTGCGGAACATCGCCGCCTTCCTGCACGCGGTCTGGGCCGACACGCCACGCCTGCTGCGCGAATTCGCGCCCGACGCCGTCATCGCGTCGAGCACCTACCCGCTGGACATCTGGCCGGCTCGACGCCTCGCGCGGCGCGCCGGCGCCACCCTGGTGCACGAGGTGCACGACCTCTGGCCGCTGTCGCCGATCGAGCTGTCGGGCATGTCGCGCTGGCACCCCTGGGCGCTGCTTTGCCAGTGGGCCGAAGACACCGCCTGCCGCGACGCCGACCGTGTCGTCTCGATGCTGCCCAAGGTGCACGACCATCTGGCCGCGCATGGGCTGGATCTCCGCCGCCTGCACATCGTGCCCAACGGCGTCGCCCCAGAAGATTGGGAAGGCGAACCGCCGCCCCTGCGGGCCGACGTGCAGGCCGAACTCGACGCGGCGCGGGCCGCCGGCGCGGCCGTCGTCGTGTATGCCGGATCGATGGGTGAGCCCAACGCGCTCGATACCCTGCTCGATGCGATGGCCTTGCTGCATCGGCGACCGGGTGCACCGGCGATCCGGCTGGTGATGGTCGGCGACGGCCACGAGCGGATGCGCCTGGTGGCCCGCATCGACCGCGAGCCCCTGCCCAACACACGCTGGCTGCCCCCCATCCCCAAGGCCCAGGTGCGCAGCCTGCTGGCGCAGGGCGACGTCGCCTACCTGGGATGGCAGCGCGTGAGCCTGTACCGGTTCGGCATCGCGCCGAACAAGCTGATGGACTACATGATGTCCGGCTGCGCCGTGCTGCATTCGGTGGACGCCGGCAACGACCCGGTGCAGGACGCCGGCTGCGGGCTGTCGGTGCCGCCGGGCGACGCCGCCGCCGTGGCCGACGGCCTGAGCCGCCTGGCGTCCCTGCCGACGACCGAGCGCCGCGCCATGGGCGACCGCGGCCGGGCCTTCGTGATTCAGCACCACACCTGGCCGGTGCTGGCCGCGCGCTTCCTGGAGGCTTTGCGATGAGCCGCGGCGACGACCTGGCCACCCGCTACGCCCGGCGCGCCGCGCTGGGCGACCGCTACAGCATCCTGCGCCCCGAGGTGCAGTGCATGCTGATGGAGCGCCAGCGTGCGACCTTGGACCTGCTGGCCACCCAGGCCGGCAAGCCGCTGGCCGAACTGCGCGCGGTCGAGGTCGGCTGCGGCAGCGGCGGCAACCTGCTGGACCTGTTGCGCTGGGGCCTGCGGCCCGAGCGACTGTGTGGCATCGAGTTGCTGCCCGAGCGTGCCGCCGAGTCGCGCGCGGTGCTGCCGCAGGCCCTGCGCCTGATCGAAGGCGACGCGACCACCGCACACATCGCCCCGGCCAGCCAGGATCTGGTGCTCGCCTTCACGGTGTTTTCTTCACTGCTCGACGACTCGACCCAACACGCGTTGGCGCTGGCGATGTGGCGCTGGCTGGCGCCGGGCGGCGCGGTGCTGGCCTATGACTTCGCGGTCGATAATCCGCGCAACCGCGATGTCCGCGGCGTGCCGCTGGCGCGTTGGGCCGAGCTGTTCCCCGAGGGCACGCCGCTCGTCCGGCGCGTGACGCTGGCGCCGCCGCTGGCCCGTGCCGCCTGCCGCCTGAGCCCACGGCTGTATCCCCTGCTGAACGCCCTGCCCTTGCTGCGCACGCACCGCCTGCTGCGGATCGCCAAGCCCGCATCCACCGCCCGTTTGCCATGACCGCTGCGCCGCCCTCGTCCTTGCCGTTCCTGCCGTTCGCCCTGCCCGAGATCGGCGACGACGAGATCGCCGAAGTCGTCGACACGCTGCGCTCGGGCTGGGTCACCACCGGGCCCAAGGCCAGGCGCTTCGAGGGCGACTTCGCCGCCTTCCTGGGCGACGACACCCGGGGCGAACGACTGCATTGCATCGCCGTCAACTCCGCCACCGCCGGCCTGCACCTGGCGCTGGAGGCCCTGGGCATCGGCCCGGGCGACGAGGTCATCACGACCACCCACACCTTCACCGCGACCGCCGAGGTCGTGCGTTACCTCGGTGCCGACGTCAAGCTGGTGGACATCGACCCGGCGACGCTGAACATCGACCCCCAGGCCGTTGAGGCGGCCATCGGCCCGCGCACCAAGGCCATCATTCCAGTCCACTACGCGGGCCTGGCGGCCGACATGCCGGCGCTGCTGGCCATTGCGCGGCAGCATGGCCTGAAGGTCGTCGAAGACGCCGCCCACGCCCTGCCCACCACCTGCCAGGGCCGGCGGGTCGGCACGCTGGACAGCGACGTCACGGTCTTCAGCTTCTACGCCAACAAGACCATCACCACCGGCGAGGGCGGCATGGTCGTCACGCGCGACGCGGCGCTGGCCGCGCGCTGCAGGACGATGCGTCTGCACGGCATCAACCGCGACGCCTTCGACCGCTTCACGGCCAAGGTGCCGAGCTGGTACTACGAGGTCGTCGCGCCGGGCTTCAAGTACAACCTGACCGACATCGCTGCGGCGCTGGGCATCCATCAGCTCAAGCGCGCAAACGCGTTCCAGGCCCAGCGGATGGCGCTCTGGGCGCAGTACGACGCGGCGCTGGCCAGCCTGCCGGTCATCCTGCCGCCGCAGGCGCGTGAGGGCGACCTGCACAGCGGCCACCTCTACGTGCTGCGACTGGCCGACGAGGCCGCGGTGGGCCGCGACGGCTTGATCGAGCAGCTGTTTGCGGCCGGCATCGGCTGCAGCGTGCACTACATCCCGCTGCACCGGCAACCCTACTGGCGCGACCGTTACGCCCTGACCGACGCCCAGTTCCCGCACAGTCAGCACGCCTACGAGCGCATGCTGAGCCTGCCGCTGTACACGCGCATGACGGCGGCTGACGTCGACCGGGTGGCCAGCGCCGTGCGCGCGGCGCTGGCCTGAACCGGCGTCCTGCCAGCGGTGTTGCCCCTCGTCATGGCCAAGCGGCTGTTCGACCTCGTCGTCGCGTTGCTGGCGCTGCTGCTGCTGTCGCCGCTGCTGGCCGCCGTCGCGCTGGCGATCAAGCTCGACTCGCCGGGCCCGGTCTTCTTTCGCCAGCGTCGGGTCGGCCGCCACGGACGCGAGTTCCTCATCCACAAGTTCCGCACCATGGTCGTCGACGCGCCGCAGCGGGGCCTGGCGCTGACCGTCGGCGCCGATCCCCGAATCACCCGCATCGGCCAGCGCCTGCGCGCGACACGACTGGACGAGCTGCCGCAGCTGCTGGACGTGGTCGCAGGCACGATGAGCCTGGTCGGCCCGCGCCCCGAGGTCCCGCACTACGTCGCCAGGTACCCGGTCGAGCTGCGCGATCGCGTGCTGGCCGTGCGCCCCGGCATCACCGACCCGGCCTCGCTGGCCGGGCTGGACGAGGCGGCAACGCTTGCCGCCGCGGCTGACCCAGAACGCGAGTACATCGAGACCGTCATGCCACGCAAGCTGCGCCTGGCCGCCGACTATGCCGAGCGGGCGTCGCTGCGCACCGACCTTGTTGTGCTGTTGCGCACCGTGGGCACGCTGCTGGCCAGGGCCCGGCCATGAAGCGCGGCCTCTGGTTGAAGCTCAAGGCCGCGCTCGCGCGCATCCGCCCGCACCGCGAGCTGCTGTCGCTGGCCATCGACGCGGCCGTCATCGCGCTGTGCTGGAACGTCACCTATCTGTTCCGGCTCGGTTTCGAGCGCTGGATCTCGGCCCGGCCCGGCTACGACGGCTGGGTGCTGCTGGGCGTGGTGGCCGCCTATCTGGTCGCCCTGGTGCTGCTGCGTGTGCCACAGAGCCTGTGGCGCTTTTCGGGCTTCGGCGAAGTCAAGCGCCTGACCTGGGCCTGCCTGGCCGCATGCGTGCTGGCCGCCGCAGTGGTGATGTCGCTCGGCCTGACCAAGGTGCCGCGCGCGGTGCTGGCGCTGCACCCGGTGGTGGCGCTGATGGGCCTGGTGCTGGTGCGCATCGCCTACCGCATGCTCCACGAGCACCTGCGCAGCCGGATCGCAGGGGGTCATGCCGACGTCCGCCGCGCGATCGTCCTGGGCGCCGGTGCGGCGGCCAAGATGCTGCTCGCCGGCATCCACGAACAGGGCTGGGTCGTGCTGGGCCTGCTCGACGACGACCCGGCCAAGCGCCGTGCGCGCATCGCCGGCGTGCCGGTGCTGGGGCCGCTGGCGGCCGTCGCCGACCCCGCGGTGCGGGGCGCCGCGACGCATGTGGTCGTCGCGCTGCCCGGTGCGACGCGGGTCCAGCGCCGCCGCGCGCTGGACCTCGCCGCCGGCACCGGACTGCCGGTGGTGACGGTGCCCAGCCTGTCGGAGCTGAACAGCGGCAAGAGCACGATCGAACGCCTGCGCGACATCGAACCCGAGGACCTGCTCGGCCGCGAGCCGGTGCAGCTGGACGAGACGCCTGTGGCCGCGGTCGTGAAGGGCGCCACGGTGCTCGTCACCGGTGCCGGAGGCAGCATCGGCAGCGAGCTGTGCCGCCAGCTCGCGCGGCATGCGCCGGCACGCCTGGTGCTGCTGGAGCTGTCGGAGTTCAACCTCTACGCCATCGACCAGGAGCTGTCGCTCCACCATCCGAAGCTCGAACGGGTGCTGCTGATCGGCGATGTGAAGGACCTCGAGCACCTGCGCCAGGTCTGCACCCGCTGGCGCCCGCAGCTCGTGTTCCACGCCGCGGCCTACAAGCACGTGCCGCTGCTCGAAGAGCACAACGCCTGGGCGGCGCTGCGCAACAACACGCTGGGCACCCACAACGCCGCCCTCGCGGCGGCCGAATCGGGCGCGCAGCGCTTCGTGCTCATCAGCACCGACAAGGCGGTCAACCCGACCAGCGTGATGGGCGCGACCAAGCGTGCGGCCGAGCTCGTGATCAGTCAGCTCGCGGGTGAACACCCCGGCACGCGGTTCATGGCCGTGCGCTTCGGCAACGTCCTGGGCTCCAGCGGCAGCGTGATCCCGAAGTTCAAGGAGCAGATCGCCCGCGGCGGCCCGGTGACGGTGACGCACCCGGACATGATCCGCTACTTCATGACGACACCGGAAGCGGCAAGGCTGGTGCTTCAAGCGGCCGCGATCGGGGAGAGCGGGCAGGTGCTGGTACTGGATATGGGTGAGCCAGTGCGGATCGCGGATCTCGCTCGGGATCTGATTCGGCTGGCGGGGCATACGGCCGGCGAGATCGCGATCACGTTTTCGGGCCTGCGCCCTGGAGAGAAAATGTTTGAGGAACTCTTGGCAGACGCCGACATCACCGTGCCCACGCGCATTCCACAAGTGCGCGTCGCTCGGATCGCGAAAAGCGCGCCGGTGCTGGGCTGGCTGGCACGCTTGCCCGATGAGAACGCCAACTACATCCCGGACGCCGAAGTGCGGCGCAGCCTGCAAGCCTTGCTCGACGCGCTCCCGCCGTCAGCCTGAGGAGCTGCCGGACACTCCTTGAGCCCGTCGACCATTCTGGAGATGGGACCAGCCGCCCAGAAAGCCAGCGCCCAGGGCGAGCATGAGAAAGCCCGAGGGCTCTGGTACCGAAGAAAGCACCAGTTGGTCCATCGCGAACCGGCCGGTCACTTCAACCCCGTGGGGAAAATGCAGAAACGAGAAACCGTAGCTGTCGACGCCACCAAGGACGGTATCGAGGTTGGTCACCGTGTCCGCGTACCGTTGCCA
>JAJTGU010000230.1 GCA_021297985.1 Rubrivivax sp.
ACGCGCGCGTCCGAGCGCGCGCCAGCCGGCCGCCGCAAAACCGCCGAGCGGATCGCCGCCACCGGCCTGGGCCTCGTGCTGTCGCGTCATCAGCGTGTGCTTGCGCAGCACCGGCAATGCAGCCAGTGCCTCGCGGGACGCCACGCCCTCCGCGTCGACACCGGCCAGCAGCGACGCACCTGCGGGTGTGCCCTGAAAGGCACGCACGGTGGCAGGCAACGCTGCCATCAGTGCGCGCTCCCGCTCGGCCGGGTCGCGGGTCTCGAGGGCGTCGAAGAAGACCGACGCGGGGTCGGCTGGGTCGCAGTTCATCATGCTGGGCCTTGTCGAGCTCATCGCGTTCAGTCCTCGTGCTCCCAACGGGCGAGGCGCTTCTTCAACTCGTCGAGCCACTTGCGCTGGGCGCCAGCGCTGTCGATCGTGAAGCGGTCCCACTCGGGGGTCAGTTGCTGCCGGCGGCAGAGCTTGGCCTCGATGGCGGTCTCCCCCGGGTCGAGCGTCACCACGGGCTTGCCCCGCAGATCGAACGCCAGGCCGCCGCTGCGGGGGCCCAGTTTCAGGTCACGCAGTGCGCGCTGGATCACCGGCAAGGCGGTGTCGGGCTTGAAGGCCGGTGGCGCAAATGCGGCCCACTCCGACCCGTCGTCCGGTGTCATGTCAGCCAGCGCTTGCGGCGCTTGTACGACTTGACGTCGCGGAAGCTCTTGCGGTCGCCACCGCCCATGCCGAGGTAGAACTCCTTGACGTCCTCGTTCTCGCGCAGCGCCTTGGCCTCGCCGTCCATCACGATGCGGCCGTTTTCGAGGATGTAGCCGTAGTCGGAATAACGCAGCGCCATGTTGGTGTTCTGCTCGGCGAGCAGGAAGGTGACCTTCTCGCGCTGGTTCAGGTCCTTCACGATCTCGAAGACCTCTTCGACGATCTGCGGCGCCAGGCCCATGCTGGGCTCGTCGAGCAGCACCATCTTCGGATTGGCCATCAGCGCGCGGCCGATCGCGCACATCTGCTGCTCGCCGCCCGAGGTGTAGGCGGCCTGCGAGCCGCGCCGCGTCTTCAACCGCGGAAAGTAGTCGTAGACCTTCTCGAGCGTGGCCGCGACGGCGGCCTTGCCGTCCTTGCGCGTGTATGCGCCAGTCAGCAGGTTGTCCTCGATGCTCAGGTGCGCGAAGCAGTGCCGGCCCTCCATCACCTGGATCACGCCACGCTCGACCATGTCGGCGGTGGTCAGCTTCTCGATGCGCTCGCCGCGCAGCGAGATCGAGCCCTTGGTGACCTCGCCGCGCTCGCCGGCGAGCAGGTTGCTGACCGCCCGCAGCGTGGTCGTCTTGCCGGCGCCGTTGCCGCCGAGCAAGGACACCACGCCACCCTCGGGCACCTTCAGGCTCACGCCCTTGAGCACCAGGATGACGTGGTTGTAGATGACCTCGATGCCGTTGACTTCGAGCAGGGTCGTGGACATGGCAGGGGTGTCGAGGTCGTCTGCGGGCGGATCAGCTCTGGCAGTCGGTGCCGGCGCGCCGCGTCAGCTTCTTCTCGGCGGCATAGCGTTCGGCCGAAGCGCGGACCATCGGCTTGATGATCTGCTCGTCGGCCTGCAGCCAGTCGGATGCCCAGGTGAACTTGGCGCCGTCCCAGGTGTGAACCCGCGCCCAGGCCGAGCCCATGTGGTCGAAGCAGCTGGTGCTCACCGGGCGCAGCACGCCCTTGAAGCCGAGCGAATCGAGCCGGGCCTGCGAGAGGTTCAGGTTCTCGTAGCCCCAGCGCGCCTGCTCGCCGGTGACGGGCTTCCCCTTGCCGAAGCGCTCCTGCGCCGCACGCGCGCCTTCGACCGCCAGCATCGCGCCGACCACGCCGCGCATGTACAGCACCTGGCCGACTTCTTCCTTCGGGCCGGTGCCCTGGCCGGCGCCGTGCACCTTGGCGAGGATCTCCTTGACGACCGCCGAATCCGGCTCGGCACCGTGCTGCATCATCACCGCGCTGTAGCCCTTGGCGGCCTGACCCACGTCCTTCAGGTCGGGCTCGGCGCCGCTCCACCAGGTGCCGAACATCTTCTCGCGCGGGTAGCCGGTGGCGACGGCCTCCTTCAGGGCGGTGGAGGTCATCACGCCCCAGGTCTGCATGACGACGAAGTCAGGCCGCTGCTGGCGCACCTGCAGCCAGATGGCCTTCTGCTCGACGCCCGGCGCCGGCACCGGCAGCAGCTGGACCTCGAAGCCGTGCATCTTGCGACGCTCCTCGATGATGGGCAGCAGCTCCTTGCCGAACGGGCTGTCGTGGTAGACGACGGCGATCTTCTTGCCGCGCAGCTTGTCCCAGCCGCCTTCCTTCTTGGCGATGTGCTGCAGCACCGTGTCGCCGGCGACCCAGTAGTGGCCGATCAGCGGGAAGTTCCACTTGAACACGCCGCCGTCGGCGCTGTCGCTTCGGCCGTAGCCCGAGGTGATCATGGGGATCTTGTCGGCCGCGATCTTCTCGGTCAGCGCGAAGGTGATGCCGGTGGACAGCGGCTGGAACACCGTCGCACCACCGTGCTTGCCCTTCAGCCGCTCGTAGCACTCGACGCCACGGTCGGTGGCGTAGGCGGTCTCGCATTCCTCCACCAGCGTCTTGACGCCATTGATGCCGCCGCGGATGTTGACGAGCTTCATGTAGTCCGCGTAGCCGTTGGCGAACGGCGTCGCGTTCGGTGCCACCGGGCCGGTGCGGCCGGTCAGGCTGGGGAAGAACTGGACCTTGTCCTGGGCCAGTGCGGGCATGCCCACGGCGGTCAGCACCGCAGCAAGGGCGAGAGTCTTCATCTTCATGGTGTTGTCTCCGTGGGGTGGGTGGGGGCGGGTGAACTCAGTGCGGGAAGGGCCACAGCCGCAGCTTCTCTTTGGCGATGGACCACAAGCGCGCCAGGCCGTGCGGCTCGACGATCAGGAAGAACACGATCAGCGCGCCGAAGACCATGAACTCGGTGTGCGCGACCAGTGCCGTGTCGATGTGCACGCCAATCAGGTCACCGAGGGCCGGCAGGGCGCGGTTGAGCACGATGGGCAGGATGACGATGAACGCCGCGCCGAAGAAGCTCCCCATGATCGAGCCCAGGCCGCCGATGATGATCATGAACAGCAGCTGGAACGAGCGGTCGATCGAAAACGCGGCTGGCTCCCACGAGCCCAGGTGCACGAAACCCCACAAGGCCCCGGCGACGCCGACGATGAACGAGCTGACCGCAAACGCCGTGAGCTTGGCGTAGACCGGGCGGATGCCGATCACGGACGCGGCGACGTCCATGTCGCGGATCGCCATCCATTCGCGACCGATGTGACTGCGCACCAGATTCTTGGCGAGCAAGGCGAAGACCATCACCAGCACCAGGCAGAACAGGTACTTCTCGACCGGCGTGTCGATCGGGATGCCGAAGGCCGAAAGGCCGGCCACCGACACCGAGCCCGAAGGCGAGTTGTTGGTGAACCACGAGATGCGCAGGAACGCCCAGTCGACGAAGAACTGCGCCGCCAGCGTCGCCACTGCGAGGTACAGGCCCTTGATGCGCAGCGACGGGATGCCGAACAGGACGCCGACCACCGTGGCGCAGACCCCGCCGAGCAGGATGGCGGCCAGCATCGGCATGCCGTCGATGCGGACCAGGAAGTTGTAGGCCGCGTAGGCGCCCACCGCCATGAAGGCGCCAGTGCCCAGCGAGATCTGGCCGCAATAGCCGACCAGGATGTTCAGCCCGATCGCCGCCAGGCTGAGGATCAGGAACGGGATCAGGATCGCGCGGAACAGGTACTCGTCGGCCAGCAGCGGCACGCCGATCAGCGCGAATGCGATCAGCACCCCGATCGCGACGCGGTCCTGAGCGATGGCGAAGATCTGGGAGTCCGACCGGTAGCTGGTCTTGAACTGGCCGTTTTCTCGGTAGAACATGGCCGCCCTCAGACCCGGTCGATGATCTTCTCGCCGAACAGCCCCTGCGGCCGCACCAGCAAGACGAGCAGCACCAGCACATAGCCGAACCAGATCTCGATGCCGCCGCCGATGATCGGGCCGAGGTAGACCTCGGAGAGCTTCTCG
>JAJTGU010000146.1 GCA_021297985.1 Rubrivivax sp.
CGAGGCGCACGTCTACGGTGGGTCGCAGGGCACCGAGGTCGCAATGCTCTTGCGACGGGTCAAGGACCGGGTTCAGGCCGGGGGGGGCGGGCGCCTCCAGTGCTTCGGCGCGCATCTTCGACATCGTCGAGTCGAGGGGGGTCACAGCGCTTCTCCTTCGATCCAGACCTGGCGCAGGTCAAGCGCCGCGTCCAGCACCACGACATCGGCCCAGGCGCCTACTCGCAGGACACCGCGGTCGGCCAGGCCCAGGTGCTGTGCCGCCAGCGTCGAGGTGCGCCGCGACGCCTCGGCCAGCGACAGGCCCAGCGTCTGCACCAGGTTGCGCAGCGCCTGGTCCATGGTCAGGGTGCTGCCGGCGAGCGTGCCGTCGGCCAGGCGCACGCCGCCCAGGCACTTGGTGACGGTGTGGCGGCCGAGCCGGTAGTCCCCGTCGGGCATGCCGGCCGCGGCCGTGCTGTCGGTGACGCAGTACAGACCGGGGATGCAGCGCAGCGCCGCGCGGATGGCACCGGGGTGGACGTGAAGCAGGTCGGGGATGATCTCGGCCCGCTCGGCATGGGCCAGTGCGGCACCGGCCATGCCCGGCTCGCGGTGGTGAAGGCCGGTCATGGCGTTGAACAGATGCGTGAAGCCGGTGGCGCCGGCTGCCAGCGCCGCGACGCCGTCTTCGTAGCGCCCGGCCGAATGACCGATCTGGACCACGAACCCGGCCACGCGCAGGGCGACGATCAGCTCCAGATGGCCGGGCATCTCGGGCGCGATGGTGATCAGCCTCAGCGGTGCAAGGGCGTGCAGCGCCTGCACTTCGGCCAATGTGGCGGCGCTGGCGAAGTCGGGCTGCGCACCCAACCGGCCCGGATTGATGTACGGCCCTTCCAGGTGCACGCCCAGCACGCGAGCCTGTGCGCTGCCGCGGCCGTCCGGCCGGCAATGCGGTGCGATGGCGGCCAGCGCGGATTCGATCTCGGCACGGGGCGCCGTCATCGTCGTCGCGAGCAGGGATGTCGTGCCGTGGCGGGCATGGGTGGCCGCGATGCGGGCCAGCGCGTCGCCGCCCTCCATGCTGTCGCGGCCGCCGCCGCCGTGCACATGCAGATCGACGAAGCCGGGGATCAGGATGGCGGCTCCGCCCTGGCCAGGCGACACGCCGGGCGGCAGGGCCTGGCCTTCGGTGCGCGCGATGCGTCCGTCGGCGCCGATGCTCAAGGCACCGTCGCGCCAGGTGCCGTCGTCGCCGAGCCAGTGGCCGTGCAGGGGAGTCATGAGCAGGGGAGTTTCTCGTGTTCGTTCAAGCCGCAGGCACCGGACGCTCGGCCGACAGGCGCCGGCCCGCCGCCGAGGCCGCATCTTCGAACACCTGGGTTTCGTCGGCCCGCGGTGCGCAGCGCAGCAGGCTGCCGGCGCTGGCGGCGACGTGGCGAGGCACCAGCAGACTTGCCGCAGTGCCGGCGGTGGCGTCGGCCTGGCCGGACAGGTCGCCATGCAGCACCGTGCTGGCGCCCAGTCGTTCGACCACCCGCACGCGCAGCGCCAGCGGGCCGTCCGAGGCGAGCTCCAGGTGCTCGGGTCGCAGCCCCAGCGTGCAGGGCTGGCCGTTTGCGCTGTGGGTCATCGCGGGAACGTCGACGGCGGCATTGCCGAAGCGCACATGGGTCGCATCGACGACGGTCGCCGGCAGCAGGTTCATCGCCGGGCTGCCGATGAAACCGGCGACAAAGCGGTTGGCTGGATTGGTGTACAGCGCCAGCGGGCTGCCGACCTGCTCGACGACGCCGTCGCGCAGCACGACGATGCGCTCGGCCAGCGTCATCGCCTCGACCTGGTCGTGGGTGACGTAGACCATGGTCCGGCCGAGTTGCTGGTGCAGTGCCGCGATCTCGACCCGCAGGTGCAGGCGCAGTTCGGCGTCCAGGTTCGACAGCGGCTCGTCGAACAGGAAGACCTGCGGCTCCTGCACCAGCGCCCGCCCGATCGCGACCCGCTGGCATTGGCCGCCGGAGAGTTCGCCCGGCCGACGCTCGAGGTAGGGCTCGAGCTTGAGCAGCGCGACGGCGCTCTGCAGCTTGGCCGCGATGGTGGGCTTGGGCACGCCGCGCATCGCCATGCCAAAGCTCAGGTTCTGCCGCACGGTCATGTGGGGGTAGAGGGCATAGCTCTGGAACACCATGGCGACACCGCGTTGGCTGGCCGGCAGCGCGGTGACGTCACGCCCCCCGATGCGGATGCGGCCTTCGCTGGCGCCTTCGAGCCCGGCGATCAGGCGCAGCAGCGTGCTCTTGCCGCAGCCCGACGGGCCGACAAAGACGACGAACTCGCCGTCGGCCACGTCCAGGTCGATGCCACGCAGCGTGTGCGTGTTGCCAAAGCGCTTGTGCAGGGCCTGGAGTTCGATGGCGGACATGGGTGTCAGGGGTTGCAGCTCAGTGCGTCGCCGGACGGCGGGCCAACAGCGCGGCGGGCCAGGCGCGCGGGATGCCGGCGGCGTCGATCCGGGTCTGCACGGCGCGGAGATGGTCGCGGTCCTGGACGATGGCGGCCGGCGCATGACCGCTGGCCAGGCTCTCTGCGGCCAGGAGGCCGGCGACCTCGCCGACCGCCCATTCGACCGGGTGGACCCGGGTGCAGGCGTTGGCGAGGTGGCTGACGCCGATGTTCTTGCAGCCAGGCAGCAGGTTGTCGACGTCGCGTGGCACCCAGCAGCCCAGCGGCAGCACGAAGGGCTCGACGGGCGCGTTGAGGCCGTGGCCACTGATGCAGGTGGGGTGGATGTCGAGGTTGTACCAGCCGGTGGCTGCAGCGTCGGCCCGGGCCCGGCCGGGCTCGGCCGGGCGCTGCAGGTCGTTCTGCGTCAGCGTCGTCATCGCAACGATGCGGCGC
Organism: Rubrivivax sp.; assembly: GCA_021297985.1. Taxonomy (GTDB): domain Bacteria; phylum Pseudomonadota; class Gammaproteobacteria; order Burkholderiales; family Burkholderiaceae_C; genus Rubrivivax. Next base: position 2,881 of record JAJTGU010000146.1, read on the forward strand.
GACTCGCGCACATAGACCTGCTGCGCCAGGCCGTCGCGCGTGCCCAACAGGTCGCCGGCCGGCTGCCAGTTCGGAAAACCCGCGCCGCCGTCGGGGCGTGGTGCTTCGGTCTGCAACCAGTGCAGCAGGCACATCGACAGCTCGGCCGCGGCGCGCTCGACCTCGGCCTGCGGGCGCGGGCCGTCGAGCAGCGGGTGCAGCGCGAAGTCGTTCTGCGCCCAGTTGACGAGCGTGGCATCGGCCCGCGCGTGGGGCCCGCCTGCCGGCCACTGTGCCGCGCTGACGATGCGGCGGTAACGCCACCAGTCGAGCGTGGTGCCCGCGGCGACCAGCGGCAGATGGGCCGAGACGCCGCGCCCGCGCCCCGGCATGAACGCGCTGAACTGGGCATGGCCGTGGTGCGGCAGCCGATGCGCGCGCCACCTCGTGTAGCCCGGCGGCGGCTCGTCGAAGGTCGCGGTGCCACCGATCCCCTGGCGCAGTGCGAGCACGTGCGTGACGGGCTGCTGGTCCAGCGCATCGGCCTCGTCGGGTGCGTCGGGCTCGCCGAACTGTGCGCGCGACTCCTTGCCGATGCGGCAGGGCAGATGGGCCAGGCGCAGCAGATCACCGGTGTCGGTGGCATCGATGACGGACTGCACGTCCAGCCAGGACACGCGGCCGTCGGCCTCGCGCAGCATCAGCGCGGCAATGCGCCGGCCCTCGCGCCGCACGGCAACGGCGCGGGCGAATCGCAGGATCCGCAGTCGGCCCTGCGCCACCAGCGGCGCGAGCAGGCGTTCGAACCACCGGGCCGCCAGCGACGGCTCGAAGCACAGCCGGCTGACCCAGCCGTCGCCCGGGTTGCTGAGCCCGGGCGTCATGGTGCTGAGGTCGACGAAGCCCGGCAGCGTGCGGTAGGCAGTGCGGATGTCGGCGCGGAACTGGCGGTAGCTGGCGCTGGCGCTGCCGGCGTGTTCGATCAGCGGGTGCTCGTCGGGAGGCACACCCTGGGCCGTCATCTGGCCGCCGATCCAGGCCTGTTCGGCGACCAGCCACACCGGCGCCGAAACCGCGTCCTCGGCACGCGGCAGCGCCTGAGCCGCCCGCCAGGCCGCGAGCACGCCGCCCAGGCTGGCACCGAGCACGACAAGCGGGACCTTGGCCTGTGTCATGGCCGCAGCGGGGCGAGGTGGAGGTCGATCTCGAAACTGCGCTGCCACGGCAGATCGAGCCCGGTGACCTGGTGGCCGAGGCCACGCGCACGGGCCCAGGCGTTCAGTGCCGGCAGCACGACGTGGCGGGCCATCGCCAGCAGTTCGGTCTTGTCGGCCCGCGACTCGTCGAGGGCGCCGCGCAGCACCCCGCGCCATTGCGCCTGGTAAAGGCCGTCTTCGAGCAGTCGCAGCGCAAGCGCCTCGCGGGCCGCCTCGGAGTCCCAGGCATCACGCGCAAGCTGCGCCGTCGCCAGCGCGCTGCCCAGGCGGTTGCTGGCGGTGTTCCAGCCGGCATAGGCAGCCAGCCGCTTGGGCATCAGGGCCGGATGGGCCAGCAGCCAGGGGTCACCCCCGTTGGCATAGGCGGCGTCGACCAGGACCACCGGACGTCGTGCGTCCTGCCAGCGGCGCATCCGGTCGAACCACGCGTCCGGCACCGGCACCCGCTGGGGCAGCGGGCGGCCCATGGCCCAGTCGCCCTGGGCCGACCCTTGGGTGTGCAGCGCCACGAGGACTTCGGCCTGATCGTCGTCATCCACCCACTCGGCGCCGACGGCCTCGGCCTGCGCCGCCAGGGCCTGGCGCAGCGGGCGGTCTTCGTACAACGCCGTCAGGTCGTCCAGGTGGTCGGGGTCGCTCGGGGCCAGGGCCAGCTTCAGCGGGCCACGTTGTTCGAGCGTTTGCACGGCACGGGCGACCAGGGTGTGCAGCACCTCGTCGGCGCCGGCGTAGATCGGCACCTTGCGGGCCAGACCCCAGGCCGCGACCAGGTCTTGCCAGGCGCGGCGCTCGGCGATGTTGAAGCCGTACTCGGCGGTGTCGTCCTGCGGCAGGACCAGCCGCTCCAGCGTGCCGTCGCGCACCCGTTCCAGCGCAGCCCGGGTGACGGCCAGGTTGCGCGCCCGCGTGGCGCGGTAGTCGTCGCGGATCGAGGCCGGGACGCGCTGCTCGGCCGCGGCGGCGGCCGCGTGGCTGGCGGCGTCGCCGGTCTGCCCGGCACGGTCGTGGTGGAACGACCAGGACCAGAGCGCGCGCCCGTGCTGGGCCCAGTAGGGTTTCTCCTCGTCGGCGACGTCGTTGTTCGAGATCCGCATCGTCGACGCAAACGCCCAGATCGGCTTGCCTGGCCAACGCGCCTTGAGCCGGTCGACCAGCGCCAGCCGGGCCAGCAGCGTCGGCAAGGCGTCGGGCACGAAGCGCGAAGGCACCAGGCCGCCGTAGATCAGCATGTCCAGCGACAGCACGAAGCCGTCGGCCGCCTCGCCTTCGGCCAGCAGCCAGGCGGCCAGTGCCTCGGTGTCGGCTGGTGTGCGGAAGTGGCCCAGCGCCGCGGGTTCGGGCAGACGCAAGTCCCAGCCCGCGCAGCGCGCCAACGCCTGGACCTGCCGATGCACGACCGGGCGACCATCGACGGGCAGGCCGAGCAGGATGCGGTGCAGCGTCGGGCGGGGCAGGGTCATCGCTCAGGTCTCAACGCCGTTCGCGCAGCGTCAGCACGCGGTCCGGGAACAGCTTGCCCGGGTTGGCGGCATGGACCGGATCCGGCCGGCCATCGGCGAACACCGGCTCCCAGTGCGCGGCGGCCAGTGCGATGTCGTGGCCGGGGGGGATCGGGGTCCACAAGCGCAGTTCGAGCCGGCCGTCGGGCAGGCGGCGCAGGCTGCTGGTCAACGCGGCCGGCGTTCCGACATCCGGACCCGCGGCGGTGGCCCATCCGTGGCCGCGCAGCACCTGCGGTGGCCGGCGAAAGGCCTGGGCGGCGGGCATCGCAAACGACGCGGGCTGGAACTCCTCTCGCGCCAGCAGGCGGAATTCGAACTCGTCGCGTCCCAGGCACTGCGCCCCCGGTGTCGCGATGTCCGGCCCGGCACCCACGCCCCGCGTGCGCAGGTCGCGCCGAGACAGCCAGCCGACGCTGCGGACCAGCGTCACGGCCAGGGCCAATGAGTCCGGCGCGGCGCCGCGCACGACTTCATGCTCGTGCATCGCGCGGTGCACCAGGCGCCAGGGCCCGGCGGCGATCATCGACAGGCTGGGCAGCACGGCCACCGGCATCTCGCGCCTCGACGGCGTGTCGGGGATCTGCGCCAGGCGCACCGGCCGCTCGACGACGGCAAAGGCACTGTCGCTCGCCGTCGTGGCGGTGTCGGCGCGCAGCCCAGGGAAGACCAGCCGCGTGCGCTGGTCGCGCGCCCGGTTGTGCCAGATCAGGTTCACATGCAGCGCCCCGTCGCCGTCGAACAGCCTCAGGCACAGCTCGCCTTCGCAGCGCACGCGCTCGGTGGCTGCACCCTGCCGGTCCGCCGCCAGCCCGGCCGGCAGATCCATCGCGATGCGGCAGCGCAGTTCCTGCGCCAGAGCGTCACCTCGCACCTGCGGTGTGTTCCAGTTCGCCTCGCGCGTTTCCAGGGCCTCGCGCGGTGGCGAGAAGTTGTAGCTGTCGCCAGCGTCAAGCTCGCTCAGGATCTCGAAGACGCCGGCGTACTCGAGCCCGCTGATCCGGTTCTTCAGCGTCAACGGACCGCCTTGCCAGGGCATGCTGACGATCCAGTGGCCATTGGCGATGGAGGCCGGGCCAGGGGCTGTGGGTTGCGGCGCCGCGACTTCGACGGTGCGCTGAGCCATGTCGACACGCAGCGGCACCCCGCCCAAGGCCGGCAACGCGCAGCGCACGGCGACGTCGAGACGATGACCCGTGATGCGCTCTGGAAAGTCGTCCAGCGGCGAGACCAGCTCGGCATCCGGCTCGGCGGCCAGCAGCACCGCCGGCAGCTCGCGGTGGCCGTCGGCAACCACCCGGACGGCCGTCGGCGCCACGTCGCCCCGCACGAACAGCGACAGTGTCCACCAGCCGTCCCGCCGCTGCGGCAGCGGGTTGAAGAGCGTGAAGCGCCGGTCGTCGGCAAACACGTCCAGCCCGGGCGGCGCGCTGTGGCGGTGGCGGGTGCGCAGGCCGGCGGCCACCAGCAGGTCGGCCCGCATGGCGTCCAGCCGCTGCGACAGCTGGACGAAGCGCTGCGCCATCTCGTCGTGCACGGCATCGGTCGAGCAGCCGCAGATCGAGTCGTGTGCCTGCTGCTCGACCAGCGTGCGCCAGGCCGACTGCAAGGCGAGCCGGGCCGCTTCGGGCACTCGTTCGCCAAGCACCGCGGCCAGCGGCTCGATCTCGCCGAGCAGGCGGTCCTCGAGCGCCTGATGCTGGCGCTTCAGGTGGCGCCGGGTCGACAGCACGTCCGGCAGCACAAAGGCCTGGGCGTTGGCGCGCAGTTCGCCGCTGATGACCTGACGCGGGCCGGGCCGCGCCAGGACGTGGCGGACGTGGGCCTCCAGCGTGTTGAAGGCCAGCGAGTACGGCGACGGCGCGGTGGTGTAGCGGGCCATGCGCTCGGCCAGTTCAGGGTCCGGTGCCAAGTGGTCACCACCGTGTGGCAGCAGCAGCGCACCGCCCACGCCGGGTGCGCGACGCGACGCGATCAACGCCAGCAGATCGTCGACCGCCTGCGGCCAGCCAGGTCCATGGAACGGGATCTGGTAGTAGCCCTGGCTCAGGAACACGGTGCCGACGACGCTGCGGTCCGGGCCGCGCCAGTCGAAGCGGTCGTGTTCGGCATCGGCGCCGCGCCAGACCACGGCCTGGGCGATGCCGAACTGGGCCAGGATCTGCGGCATCTGCGCGACATGGCCGAAGTTGTCCGGCAGGTAGCCCAGCTTCTGCGGCAAGCCGAAGGCGCTGGCATCGGCCAGGCCGAACTCGAGGTTGCGCAGCAGCGATTCGCCCTGGACCAGGAATTCGTCCATCGCCACGAACCAGGGCCCGAGCACCAGGCGGCCGGCCGCGGCATGGTGGCGGATGCGCTCGGCCATCGCCGCTGGCGCGACGGCCAGCAGGTCGCGCAGGGCCACGGTCTGGCCATCGAACAGGAACGAGGGCAGGGCGCCGGTGTCGAGCTGCGCCAGCACCTGCTGCATGGCCACGACCAGGCGCGCCAGCGTGGTTTCGCGGTCCAGGTACCACTCGCGGTCCCAGTGCGTGTGCACCACCACATCGACGGTCTGGCGGCGGTCGTGGTCGTTCATGTTCACCCTTTCACCGCCCCTTTCATCGCGCCCTCGATGAAGAAGCGCTGGCTGAAGACGAAGACCGCGAGGATGGGCAGCAGCGAGAACACGGCACCCGCGGCAACCAGCCGCCAGTCCATCGAGAACGTGCTTGCCAGGCGGTTGACGCCCAATGGCAATGTGAACCGTGCCGGATCGTCGGTGAGCACCAGCGGCCAGAGAAAGTCGCCCCAGACCGCGACGAAGCTGAACACCGCGAGCGTCGCCAGCGACGGCTTGACCAGCGGCAGCAGGACATGCCACCAGATCTTCAGCCGGGGTACGCCTTCGATCAGGGCCACTTCCTCCAGTGCCTTGGGCACGCCAAGAAAGGCCTGGCGCATGAAGAAGATGCCAAACGCGGTGCAGGCATGCGGCAGGACCAGGCCGAGCGTGGAGTTGGTCAGACCGAGCGCGACGGCGAGTTCGTAGACCGGGATCATCAACAGCTGGAACGGCACCATCATCGTCGCCAGCAGCACGCCGAAGATGGCACCGCGGCCGCGGAACTCCATGCGCGCCAGCGGGTAGGCCGCCAGCGACGCGAGCGTCACGTTGAGCACGACCGCGATGGCCGCGACCATGGCGCTGTTGCCCAGGTACTGCCAGAACGGCTGGCTGGCAAAGACCTGGGCATAGTTGGCCAGCGTGGGCTCGGCCGGCAACCACTGCGGTGGCTGGGCATAGATGTTCTCGCCGGGCGACTTCAGCGACGTCGACAACAGCCACAGGAACGGCCCGACCGTCAGGGTCACCACCGCCACCAGTGCGGCGTAGCGCAACAGCACCGCGGGCCAGTCGTGGCGGAGGACGCGGCGAAGGTTCATGCTGGACTTGTCGACACGGCTGCGTGAGGTGTCAACGCAGCGGGCTCTTCAAGAGCCGCAGGTTGACCAGCGACAGCACCAGCGTGATCGCGAACAGCACCACGCCGGCGGCGGCCGCCAGCCCCATCTCGAACTCGACGAACGCGGCTTCGTAGAGATAGAAGACCAGCGTCTTGGTGGCGTCCAGCGGGCCGCCCTGCGTCATCACGTAGACCTCCTCGAAGACCTTCATCGCGCCGATCGACGACATGACCGCCACCACCGCCATCTGCGGCTTGAGCAGCGGCACGGTGATGTGCAGCCATTGCCGCCAGCGCGGCACGCCTTCGACATCGGCGACCTCGTACAGATGGCGCGGGATGGCCTGCAGGCCGGCGAGGTAGATGACCATGTAGTAGCCCAGCCCGCTCCAGACCGTGACCGCCATCACCGCAAACAGGGCGTTGCCCGGATCGGTCAGGAAGGCCACGGGCGAGTCGGTCAGCCCGCTCGCCAGAAGCAGGTGGTTGAGCAGGCCTTTTTCCTCGTAGACCCACTTCCAGACCAGGCTCGAGACCACCAGCGACGTGATCACCGGCAGGTAGATCGCAGCGCGGAAGAAGGCCATGCCCGGCAGTGCCTTGTCGACCAGCATCGCCAGGCCCAGTGGCAGCGTCACCAGCAGCGGCACCACCACCGCCAGGTACAGCAGCGTGTTCTTCAATGCACCCCAGAAGAAGGGGTCTGCCCACAAGGCGAGGTAGTTGTCCAGACCCGCGGCCTGGGCGGGCTGGATCATGTTGAAGTGGGTGAAGCTCAGCGCCAGCGCCTTCAATGCCGGGTACACCACCACGAGCGCGATCAGTGCACATCCCGGGACCAGGAACAGCACCGGCACCCAGGGCGGTTGCTGGCGCCAGCGCACAGCGACCGTCTTCATGCCCGGCCCCGGCGGTCGCATCCCAGCAAGGCTTGCCAGGTGGCGGCCACCTCGGCGACCGCCCGGGCGGGCGTCTGCCGGCCGAGCATCGCCGACTGCAGCCCGCGCAGGTGCGCGATCCGCAGCTTGCTGTAGCGGCGCATCGGAGGCACCGCGACATGCCCGCTGCGCACCTGGGCGACCGAGAGGGCCCGCGCGCGGGCGATCAGGGCGTCGCTGCCGGGGGCGGTGAACACGGCATCGTCCAGGCTTGCAGCGCTGGACGGCAGCAGCGGCACGCGCTTGACGAGCGCCAGCTGGTTGTCCGCGTTGGTGATGTGCGCGGCCAGGCGAAAGGCGCCTTCGGGATCCGGGCTCGCAGCGGGGACCGCCAGGTTCATCGCCGCGATGTTGGCCCGCGGGTCGCCGTGGACGCTGGTCCACTGCGGTTGGACCTCGATCTGTGCGTACAGCGCCGGATTCGCCTTGGCGATGTGGGTCAGGAACTGCATCCCGGTGTTCAGCATCGCGACCTGCCCGGCCGCGAACTGCGCCACGGCCGCGCGGTGGCCCTCGGTCAATGCCGACGGTGGGATCAGGCGCTCGGCCAGCAGCTGCCGGTACCAGTCGAACACGGCCTCGCCGCGGGCGCCGGCGAACGCCGCAGCACAGCCGTCGTCGCGGAGCAGAGGTCCTGCCATCGCCACCATGGCTTCCAGCGGCGCGGACCCGTCCAGCGGGGCAAACCAGGCGTAGCTTCCGGTGCTGTCGCGCAGCGCGCGTGCGGCGGGGATCACGTCTGCGTAGTCCTGCGGCACGCGCGCCAGACCGGCCCGGGACAGGACGCCGCGGTGGGCCAGCGTCAGCGTCGTGCTCAGGTACCAGGGCAGACCAAACGGCACACCGGCAAAGCGGTTGGCGGCCCAGGCCGGCTCGAGGTAGCTGCGCTGTTCGACGGTCGAGATGAACGGCCTTGGATCGCGCAGCGCACCCAGTTCGGCCAGCCGGGCCGCGAACTGCGGGTTCAGGTTGACGACGTCGGGTGCCGTACCGGCGGCCACCGACGCGAGCACCTTGCGCTCCATCTCGGCCCAGGGCACGTCGACCCAGCGCACGCGCCAGCGAGGGTGGCGGGCTTCGAAGTCGCGCAGCAGGCCGAGCACGAATTCGTCGTGGAACGGCGACAGCTGCATCGTCCACAGGACCAGTTCGCGGCGCGGCAAAGCAGGCGCCGACAGCGCCAGCGCCGCCAGCGGGGCGGCTGACGCACGGAGCAGGGTGCGCCGGCGAAGCATGAGGCACTCTACCATGCAGGGCTGGCGAATCAATCCAATTGGTATACATTCGAGCGCTACCGTGATCTGTCGTCCCGTCACCTCCGTCCCTTGGTTGTGAACCCGTCCCCCGCCCCCATGGACCGCGCCGGCAAGCGCGATCTGCTTCAACGCAACCTGCTGGCCCTGGTGCAGCAGGCTGGCGAGGGCGTTCGCCTGCCACCGGAGCGCGAACTCGCCACGCAGATGGGCGTCGCCCGGCAGACCTTGCGTCGCGCGCTGGAAGGGCTGGAGAGCGAGGGCCTGCTCGCACGGCGCCAGGGCGCCGGCACCTTCGTCAACCCGCAGGGGTGGGTCAAGCCGCTGGTGTTGAGGTCGTTTTCGGAGGACATGCGCAGCCGCGGTCTGGTGCCGAGCAGTACCCTGCTGGGCACCGCAACGCAGCGTGCCGATGCGAAGGTGGCGCTGAAGCTGAAGCTGGCGCCGGGTACGCCCGTGTTCGAGATCCGCCGGCTGCGCCTGGCCAGCGGCGAGCCGATGGCGATCGAGTGGGCCTGCCTGCCGCAGCACCGCTTGCCTGGTTTCGACCCCAAGGTGCTGGCCACGCAGTCGCTGTACGACGTGCTGGAGCGCGAGTACGGCATCCAGATCCGCAACGCGGCGCAGGACATCGGCGCCACGGTCGTCACCGAGGAAGAGGCGCAATTGCTGGACGTCGCGCCGTTTTCGCCCGCACTGCTGGTCGAACGTCAGGTCCTGGCGCTGGACGGCGAGCCCATCGAGTACGGCAAGACGCTGTACCGCGCCGACCGCTACCGCTTCGCCGTCAACGTCGGCCGTGCCGCGCCGGACGAAGCCGGAAACCGCTGACCCCCTGGGCCTGCGCATGGTGGCGAGCGCGATCCCCTGGCCCGAGTTGCAGCGACGCCTTCGCGGGGGGCTCGTGGTCTCGGTGCAGCCGGTCGACGGCGGTCCGCTGGACGACGACGGTGTCGTGGTCCGCATGGCCCAGGCGGCAGTCGCCGGTGGGGCATCGGCCTTGCGTGTCGAAGGCGCGCAGCGTCTGGCCCGGGTCCGGCGCGCCGTGACGGTGCCGCTGATCGGCATCGTCAAGCGCGACCTCGGCGGCTCGCCGGTCCGCATCACGCCGTTCGCGGCTGATGTGGCGGCGCTGGCCGAGGCCGGCGCCGACATCGTGGCGATGGACGTGACCGCCAGGCCGCGGCCCGAGCCGGTCGCGGCGCTGCTGGCTGCGGCCATCGCGAGCGGTTGCACGGCGATGGCCGATGCCAGCAATGAAGCCGACGCACGGGCCGCGGCGGGGATGGGCTTCGCGATCGTGGGCAGCACGTTGTCGGGCTACACCTCGGCCGCTGACCCGGCGGTGCCGGGTGCGCCGGATCTTGACCTCGTGCGGCGGCTGGCCGACCTGGGCCTGTGCGTGATGGCCGAAGGGCGTTACGACACGCCGGAGCGCGCCGCGGCGGCCATTGCCGCAGGCGCCTGGGCGGTGACGGTGGGGTCGGCGCTCACGCGGCTTGAAGTGGCCACCGGCTGGTTTGCCGATGCGGTTGCGGGTGCACGCCAGCCGTTGTCGGCTTGAGCCCCCCAGCCGTCCGGCTGCGGGAAAACGATAGGTGTCTGTCAGATTGGCACGGCGGACAGCGGTCATTCGCTGCCATAAACTGTGCCAAAAGGTATACGTTTTGACCCATGCTTTCAGGAGACAGCAGACCATGAGCTCTCGCGTCCACACGCCATCCGTCTTGTCGCCCGTAGCCGGAGCCTGCGCCGTGCTGCTGTTCGGGCTGGTGTCATCCGCCCAGGCGCAGACCACGGCCCAGCAGGCCGGCCGAGCCGCCGCCGATGCCGCCCCGGTCCAGACCATCGAGATCTCGGGCATCCGCGCCTCGATCCAGGCCAGCATCACCGCCAAGCGAAACGCTGCGACCAACGTCGAGGTCCTCACCGCCGAGGACGTGGGCAAGATGCCGGACAAGAACATCGCCGACTCGCTGTCGCGCCTCCCCGGCGTGAACGTGCAGTTCGGCGGCGCATTGGCGATGGACGAGGCCGAGCGCGTGGCCATCCGCGGCACGAGCCCGAACCTGAACCTCGTCACGCTCAATGGCCATGCACTGGCCTCCGGCGACTGGCACGTCGGCGACCAAGGCTCGTCGGGCCGCAGCGTCGGCTTCGGCCTGATGCCCAGCCAGCTGATCGGCCGCGCGGTGGTCTACAAGACCGGTCAGGCCGACATCACCGAAGGCGGCATTGCCGGCACGGTCGACATCCAGACGCGCAAGCCGCTGGACTTCCGCAAGAGGCTCACGGGCGAGATCGCCATCGGCGCCGTCTATGCCGACTTGCCCAAGACGACCGACCCCCAGTTGTCGGGGCTGGTGGGGTTCAAGAACGACGCCGGAACCTTTGGCGTGCTGGTTCAGGCCTTCAGCGAGAAGCGCCACCTGCGCCGCGACGGCCAGGAGACCTTCGGCTTCAACGTCATCAGCGCGGCGACCGCGCTCACCGCCTCGGGCGGCGGCACCGCGGCCAACCCGGTGAACCGTGAGCTGCGCGACCAGCTCGTCAACAAGCGCCTGCCGGGCAGCCTGAACTCGGCGCTGTTCGAAGGCGTGCGCGAGCGCACCGGCGGCTACATCGGCGTGCAGTTCAAGCCCACGCGCGACCTCGACCTGAACTTCAGCGCGTTCCGCGTCACGCTTGACGCCGACAACTACAACAGCTCGGGCTTCGCATTGCCCAACGCGCTGATCACCAACGGCTGGATCGTCAGCAACGCCCAGTTCCAGGGCGACGTGATGACCGCGGCCACGTTCTCGCGGCCCGCGAATGCGAGCCCGAACCAGCGTGTGATCGGCTTCCAGTTCGACAACAACGTGCGCCAGGGTGCGCAGTCGCTGTCGTCGTTCTACGACTTCGACTTCAAGTGGAACCTCGGCGACAAGCTCGTGTTCGATGGCCGCATCGGCTACACCGAGGGCAACGGCGTCACCAACTCGCAGCCCAGCCTGACGTTCGGGATCGTGAACCCGAACATGTCCTACAACATCAACACCACGCGGCCCACCGACTACCGGCTCACCGACTCCGTCACCGGCCAGCCGATCGCGATGGGTCAGCTGTCGAGCTACAACCAGATGAGCAACACCGGCGCCAAGCTGGTGTCCAAGGACGACGAAAGCTACGTCCACCTGAACGGTACCTGGAAGATCGACGGCGAGCTGTTCTCCAAGCTGAAGTTCGGCGTGCGCACCGCCAAGCACAACCGCACGCTGGACAACACCAGCCCACGCTGGAACGCCCAGGACGGAGCAAACGGCCTGCCAGTGAGTCCGTCGCCTTTCCTGTCGGTCACGGGTGGCCTGCTCGTCAACTTCCAGAATCTGCCGGTCTACCCGGGCACGACGCCACCGACGATCCAGCCCATCGTGCCCAACGGACAGGTGCCGGTGCCGGCGACCCGCTACCCGTCCAACTGGGGCAGCGGCATCGACGCCACGTTCCCGCGCGACCTGTTCCGCTTCGACGCGTCCCAGATCCAGGCCTTCGCCAACCAGTACGTCAACTGGGACCCGGTCCGCAACAAGACCTGGGGCAGCTCGTACATCGTCGACGAGACCAACAACGCCGGCTACATGATGCTGGAGTTCGACAAGGACGCGTTCAGCGGCAACGTCGGCCTGCGCGTCGCACAGACCAAGGTCACGTCGACCTCGTACCAGAACCTCAATGCGGCCGGTCCGAATGGTGCGCCGGTGGTGTGCCCGAACCTGCTGCAGCCTTGCGCCGCAGCGCCGAACGCCATCACCACTTCGGTGATCGGGGTCTTCCTGCCGCAGGTCGTCGAGACCACGCACACCGCGCTGCTGCCGAGCCTGAACCTGCGCTACGAGCTGGCCCGAGGCGTGATCGCCCGCGGCAGCATCAGCCGAACCCTCGGCCGGCCGAACTACAACGAGCTGGCCGCGGCGATCTCGGTGAACAACACGCTGCTGACCGGCAGCGGCGGGAACCCGCTGCTCAAGCCGATCCTGTCGACCAATGTCGACGCCTCGGTGGCCTGGTACTTCGCGCCGCGTGCGTACTTCCAGGTCAGCGCCTTCGCCCAGGACATCGAGAACTACGTCAAGGCCGGCACTTCGCAGGTGCCGCTGTTCAACACCTCGACGAATACGACCTCGATCTACACGATCACGTCGCGCATCGGCGTCGACGCCACGCTCAGCGGCATGGAGGCGGCGCTCGAGCTGCCACTGGGCAGCGGCTTCGGCATCAACACCAACCTGACGCTGGTCGAGGGAAGGGACCAGGATGGCGCGGACCTGCTGGGTACGTCGCGCGTGACCTACAACGTGCAGGGCTGGTTCGAGAGCGAGCGCTTCGGTGCGCGCCTGGCCTGGACGCGACGCAGCGACTATGCGATCGGCTTCGTCGGCAACGGCACCAACACGCCGGGCAACGGCGTGCACAAGTACAAGGGCAACGGCAGCCTGTCGGCGTCGCTCCAGTACCGCATCACCAAGAACATCAGCGTCACGCTGGACGGCAACAACCTGCTCAATCCGGTGCGCAGCACCTACTTCATCACCGACAACGCACCAGGCTACTGGCACGAGAGCGGGCGCCAGTTCTTCCTGAACCTGCGTGCCAAGTTCTGACCCCGGGCCCCGACGCGACCTCCGTGGCCGCCGCGACCTGCTGCAGGCAGGGGCGGCGGCCTTTGCCTTGGGTGCGTGGCCATCAGACCCCTTGCGGGCTCAGCCCGCGACCGCCGCGACCGCGTTGGCCGAAGTCCGCGCCACCTGGCTGACGACCACCGCCAACCGTGCGCTGGCGACTCCGGCCGATACCGAGGCGACGATGGCCGCGCTGGCCGACATCGGGCTCAACACGGTGTACGTCGAGTGCTGGAAGAACGGCTACACGCAGTACCCCAGCGACGTGCTGGCGCGCACGATCGGCCATCGCCAGCGGCCTGGCAGCGCCTTGCAAGACCCTTCGGACAAGGCCGGAGCGCCCGCCCGCGACCTGCTTGGAGAGACCCTGGCTGCGGCGCGCCGGCACGGCCTGCACCACGTGGCCTGGTTCGAATACGGATTCATGGCTGCGCATGGCGCGACGCACAACCACCTGCGGCGCCTGAAGCCGCACTGGCTGTCGCGCGACATCCGCGGCGGCGAGGTCGCGCCCAACGGCTTCGTCTGGATGAACCCGCTGCACCCCGAGGCGCGGGCATTCCTGCTCGATCTGACGCTCGAGGCGATCGGCCGCTACGGCTTCGATGGCGTGCAGTTCGACGACCGCATCGTCTGGCCCTATGTGACCATGGGCTACGACGATCACACGCGAAGCGTCTACGCCGCCGAACACGGTGGCCGCCAGCCGCCGGAGAACGCTCGCGATCCGGCCTGGATGCGCTGGCGTGCCGACAAGCTCAACGCGCTGGCGGCGGAGTTCTGCGCCGCGCTGCGCGCTGCCCGACCGGGGTTGATGGTGTCGCTCAGTCCGGCGGTCTACCCCTGGAGCTGGGAGCACTACCTGCTGGAATGGCCGCAGTGGGCACGCTGGCCCGAGACGCGGCGCTGGCACGAATTCGTGCCCCAGGCCTACCGCACGAGTTACGCGGCATTCGAATCGACCTGGCTCGAGCAGACCGAGGCCCTGCGCGCCACTGGGGCCTACCGGCCGCAGGAGCTGGTGGCCGGCATCCGGCTCGAAGGCGAAGGCCCCGAGTCGGACTGGGATCAGCTGCGTCGCTCGATCGAACTCGTGCGCCGCCTCGGCCAGGGTGGGCATTCGCTGTGGTTCAGCAAGGGCGTGCTCGGCACCCATGCTGCGGCGCTGAAGGCCTTCTATGGCGGCCGGGTCGCGTCGCCGCGCTTCCCGGCGACGCCGCGCTGACAGGCGCCGGATCCCTTTCATGCGCGCCAAGCACGGGGGCGTCGGCCTGGGCCTGGATGCCGGTGGCACGCAGACCCGCTGGGCGCTTGCCGACGCCGCCGGCCGCACGCTGGCCCGAGGCAGCGTGACGGGCTTCAGCGGCCAGCAGGCGCTGACGGCAGCCGGACGGCGTCAACTCGATGCGGTGTTCCGGGATCTCCGCGAGGCCCTGGTCGCGACCCATGCCTCGTCGCCCCTGGCGTTGTGCGCGGGCGTCAGCGGCTACGACCGCAGTGCCGGCGACACCATGCCCCGCCTGCTCGCGGCGGGTCTCGGCCTGCCACCGCAGGCGGTGCAGTGCTTCAACGATGTCGAACTCGCCTGTCGGCTCGAGTTCGCCACGGGTACCGGGGGCATGGTCTACGCGGGCACCGGATCGATTGCCTGGGCCGTCGATGCCGACGGTGCAGCCCATCACGTCGGGGGCCGTGGCGGGCTGATCGGCGACGAAGGCAGTGGCTACTGGATCGCCAAGCGCGCACTGGCCGAGCTGTGGCGGCGCGAGGACGACGCGCCTGGCAGCGCCGTCCTGTCCGTGCTCGGCGCTCAGGTGTTTGCGGCCGTCGGTGGGCCGCAGTGGGATCAGACCCGCCGGGCATTGGCCGCCAAGGACCGCGGCGAGCTGGGTCAGCTCGCGTTGGCCGTGGCCCATGCGGCCGAGGCCGGCGACGCCTTTGCGCTGTCTTTGCTGAACCAGGCGGGTGACGAGCTGGCGCGTCTGGCCCTGCTGCTGATACGCCGCCATGGCGCGAGACGCATCGCGCTGGCCGGCCGCGTGTTTGATCTGCATGGCGCCGTGCTGTCGCGTCTGGCCGCTGCGCTGCCGGCCGAAGCGAGTGTCTTCCGCAGCGCGCTGGACGTGGCGCCCGCAGCAGCCCGGGCCGCTGCCGCTTCAGTGCGTCTGCCGGTCTGAGTCCGGCGGGGCGTCCGAGCTGGGTTCGGGCGCTTCCGACGCCACACGGTAGCTCTCGCTGGCCCAGGCCCCGAGGTCCAGCGTGCGGCAGCGCTGGCTGCAGAACGGCCGCCAGCGGTTGTCCGGGTGGAACAGCGACGGCCCCTTGCAGGCCGGGCAGGTCACGGTGCGGGCGCTGCGGGGGGAGTCGCTCGTCACAAAGGCCACGCAGGTCTTTGCCAACGCTGCCGGTCAGGCGCACAAGGCGAGTTCGAAGGCGGCGTCCACGTTCGCGTTCTTCAGCCGTCCGTCGGCCTCCGGCCGCATGAAGCGGATCGACACGAGCAGCCGGTGGCCACTGATTTCGGGCACCAGGCCGGTGTCGTCGTTCAGCCGCACGCGCAGCAGCTGGAAGCTCTTGCCCTGGGTCAGGTTCTGCTGGTAGTGCCCACCGGGCGCGGCCATGCGCTGCCAATGGCCGCTGTCGCGCAGCAGGCCCATCAGGGCCGCCAGCGCCTGGGCCAGTGGGGTCAGGGTGGAGAGCCAGCCGTGCAGGTCGGCACGACGGCGTTCGGCCGGGTGCAACTGCCAGGCGTGGTAGGCCGGCAGGTCGAAAGCGCAGGTGCCGCCGGGGATGTTGATCCGGCTGCGGATGCTCATCAGCCAATCGTTGCTGGCCAGCGCCTGACCGGCCTTGCCCGGCATGGCGTTGAGGGCCGCAAAGGCGGTGTCGATGCGTGCCGTCACCGCGTCGAGCGCGGACTCGTCAATGCCCGGATGGCCGCGATAGGCCTGGAGGTGGGCCCGGTGCCGCTCAAGCTCCTTCAGCACGTCGCTCTTCAGGTCGGCGCGCGACGCCACGTCCATCACCTCGAAGATCGTCGCGATCGCGAAGTGGTGGTCCATCGCATCGTCGCGCGCGGCGAGCAGTGCCAGGCGGCCGAACAGGTGTTCGAGCCTCAGCATCGTGCGAATGCCTTCGTTGAACGGGTACTCGTACAGGGCCAAGGCGGGCAGACGATGCTTCGGTGGGAGGAATGGGACTCAAGGACCCGAAGTCATTGTTTCACAGGCACCGGCGGGTCCCGGGCTCAACCGTCGGCTCGACCCACGGCGCAAAGGGCCTGCCACAGGGCGGTCGCCTCGCTTCCAAGGGCATCCAGGTCCAGCCCCTCGTTGTGCAAAGTCGCATCGGCAATCGCCCGCCGCTCGCGGCGACTGGCCTGTTGTGCGACCACGCGTTCGGCGGCGGCGCGGTCCCAACCCGGACGTCGCATCACGCGTTCGATCTGGGTTGCCTCGGCACAGTCCACAACGATGACGCGCTGGACCCGCTCGCGCCAGCCGCCGGCCGCCGACGCCGGCCGGCGCAGCGACTCGGCCAGCAAGGGAACGTCAAAAACAACGGTGACATCCGGCCCGGCGGCGTCCGCCTGCTGCCGTGCCTGCTGACCGATCAAGGGGTGCATCACCGATTCAAGTGTCGCCTTGGCGCTGGGGTCGGAAAACACCCGGGCGCGCATCGCGGCGCGGTCCAGTGCGCCGTGGGCGTCGGCCACTTCGGGGCCGAAGCGGTCGATCAGCGCCGGCATCGCCAAGCCGCCGGCCGCCGTGAGGCCGTGCGCGATGGCATCGGTGTCGACGAGTACGGCGCCAAGTTCGACCCAGACCGCGGCGACGGTGCTCTTGCCCGAGCCGATGCCACCGGTCAGGCCGATGCGATGGATCGCCATCGAGGGGCGGTGTCGACTTGAGCTCAGGGCTGGAGCAGGATCTCGCCCAGCGTGGAGCCGAAACCCGCCAGTGCCGGCCCGGCGAGCATCGCGACCAGTCCCCCGAGCGCCAGGTAGGGGCCAAAGGCCATGCGGTGCTGGCTGCCCTGGCCCTTGAACATCATCGCCGCGATGCCGATGACCGCGCCGAGCCCTGCGGCCAGCAGCAGCAAGCCCGGCAGTGCCTGCCAGCCGAGCAGGGCGCCCAGGCCGCAAAGCATCTTCATGTCGCCTTCGGCCATGGCGTTCTTTTTGCGGAACAGCACCGCCCACAGAAAGCCCAACGCCCAGAGCACCCCGTAGCCCAGCAATGCGCCAGCCAGCGCATCGACCGGAGTCGTGCCGCTCCAGCCCGTCAGGGCCGCGACGCCGCCCAGGCCGATGAGCGCGATCGTCAGCTTCTCGGGCAGCAGCGTGGTATCGAGATCGATGCCACCCATCGCGATCAACAGCGCGGCGGCGACGCAAAACACCACGGTCAGTGCGCCGGGGCCGTGCACCACCGCCAGCGCCGCGAACATCGCTCCGGTGAGCAGTTCAACCAGCGGGTAGCGCACGGAGATCGGGGTCTTGCACGCCGAGCACTTGCCACGCAGCACCAGCCACGACACCACGGGGATGTTCTCGTACCAGCGGATTCGGTGGCCGCAGGCCGGGCAGCGCGAGGCCGGGCGCAGCAGCGACAACGTGCCGAGCTGCTCGACGGTGTGCTCGATCGCCTGCGCCGCGGGGCCGAAGACCTTGGGCGGTGCGGACTTTGCACTGCCCGTCAAGGCCAGCCAGCTGCGGGGATCGCGCAGCGCGTAGTCGCCGACATCGAAGGCCCACCAGTCGCGCATTTCCATCGCCGGCAGGCGGTGGATCACGACGTTGAGAAAGCTGCCGATCAGCAGCCCCAGCAGCCCCAGCAGCCAGGGCGACAGCCAGAGATCGGCGCCTTGCGCCAACATGCCGGGCACCGCCTCAGACCACCGAACCGAGCTTGAAGATCGGCAGGTACATCGACACCACGATGCCGCCGATCAACGTACCCAGGATGACGATGATGAACGGCTCCATCAGGCTCGACAGGCCCTTGACCATCTCGTCGACCTCGTCCTCGTAGAACTCCGCCGCCTTGCCCAGCATGTGGTCCAGCGAGCCGGACTCCTCGCCGATCGCGGCCATCTGCAGCACCATGTTCGGGAACACGCCGGTGGCGGTCATCGAGGTCGTCAATGCGGCGCCGGTGGAGACGTCGCGCTGGATCTGCTCGGTTGCCTGCTGGTAGACCGCATTGCCCGACGCGCCGCCCACCGAGTCGAGCGCCTCGACCAGTGGCACGCCAGCGGCGAACATCGTCGACAACGTCCGAGTCCAGCGGGCGATCGTGCTCTTCAGGATCAGGTCTCCGAAGACCGGGATGCGCAGCAGCAGCCGGTCCATCATCATCTGCATCTTCTCGTTGCGCTTCCAGGCCTGGAAGAAGAAGTACAGGCCCAGGACCGGCCCGCCGAGCACGAGGTACCAGTAGCTGGTGAAGAACTCGCTGATCGCGATCACCAGCAGCGTCGGCGCCGGCAGGTCGGCACCGAACGACGCGAAGACGGTCTTGAAGGCCGGGATCACGAACAGCATGATCACCGTCAGCACGATGAACGCCACCACGATCACCGCGATCGGGTACATCAACGCGGACTTGATCTTCTGCTTGATCGCGATCGTCTTTTCCTGATAGATCGCCAGCCGGTCGAGCAACTGCTCCAGGATGCCTCCCGCCTCGCCGGCCTCGACGAGGTTGCAGTACAGCGGATCGAAGTGGTTGGGGTGCTTGCGGAACGCCGCCGACAGGCTGGTCCCGGTTTCGACATCGGTGCGGATGTCGGTCAGCAGCTTGGTCAGACGCGGGTTGGTTGCGCCGCGGGCCACGATGTCGAAAGCCTGCAGCAGAGGTACCCCCGCCTTCATCATCGTCGCCAGCTGGCGGGTGAAGATCGCGATGTCCTTCTGCTTGATCGGCTTGCCGGCGCTGCCGCGGCGCTTGCGCACCTTGGTCACCATCACGCCCTGACGCCGCAAGGTCGCGTTGACCGCGGCCTCGCCACCCGCGCGCATCTCGCCGCGCACGACCTTGCCGTTCTTGTCGCGACCTTCCCACTCGAAGATCAGGTCCTTGGGGCCCTTGGTCGCCAATGCTGCTGTTGCCATGCCGCGTTATCGGACCGAGGCCCGCCAATTGAAGAGTCGGGGGTGCAGGAAGTGCGTCACAGGCCGTATCACTCGTTGGTGACAGTGATCACTTCTTCAAGCGAGGTCGCGCCAAGTCGGACCTTGACCAGTCCCGACTGGCGCAGATCGCGAACGCCTTCGGCCTCGGCCTGCTTGGCGATGTCGAGTGCCGTGCCCTCGGTGAGGATGATGCGCTGGATGGCCTCGGTGATCGGCATCACCTGGTAGATGCCGACCCGGCCACGGTAACCGTTGTTGCACGCCGAGCAGCCGACTGCGCGGTAGGGCTTCCAGTTGCCGTCCAGTTCCTCGGGCTTGAAACCTGCCTTGAGCAGCGATTCGCGGGGGTAGTCGGCCGGCTTCTTGCAGTTTTCGCAAAGCTTGCGGGCCAGGCGCTGGGCTGTGATCAACAGCACGCTGGAGGCAATGTTGAACGGCGCGACGCCCATGTTCAGCAGCCGCGTCAGTGTCGTCGGCGCGTCGTTGGTGTGCAGCGTGCTCATCACCATGTGACCGGTCTGCGCGGCCTTGATCGCGATGTCGGCGGTTTCGAGGTCGCGGATCTCGCCGACCATGATGATGTCGGGATCCTGCCGCAGAAAGCTCTTCAGCGCGGCGGCGAAGGTCAGCCCGGCCTTGTCGTTGACGTTGACCTGGTTGATGCCGGGCAGGTTGATTTCGGCCGGGTCCTCGACGGTGGCGATGTTGACGCCGGGCTGATTCAAGATGTTCAGGCAGGTGTACAGCGACACCGTCTTGCCGCTGCCGGTGGGCCCCGTGACGAGGATCATGCCGTAGGGGCGTTGGATCGCCAGCAGCAGGCGATCCTTTTCGATCTTTTCGTAGCCCAGGGCCTCGATGCCCAGCTTGGCGCTGGACGGATCCAGGATCCGGATCACGACCTTCTCGCCAAACAGCGTCGGCAGCGTCGAGACGCGGAAGTCAATGGCCCGGGTGCCGAACTTCAGCTTCATCCGGCCGTCCTGGGGCACCCGCTTCTCGGCGATGTCCATGCGGCTGATGACCTTGATGCGGCTCGCCAGCTTGTCCTTGATCGCCACGGGGGGCTGGGTGATCTCGCGCAGTTCGCCGTCGACCCGGAAGCGCACCCGGTATGTGTATTCGTAAGGCTCGAAGTGAAGGTCGGACGCACGCAGGTTGATGGCGTCGACCAGCATCTTCTGCAGGAAGCGGACGACCGGGGCGTCCTCGACCTCGGCCACGACGTCGGCGGCCTCGGCGGTTGCAGTCTCCTCGTCGGTGACGTCGAAGTCGAAGTCCGCACTGGCCAGGGACTCGAGCACCTCGTTGGCGCTGGCACCTGCGGCCTCAAGTTGCTTGGCGAGCTTGTCGTGCTCGACGATCACCCACTCGGGCGACAACTGGGTCGCGAACTTGATCCGCTCGGCGGCTTCCTGGTTGGTGGGGTCGGAGGCCCCGATGAACAGGCGGTTGCCGCGCTTGCCCAGCACCAGCAGGTGGTACTGGGCGGCGATCTTCGCGTCGATCAGGTTCTTTGGCAGGCGCGTGTGATCGACCGCGTCGAGATCGATCAGTGGCAACGCCAAGGCTTGCGCCAGGGTGTGGGCGAGATCGTCGCTCTTCAGCGCGCCGGCGCCGATCACCGTGGAGACGAAGTTGCCTTTGTCGTTGCCTTTGGCCTGCTTGGCGAAGTCTTCGGCCGCCTTCTGGCTGAGCTTGCCGGCGCTCACGAGCACCTTGGCCACACCGGTCAAAGATGAGGGTGGCGGCTCAACCACAGTGTCGGTGGCCATGGGCGTGTGGGTAAGCGCCTATGGGGCGCCGAAGGTGAAAACCCCGGGATGATCGCCGATCCTGCCGTCGCTTGTAAACGCGGGGAGACGCAGGGGACCGCCGAGAAGGAGTCACCGCACAAAGGATCCTGGTCGGGGTGAGAGGATTCGAACCTCCGGCCTCTACGTCCCGAACGTAGCGCTCTACCAGGCTAAGCTACACCCCGAAGGAGCCGCGCTGAAGGATTCGAGGCTTTCGAATCCAGGGCTCAAGGCAGCCCGGACAGCAACGGCAAGCGGTTGAAACAAGCGTTCGTCAGGACGAACGATGGACCGACCGAACGCATAAGTCTAGCAGAGCTTCCCTTGCCCGCGATGCTGGCAGTGCAGCCAGCGCGCTGTGGGCCTGCTCGGCCTGCCGCTGTGCAGCAGCCCGTGTCGCGGCCAGTGCGCCCGTTCGCCGCACGAGCGATATCACTTCAGGCAACCGCGCGACCTCGCCTTGTTCGATCGCCTGGCGCAGCATCTCGCGGTCGTCAGGGCCGGACTCGGACATGGCGAGCAACAACGGAAGGGTCGCCTTGCCCTCGCGGAGGTCGTCGCCGATGTTCTTTCCCAGCTGTTCGGCATTGCCTTCATAGTCCAGCAAGTCATCGACAAGCTGGAAGGCGGTCCCCAGGCTGCGGCCGTACTCAGCAGAGGCCTCTTCAAGGGCGTTGTCCGCCTGGCCCAGCACCGCTCCGAGCCTGGCGCTGGCCTCGAACAACTTGGCGGTCTTGAAGCGGATCACGCGCAGATAGTCCTCGACCGTGAGGTCGGGGTTGTGCATGTTCATCAGCTGAAGCACCTCGCCTTCGGCAATGACGTTGGTCGCGTCGGCCAGCACGTCCAGGACGCGCATGCGGTTGACCGACACCATCATCTGAAAGGCGCGCGAATAGAGGAAGTCGCCGACCAGCACGCTGGCGGCGTTGCCGAACAACGCGTTGGCGGTGGCCCGTCCCCGGCGCAGCGAGGACTCGTCGACGACATCGTCGTGCAGCAGGGTCGCCGTATGGATGAACTCCACCGTCGCGGCGAGTTCATGGCGCTCGGGCCCCTCGAAGCCGAAGGCCTCAGCGAACAACAGCACCAAACGTGGCCGGATCCGCTTGCCACCCGCGCCGACGATGTAATGCGCGATCTGGTCGATCAGCGGGACGCTTGAGGACAATCGCCTCCGGATGACGGCATCGACCTCACGCATCTCGGCCTCGATCGGGTCGGGCGCGAGGTTGGGGGTGGTGGAGGCGGCGAGCACGTGAGGCGGTTTGGACGTCGGCGTGATTGTAGAGAGGGGGTCGTGCGCCCGGAACTCGGCCGTCCGGCAAACGGCTTCGGCAGTCGCGACTGTTGCTCGCGTGTGCATATGCACGCCCACTTAAGCGAGGCATGGCATAATCGAAGGCTTTTCGTTTTGCGGAGCGTTGCCGGTCACTGCCGGACATGAGACGCCGGGCGGAAAGGTTTCTTTCCCTAGACAAGGATCCCCAACATGTACGCGGTCATAAAAACCGGCGGCAAGCAATACAAGGTTGCCGTTGGCGAAAAGATCAAGGTAGAACAGATTGCTGCGGACGTGGGCCAGGACATCGTGATCGACCAAGTGCTCGCCGTCGGAAGCGGCGCTGAGCTCAAGGTCGGCACACCCTGGGTCGCGGGTGCAAGCGTTGCCGCCACGGTCGTGGCGCATGGCAAGCACGACAAGGTGCGCATCTTCAAGATGCGCCGCCGCAAGCACTATCAGAAGCACGGCGGACACCGCCAGCAGTACACGGAGCTGGTCATCGGCGCCGTGAACGCAGGCTGACGCAACCCGGAGCAACCACACCATGGCACAGAAAAAAGGCGGCGGCTCAACCCGCAATGGCCGCGACTCCAAGCCCAAGATGCTGGGCGTCAAGGTTTTCGGCGGCCAGGCCATCAACGCCGGCTCGATCATCGTCCGGCAGCGCGGCACCAAGTTCCATGCCGGGCGCAACGTCGGCATTGGCAAGGACCACACGCTGTTCGCACTCGTCGACGGCGCGGTGAGCTTCGAGATCAAGGGTGCGCTGAACCGTCAGACGGTCAGCGTGACCCCTGCCGCAGCACCGGTCTGATCGACCCCCGCGCTCTGCGCGAGCGAAGCCCCGGCCCGCCGGGGCTTCGTTGTTTCCGGGCCGGCGCACGCCGCGGCCACTACCATCCCTGAACCATGAAATTCGTAGACGAAGCGACGATCGACATCGCCGCCGGCCACGGTGGGGCCGGCTGCGTGAGCTTCCGGCGCGAGAAGTTCATCCCCTTCGGCGGGCCCAATGGCGGTGATGGCGGCCGGGGCGGGAGTGTCTGGGCGGTTGCGGACCGCAACATCAATACGCTGATCGACTATCGCTACGCGCGGCGCCACGACGCCAGGAACGGCGAACCCGGCCGCGGCTCGGACCAGTTCGGCGCCGCCGGACCGGACATCGAGTTGCGCATGCCGGTGGGCACCATCATCCGCAATGCCGAGACCGACGAGACGATGGTCGAGTTGCTTGAGCACGGCCAGAAGACCTTGCTGGCCAAAGGTGGCGACGGCGGCTTTGGCAATCTGCACTTCAAGACCAGCACCAACCGCAGTCCGCGCCAGAAGACGCCCGGCTGGCCGGGCGAAGCGTTCAAGCTACAGCTCGAACTCCGCGTGCTGGCCGACGTCGGGCTGCTGGGCATGCCCAACGCCGGCAAGAGCACCTTCATCGCGGCGATCTCGAATGCGCGGCCAAAGATCGCCGACTATCCGTTCACGACCCTGCACCCGAACCTGGGTGTCGTGCGCATCGGGCCCGAGCGCAGTTTTGTCGTGGCCGACATCCCCGGCCTCATCGAAGGCGCCAGCGAAGGCGCAGGCCTGGGCCACCAGTTCCTTCGGCATCTGCAGCGGACCCGCCTGCTGCTGCACATCGTGGACGCAGCGCCCTTCGACGAAGGTGTCGATCCGGTCGTGCAGGCGCGTGCCATCGTCGCCGAATTGAAGAAGTACGACCCTGCCCTGCACGCCAAGCCGCGCTGGCTGGTCTTCAACAAACTCGACATGGTGCCGGTCGATGAACGCGAGAAGCGCGTCAAGGACTATGTGCGCCGCCTGCGCTGGAAGGGCCCGGTGTTCGCAATCTCTGCGCTCGCCCGCGAAGGCATGAAGCCGCTGCTGGACGCGATCTACGAACACGTGGCCCAGTTCCAGCGCGAGCCCCCACCGCCGGATCAACGTTTCGAGGCCATGGATGTCTGAACCCGCGCCACCTGGCCCTCTGGTGGCGGCGCGTCGCGTCGTCGTGAAGGTCGGCTCGAGCCTGGTCACCAACGAAGGGCGAGGCGTCGACGCAGCGGCGATCGGAAACTGGGCCCGCCAACTGGCGGCATTGGCCAAGCAGGGCCGTGAGCTGGTGATGGTCTCCAGCGGCGCGATCGCCGAGGGCATGAAGCGGCTGGGCTGGAGCGAGCGTCCCAAGGAGCTTCACGAGCTGCAGGCTGCCGCTGCGGTGGGTCAGATGGGCCTGGTGCAGATGTACGAGAGCTGCCTGTCGGCCCATGGTGTGGCCAGCGCACAGGTGTTGCTGACGCACGCCGACCTCGCCGATCGTGAGCGCTATCTCAATGCCCGATCAACGCTGCTCACCCTGCTGTCGCTGGGCGTGCTGCCGGTGATCAATGAAAACGACACCGTCGTCAACGATGAGATCAAGTTCGGCGACAACGACACGCTGGGGGCGCTGGTGGCGAACCTGGTCGATGCCGATGCCTATGTCATCCTGACCGACCAGCGGGGTCTGTACACCGCAGACCCGCGGCGTGAGGCCGGGGCCCGATTTGTCGACGAAGCCGCTGCCGGCGATCCTGCTTTGGAGGCGATGGCCGGCGGCGCCGCGTCGGCCCTGTCGCGCGGGGGCATGCTGACCAAGATCCTTGCGGCCAAGCGCGCCGCGCGCAGCGGAACCAGCACCGTCATTGCCTGGGGTCGCGAGCCCGACGTGCTGCTGCGGCTGGCCGCTGGCGAGCGCATCGGCACCGCACTCGTGGCGCCCACCGCCAAGCTCGCGGCGCGCAAGCAGTGGATGCTCGACCACTTGCAGCTGCGCGGGGCCGTGCGGGTGGATGCCGGCGCCTCGGCCAAGCTGCGCGACGAGGGCAAGAGCCTGTTGCCGATCGGCGTTCACGAGGTCCAGGGCGAATTCGTCCGCGGCGATGTGATCGCAGTGTGCACGCTTGATGGGACCGAGCTGGCGCGCGGGCTCGCAAACTACGCCGCCGCGGAAGCGCGGCTGATCGCCCGCAAGCCGTCGTCGCAGATCCAGGCGCTGCTGGGCTATGCGAACGAACCTGAAATGATCCACCGGGACAACCTGGTCCTGGTGTGAGGACGCCCCTTCAGCCGCCAGGCGGCCAGGGCGTGTCGGGTGCCGGGTCTGCGCCGACGCATGGGTCGATTGGCGGCTCCAACGGCCGCGGCGCGTCGCCTTCCAGGCGCTGCGCACGCATGCCTGCACGCAGGTAGCGATTGGCCGGGTTGACGCGCGGGAGGAAGCGGGCGAGTTCGGTCAGTGCCATTTCGTAGACGCCGCGCTTGAACTCGATCACGAGGTCCAGAGGAACCCAGTAGTCGTTCCAGCGCCAGGCGTCGAACTCCGGGTGATCGGTGGCGCGCAGGTTCATGTCGCTGTCGCGGCCGACCAAACGCAGCAGGAACCAGATCTGCTTCTGGCCCCGGTAGTGGCCACGTGCATCTTTACGGATGAAGTGCTCGGGCACCTCGTAGCGCAACCAGTCGCGGGTGCGGGCGATGATCTGCACGTGCTCAGGGTGGAGCCCGACTTCCTCGTGAAGCTCGCGCAGCATGGCCTGCTCGGGCGTTTCGCCGTGCTTGATGCCGCCCTGCGGAAACTGCCAGGAATGGGTCTTGAGCCGCTTGCCCCAGAAGACCTGGTTTCGCGCGTTCAACAGGACGATGCCGACGTTGGGCCTGAAGCCCTCTCGGTCGAGCATAATCGATCCTCGATTTGTGACTGTTTTCATTATTGCACCGGCCCGGTGCAGCCTGCGAACCCTCGCTAACCCTCGTCGTACCGCCCTGGTGCGGCGCCCGTTGGGGGATCCTCGCGGTGGGTGTCCAAGCCTTGGCCAGCCGGGGCCCTGACGCTTGACGAACACCCATGAAAGCCAGCCAGACCTTCATTTCCACGCTCAAGGAAGCGCCAGCCGACGCCGAGGTGATGAGCCACCGGCTCATGATGCGCGCAGGTTTCATCAAGCGTCTGGCCGCAGGCATCTACAACTACATGCCGCTGGGCCTGCGGGTGATCCGCAAGGTCGAAGGGATCATCCGCGACGAAATGGTGCGCGCCGGCTCGGTGGAGTTGCTGATGCCGGTCGTTCAACCGGCCGAGTTGTGGCAGGAGACCGGACGTTTCCAGGCCTATGGGCCCGAACTGTTGCGGGTCAAGGATCGCCATGATCGCGACTACATCGTGCAACCCACGAGTGAAGAGGTCATCACCGACATCGCACGCCAGGAACTGCGCAGCTACAAGCAACTGCCACGCAGCTTCTTCCACATCCAGACCAAGTTCCGTGACGAGCGCCGGCCGCGCTTCGGGGTGATGCGTGGCCGCGAATTCACGATGAAGGATGCCTATTCCTTCGACCGTGACCAGGCCTCGGCGCTGAGGAGCTACCAGACGATGTACGAGGCCTACAAGCGCATCTTTGATCGCTTCGGCCTTCAGTACCGCGCGGTGGCGGCAGACACTGGAGCGATCGGAGGCGACGCCTCGCACGAGTTCCAGGTCATCGCCGACACCGGCGAAGACGCCATCGTCTTCTGCCCGACCAGCGAATACGCCGCGAACATCGAGCTCGCCGAGGCGCTCCCACTGCTGGCCTCGCGCGCGGCTGCGACGCAGGCGCTGGCCAAGACGCCCACGCCGGGCAAGAGCACCTGCGAGGACGTGGCCTCGTTGCTCGGCCTGCCGCTGGAACGGACGGTCAAGTCCTTGGTGCTGGCCACCGACGACAAGAACGACGCCGGCGACAGCATTGGCACCACGGTCTGGCTGCTGCTGGTGCGCGGCGACCACAGCCTGAACGAGGTCAAGACCGGCAAGCTGGCCGGGCTGAAGGCCGGCTGGCGGTTCGCGACCGTCGCCGAGATCGAGTCGCACTTCGGGACCCGACCGGGTTACCTGGGGCCGATCGGCACCTGCAAGCCCGTGAAGGTGGTTGCCGAACGCACGGTTGCGGCGATGAGCGACTTCGTCTGCGGTGCCAACGAGGCCGACTTCCACTACACCGGCGTCAACTGGGGACGCGACCTGCCCGAGCCCGATCTCGTGGCCGACATCCGCAATGTCGT
Organism: Rubrivivax sp.; assembly: GCA_021297985.1. GTDB lineage: Bacteria > Pseudomonadota > Gammaproteobacteria > Burkholderiales > Burkholderiaceae_C > Rubrivivax. The sequence goes on from JAJTGU010000146.1 coordinate 30,176, forward strand.
CGCCGGCGATCCGTCGCCCGACGGCAAAGGCGTGCTCGCGATTCAGCGGGGCATTGAGGTCGGGCACGTGTTCTACCTCGGCACCAAGAAGTACAGCGAGCCGATGAAGGCCAACTACCTCGACGAGACCGGCAAGCCGCAACCCTTCGAGATGGGCTGCTATGGCATCGGCGTGACGCGCATCCTGGGCGCTGCCGTCGAACAGAACTTCGACGAGCGCGGCATGATCTGGCCGACGGCGATCGCGCCGTTCGAGGTCGTGCTGTGCCCGATCGGCATGGACCGCAGTGCCGAGGTCCGGGCGGCTGCCGAGCAGCTTCACGACACGCTGGCAGCCGCTGGCGTTGACGTCGTGCTCGATGACCGTGGCGAGCGCCCCGGCGCCATGTTCGCCGACTGGGAACTGATCGGCGTGCCGCTGCGCGTGGTCATTTCCGACCGCGGCCTGAAGGCCGGCATGTTCGAAGTCCAGGGCCGGCGCGAGGCGACGGCCAGCGCGGTGGCGGTCGCCGACGTCCCGGCCGAGGTCAAGCGGCGGTTGAACCCGCAATGAGGCCGAGCGCCGCGCGCGAACCTTTGCCCGACGCGCTGCGTGCGCTGGCGATGCTGGCGGTGCTGGTGGTCAATGCCGCGGGTTACCTGGTCGCGCCCTGGGGCCCGCTGCTGGGTGAGCGGACACCGCCGGACAGCGGGGTTGCCACTGCCGTGCAAGGGCTGACCGCTGCGATGCTGCAAGGCAAGGGCTACCCGATGCTGGCCTTCTTGTTCGGGATGGGCCTGGTGCTCGCATCCCGCGGGCGTGAGCCGATGCTGGCGAGCGCTCGCGCCACCACGCGTCAGAAGAGGCTGCTCGTGCTGGGCGTGTTGCATGGCGTGTTCGTCTACTTCGGTGACATCCTGACGATGTACGCCTTGATCGGCTGGCACTTGTTGTCTCGCGTGCGCGAGCCCTGGCGCAGCTTTCGTCGCCGTCTATGGCGGGCGCTGTGGTGGGCGCTGGGCGTCACTGCGCTGACCGTGCTGCTGATGCTGTTCATCGCGATGCAGCCCGACCTGGCTGGCGAGCCGACCATGCCGGCCGATGAGCCTGCGGTGGTGCAGGCGCTGCGCTGGGTGGACTTCTGGATCGTCAACGCCAGCGCTTATGGGGTGATTCAGCTTGGCTCCTTGTTGCTCGCCTGGCCGGTGCTGCGCCTGTGCATGTTGTGCGGCATTGCGGCGGCGCGGCTGCGACTGCTGACGCATCGTCGCTGGCGCGCGGCGCTTGAACGGTGGATCGTCCGCACAGCGCTGCCGCTGCTGCTGCTGAACCTGGGTTACGGCTGGGCTTACATCAGCGCGTCGACCGGCAGTGAGCGGGCGTTCTGGGTCGAGTCGCTGGGCAATCTGATCGGCCCGCCATTTGCCGCCGTCTACGTCATGGTCCTGGCGTTGGCTGCCCGTGGCGGCACCGCGGCATGGTGCCGGAGCCTCGCCCCCCTGGGTCAGCGCACGCTGACGCTCTACGTGGGTCACGGCCTCTTGTGCGTGCTGCTCTTTGGAGGCGTCGGCCTGGGTCTTGAACTCAGCACGCTGGACATGGCGATCTTCTCGGTGGTGCTCTGGAGCCTGGCCCTGGCCTTGGCGCATGCCAGTCGGGCGCGCCGGTGGCCGTTGGAAGCGTGGTTGGCACGGCGTTGAGACGGCGCACGGCCCTGGCGGTCCTGCCGTCACTGGCCTGCGGGCTCGGATCGGGCCTCGCCTCGTCCCGCGCGCACGCTGGGCGGCAACTCGAGGAGCCGTTGGCCGACTCGGTGCGCAGTGCGCTGTCGTCGGCGATCGCAAACCGGGCACCGCCCACCCCCGTGTTCGCGAGCACGGACGAGCGCCTGGCGCAACTGCGTTGGCTCGGAGCGATGAGCGACCGGCTGAAGCGACGCAAGTCCGATGCCCGGACACGGGTCGAGTTCCTGAACACGGTCTGGTACGAGAGTCGTCGTTCGGGCTTGGAAGACGCCCTGGTGCTGGGCTTGATCCAGGTCGAGAGTGGCTTCCGCAAGTACGCGATCAGCGTCGCTGGCGCGCGTGGCTACATGCAGGTGATGCCGTTCTGGACCCGTGTCATCGGCGACGGTGATCCGGGGCGCCTGTTCCATATGCAGACCAACCTGCGCTATGGCTGCACCATCCTGCGCCACTACCTGGATCGGGAGCGGGGAGACCTCTTCCTGGCGCTCGGCCGCTACAACGGCAGCCGCGGTCAGAGGCCGTATCCAGACGCCGTGATGGCGTCACGCCGGCAGTGGGAATTCCAGGACACCGGCCGCTGAGCCGCGTGCCGATGGCTTACAGGCCCTGCCACTCCTGGGGGCGGGCGTTGGCGATGCCGACCAGCGAAAGCACACGTTCAACCGTCTCGGCGACCATCGCCTCGATGCTCGTGGGTCGGTGATAGAACGCTGGCAGCGGTGGGAACACGATGCCGCCCATCTCGGTGACGGCCACCATGTTGCGCAGGTGGGCCAGGTTCAACGGTGTCTCGCGCACCAGGAGCACCAGGCGTCGTCGTTCCTTGAGCGTCACGTCGGCCGCGCGGGTCAGCAGGTTGTCGCCCATGCCGTGGGCCACTGCGGCCAGGGTCTTCATCGAGCACGGGGCGACGACCATCGCGGCAGTGTCGAAGCTGCCGCTGGCAATGCAGGCGCCGACATCGCCCGGCGCATGGGCCTGGTCGGCGAGTGCCTCGAGGCCGCGTCGATCGAGCCCGCATTCGTGGTGAACGTTCAGCACCCCGGCCGGCGTCACGACGAGATGGGTTTCGACCGAGAGTTCGCGTGCCCGGCGCAGCAACTGGACCGCGTATGCCGCTCCGGTGGCGCCGGTGATGCCGACGACGAGTCGGGGGCGGGTCATGGCGGAACGCGCCGCGGGCGGGGCATCAGGACTTTGCGGCAAGCACCTGCTGCAACTCGCCCGACTGGTACATCTCCATCATGATGTCCGAGCCCCCGACGAACTCGCCGTCGACGTACAGCTGCGGGATCGTCGGCCACTGGGCGTAGTCCTTGATGCCCTGGCGGACCTCTTCGTCCTCAAGCACGTTGAAGGTCTTCATCTCGGTGACGCCGCTGGCCTTCAGGATCTGGATGGCACGGCCCGAGAAGCCGCACATCGGGAACTGGGCGGTGCCCTTCATGAAGAGCATGACGCGGTTGGACTTGACGAGGTCGTCGATGCGCTGTTGAACGTCGCTCATGGCGTTGGCTTTTCTGAGGCGGAAGAAACAGAAGCGACGATTGTCCGCCAGCAGCGGATGCCCCCGCGGGCGACCTTCAGAAGGCGTAGCGCAGCCCGACCTGCAGCACGGGGGACCAGCGCATCTCGCGCAGCGTCTGATCGAAGCTGGCGTTGCCCGAGGCCGCCCGCGCCCACTGGCCGAGCGCAGAGAAGTTCTCGGACACCAGGCCCAGATCGGCCATCAGGCTGAGTCCCGGCAGCCAGGCCGATCCGGTGAAGCCCAGGCCCAGATACGGCTGGGTGCCGCGTTCGGCACTGTTGCGGCTGGACACGCCGGACTGCTGCAGGCTCCAGCCCAGTGGTGCGGCGGATGGCGAGCCGACCCACTGCGCCAGTGGACTCGCACCCACCGGCGAGCCGACCAGCACGCCACTGGTGGCGCGAAACTGCCCGAAGCGCGGCGAGGCGAAGACGTAGTCGCCCAGCAGGGCGCCAGCCTGCAGGTTGCGCATGCCGAGCAGCGCCTCGCCAAGCGGCATCAAGGCCACGGGGCCCAGGCTCAGCGGCGAAGGGGATACGGCTTGCAGTGTGACGCGAGCCTGCCACTGAGGCCAGACCTCGCTGGCCGCTGGCAGCAGCAGGCCATCGCCGGCTCGAGCGGGTGTCGGGGTCAGGGCCGATGTCGCGACAAACATCGCCAGGAACAGTGCTTCGCGCGGCAGCATCTGCAACTCCTCGTCCTGCTTTTGGCCGTTGATGATGCGCGCATTTGCTGCCGATTGCATCCACCGAACGTGGCCGATTTGTCACGTTCTGGCCCGGCTCGACCACTGCCCGCCGGTGCAACGCGGCAGGCCGGCGAGGTCGGCCCGGGTTTCAACGCGGGCGAACCCGGCGCTTTCGAGCAAGGCCCGAGTCGCCGGCCCCTGGTCGTGGCCGTGTTCGAACAGCAACCAGGCTCCGGCTGCAAGCTGCGGCGCAGCGCCGACGGCGATCTGGCGGATCGCCTCGAGCCCATCGCCGCCCGGGCTCAGCGCCAGCTGTGGCTCATGGTGCAGTGCGGCCAGGTGCGGGTCGCCCGCGGCGATGTAGGGCGGATTGGCGAGCACGAGATCGAATGGCTGGCCCGCCCAGGGCTGCCACCAGGGGCCCTGGGCAAACGCCACCCGCCGACCCAGCCGATCCGCGTTGGCGCGTGCCACTGCCAGCGCCTCGGCGCTCAGGTCGCTGGCGTGCAAGACGGCATCTGGCCGCCGTTGGCCGACGGCCAGAACGATGGCGCCGCTGCCGGTGCCGAGGTCGAGCACCTTCGGGGCGGGCTGCGGCTGCAGTGCTTCGATCGCCCAATCGACCAGCAACTCGGTCTCCGGACGCGGAATCAGCACCGCAGGCGTGACATTCAGGTCCAGTCCGCAGAAGCGGGTCTCGCCGAGCACGTAGGCGAGCGGCTCGCCGGCCGCTCGACGCTGCAGCGCCGCGAGGCAGGCCCGCGCGAGCGCCGGATCGAGCGGTGCGTCGTCGTGCGCCAGAAGCCAGGACCGGGGCTGCCTCAACAGCGCCGTGAGCAGCCACTGGGCGTCGAGCCGGGCGACTCCGAGCCGACGAGCCAGCGCCAGCGCGGCACCGACGCTGGGTGGCGGGTCCGCCACCATCGCAGGATCAGGCACCGCCGGACTCGAGCTGGGCCAGTTGTTCGGCGGCACGGGCGGCCTGAAGCGCGGTCACCACGTCGTCGAGATCGCCGTTCATCACCGCCGCGAGCTTGTACAGCGTCAGGTCGACGCGGTGGTCGGTCAGCCGGCCCTGCGGGAAGTTGTAGGTCCGGATGCGGTCGCTGCGGTCGCCGCTGCCGACCAGGCTCTTGCGCGTGGCCGCCTCCTTGGCAGCGCGTTCGTTGCGCTCCTTGTCGCGCAGCCGTGCCGCGAGCACAGCCAGAGCCTTGGCCTTGTTGCGGTGCTGGCTGCGGTCGTCCTGGCATTCGGCGACCAGGCCGGTCGGCATGTGGGTGATCCGGATCGCGCTGTCGGTCTTGTTGACGTGCTGGCCGCCGGCACCACTGGCGCGGAAGGTGTCGATCCGCAGGTCGGCAGGATTCAATGCCGCTTCTTCGGCCGCGTCGGGCTCGGGCAGCACCGCCACCGTGCAGGCACTGGTGTGGATGCGGCCTTGGCTCTCGGTGACCGGGATGCGTTGCACGCGGTGTCCACCCGACTCGAACCGCAGCCGGCCGTAGGCGGCGTCGCCTTCGATCCGCAACACCAGTTCCTTGAAGCCACCGAGCTCCGCCTCGTGGCTGCTGAGGACCTCGGTGCGCCAGCCTTGGGTCTCGCAGTAGCGCAGGTACATGCGTGCCAGGTCGCCGGCGAAAAGGGCGGACTCGTCGCCGCCGGTGCCGGCGCGGATCTCGAGGAAGGCGTTGCGCGCGTCGTCGGGGTCGCGTGGCAACAGAGCCTGGTGCAGCGAGGCATCGAGTTGCGTCAGCTCGCCTTCGGCGCTTGCGATTTCCTCGCGCGCAAGGTCGACCATCTCGGGCTCGTTTGCCAAAAGGTCCAGCGCCTCGCTGCGGTCGGCCTCGCGTTGCTGCCGTCGCCGCCACAGGCCGACCACAGCCCCGGCCTCCGACTGTTCGCGTGCGAGCTGCCGCCAGCGGGCCAGGTCCGACACCACCGCGGGGTCGGCAAGCAGCGCATCGAGTTCCGCCAGACGCAGTGCCAGGCGTTCGAATCGATCCTTGAACTTCTGCAGGTTGACGGTGGGGACAGCGGCATTCATCGGGGGCGGCAAGGGCAGGGTTCGAACACGCGGAACGAGCGGCAGGGTTTCGGGCGGGAGTGCAAGACCCGGGCGACGCGTCGGTCGCCGGCGAAACGATCCGCGACGCTAACGTCCGTGTTCAGTGCCGCCGTCGCCGTTGCCGCCGGATCGGCCGGTCTTGCCGCGCAGGAACAACCGCGACACGGTGTTGCTCAGCTGGCGGCGTTCTTCGCCTTCGGCCCCGTGCAGCTCGGCAAGGGTGCCGTGGAGCATCTTGTGGGTCAGCCCGCGCGCCAGCGCCTCGAGCACCTGATCAACCGGTTCGCCACGGGCGAGCAGCTTGCGAGCCCGGGTGAGCTCGAGGCTGCTCCAGTCGTCGGCCTGGCGGTTCAGGGCCTGGATCAGCGGCACGGCGGCGCGTTGGTCCAGCCAGTGGGAGAAGCTCTGGACGCCGGCGTCGATGATGGCTTCGGCCTGCGCAACGGCCGCCAGGCGCTTTTCACCCGCGGTCTGCACCAGCGCGGACAGGTCGTCGACCGTGTAGAGATAGACGTCGTCGAGCTGGGCGACCTCGGGCTCGATGTCGCGAGGCACAGCGAGGTCGACCATGAACATCGGCCGCCGCCGGCGCGCCTTCAGGGCCCGCTCGACGGCTCCCAGGCCGATGATCGGCAGCGTGCTCGCGGTGCACGAGATCACGGCGTCGTACTCGTGCAGGCGATCGGGCAGCTCGGCCAGGCGCAAGGCCTGGGCACCGAAGCGCGCGGCGAGGTGTTCGCCGCGTTCGAGCGTGCGGTTGGCCACCGCCATGGCCTTGGGGTTGCGCGCGGCGAAATGCGTCGCCACCAGCTCGATCATCTCGCCTGCACCGACGAACAGCACCTTCATGTCCTCAAGACGCTCGAAGAGCTGCGACGCCAGTCGTACCGAGGCCGCGGCCATGCTGATCGAATGCGCGCCGATCTCGGTTGCGCTGCGAACCTCCTTGGCGACCGAAAACGAGCGCTGGAACAGCTGGTGCAGCGTCGTGCCCAGGGTGCCCGCCTCGTCGGCCAGGCGAACCGCCTGCTTCATCTGGCCCAGGATCTGCGGCTCGCCAAGCACCATCGAGTCCAGGCCCGAGGCGACGCGGAAGGCATGTCGTGCCGCCGCGCGGTCTTCCATGACGTAGCTGTGGGCCTGCAACTGCGCCGCCGCGATGCCGCGACGCTCGGCCAGCCAGTCGATCGCGGGGCGGACCAGTTCGGCCACCTGAAGCCCGCCCGCGGCGACGTAGATTTCGGTGCGGTTGCAGGTCGAGACGATCGCGGCTTCGGGCGTCGCACGGGCCAGATGTCCGGCCAGTCCCTTGAGCTCGGGGCCCAGTTGGTCAGGGGCAAACGCCAGCCGCCCGCGCAGGTCGAGCGGGGCCGTGGTGTGGTTTAGCCCGAGGGCAAGGACGCTCACGTGGGTCAAAAATATGCAACAAAGCCGCAGCCGGAGGATGCCACGACACCAGTGGGGATGATCCGGGTGACGGCCCTACACGTCAACGAGGGTTGTCGGATGACCGTGCTCGGAGCCTTGAACCACTTGCTGAACCTGTTTCTGCCGGCACTGGCACTGGCGGCAATTGCCGCGGCCCTTGCCAAGCTCGTCTGGCGGCGCGAGCTTGTGGCCGTGCCGTGGGTGACATTGCTGGTCTGGGCCGCAGCGGCCAATGCCGTGGTCACGCTGGCCGGGCTGGTGCTGTTCGAGCGCGATGGCAAGATGGCCACCTACGGCACGATGCTGGTCGCCAACGCGCTCATGCTGTGGTGGCGGGGCTTCCGCTTCGCTCGGCGCTGACTGGGGCGGTGGTCGCTTCACCGATCGCGCGAGCCTCGTCCAGCACCGGGTTGCCGCGCAGCGAGTGCGGCAGCGCCGAGACAATGCGCACGTCCAGCATCTGCCCGACCAGGCGCGCACCGTTGGGCCCGCCGTCGAAGTTGACGATGCGATTGCAGACCGTCCGGCCCATCAGCTCGGCGGCGTCCTTTCGGGAGCGGCCCTCGACCAGGATGCGCTGAACCGTGCCGACCCGGCTGGCCGAGATGCGACGGACATTGGCCTCGACCGTCGCCTGCAGGTGCTGCAGGCGCTTGAGTTTCAGTTCCTGCGGCGTTTCGTCGGCCAGCGCCGCGGCGGGTGTGCCCGGGCGCTTGCTGAAGACGAAGCTGAAGCTGGAGTCGAAGCCGATTTCCTCGATCAGCGCCATCAGTCGGGCAAAGTCGTCCTCGGTCTCGCCGGGGAAGCCGACGATGAAGTCCGAGCTCAGGCTGAGGTCGGGCCGCACGGCGCGAAGCCGGCGCACGATCTGCTTGTACTCCAGCACGGTGTAGCCGCGCTTCATCGCCGACAGGATGCGGTCGCTGCCGTGCTGCACCGGCAGATGCAGGTGGCTGACAAGCTTGGGTAGCCGCCCATACGCCTCGATCAGTCGCGGCCCGAACTCCTTGGGGTGGCTGGTCGTGTACCGGATGCGCTCGATGCCCGGGATCGCCGAAACCTCATCGAGCAGCAGGGCGAAGTCGGCCGTCTCGTCGGTGTCGCGGTCCAGCGTTCCGCGGAAGGCATTGACGTTCTGCCCGAGCAAGGTCACTTCCTTGACGCCCTGTGCGGCCAGGCCTTCGATCTCGCGCAACACCGCATCCATCGGCCGGCTGACCTCTTCGCCGCGCGTGTAGGGCACGACGCAATACGAGCAGTACTTGCTGCAGCCCTCCATGATCGAGACGAAGGCCGATGCCCCCTCGACCCGGGCTGGTGGCAGATGGTCGAACTTCTCGATCTCGGGGAAGGCGATGTCGATCTGCGGCCGGCGTTGCGCAACGCGGTCGGCCAGCAACTGCGGCAGGCGATGAAGCGTCTGCGGGCCGAAGACCACGTCGACATACGGCGCCCGCTCGACGATGGCTGCGCCTTCCTGGCTGGCGACACAGCCGCCAACGCCGATGAGCACCCCCTTGCTCTTCAAGTGCTTGACGCGGCCGAGGTCAGAAAAGACCTTCTCCTGCGCCTTCTCGCGCACCGAACAGGTGTTGAACAGGATCAGGTCCGCCTGCTCGGGGTCGGGGGTCGCCTCGTAGCCCTCTGCGGCGCGCAACACGTCGACCATCTTGTCCGAGTCGTACTCGTTCATCTGGCAGCCGAAGGTCCGGATGTAGACCTTCTTCGGCGCGGGTGCGGAATCGCTCATGGACGGCTCCAGGTCTGGGTGGCGGGGTCGTAGCGCAGCGCGGCGGCTTCCTGGGCGTTGCGCGGCCAGGGCTGACGCGCGGCCTCGGCGGCGCTGAGGATCCACGCGTCCTGCAGCAACCCGGAAGCGTCCAACGTGTAGTGCACCAGCAGCCGTTGGCCGGCCAAGGTGCCAGAGAGCACCAGCAGGTTGTCGGCATTGCGGATGCGCGAGCCCGGGGCCAGCTTCACCGAACTGCCGTTCAGCACCGCAGTCGGGGGCTGCATGACGACCAGCTCGCCTCGAAAGGCATGGGCCGGGAATGGCCGCTGCAAGGTCTGGCCCGAGGCCGCAAGGGCCGAAAACGCAAGTCCCAGCGCGAGCAGCGCGGGACCGGGGACACAGCGGTTCATGGTGTGGATCCAGGGGCTGTGGACGAACAAGCCGGCATCGCCGTGATGACGAGCCGGAACCAAATGCAAAAAGCCCCGCGTCCGGTGCTGGAACGACGGGGCTTCGTGCGCGGAATCTGGTGGCGCTTCAGGGATTTGAACCCCGGACCTGCGGATTATGATTCCGTCGCTCTAACCAACTGAGCTAAAGCGCCAAAGCCCGCCATTATATGCAGCGCGGCCGAGTCCGTTCGCAGCCGCCGCCATGTTCTCGTTTTTCCGGAAGAAGCCCGCCGAGGCGCCCGCTACGGCAATGCCCGCCGCACCGCCGGCGTCGCCTTCGATTCCTTCGTCGGAGCCCGCAGCCGAAGTCCCGCGCGCGTCGTGGCTCGACCGCCTGAAGTCCGGCCTGCGCAAGACCGGCAGCAGCATCGCGCAGGTCTTTGTCGGCACCCGGATCGACGACGCCCTGTATGAGGATCTTGAGGCCGCGCTGCTGCAGGCCGACACGGGAGTGGCGGCCACCGAACATCTGTTGGCCGACCTGAAGCGCCGCGTCAAGCTCGCCAAGACCACCGACCCGCATGCGGTCAAGGGCCTGTTGGCCGACGCGCTGACCGAGTTGCTGCGCCCCCTGGAGCGTCCGCTGGTCGTCGGCGAGCATCAACCGACGGTCTTGATGGTGGTCGGTGTCAACGGTGCCGGCAAGACCACGACCATCGGCAAGCTCACCCACCACCTGGCGGCGGCCGACAAGAAGGTGCTGCTCGCCGCGGCCGACACCTTCCGCGCCGCGGCGCGCGAACAGCTCACCGTCTGGGGCGACCGCAATCGGGTCGAGGTCGTCAGCCAGCAGGGCGGCGACCCGGCGGCGGTGAGCTTCGATGCGGTGACCGCTGGCCGCGCCCGTGGTGCGGCGGTCGTCATTGCCGATACCGCCGGTCGGTTGCCGACACAGCTTCACCTGATGGAAGAACTGAAGAAGATCCAGCGCGTCATCGGCAAGGCCCAGCAGGGGGCCCCGCACGAGGTACTGCTCGTCGTGGACGGCAACACCGGCCAGAACGCACTGGCTCAGGTCAAGGCCTTCGATGCCGCGCTGAGGCTGACTGGCCTGGTCGTCACCAAGCTGGATGGCACGGCCAAGGGGGGTGTGCTGGCGGCGATTGCGCGCTGGGGTGCCGAGCAGGGACGCGTGGTGCCCGTGTGCTTCATCGGCGTCGGCGAGAAGCTCGAGGACCTGCAGACCTTCGACGCGCGAGAGTTCGCCCAGGCGTTGCTGAGCTGACCGTCCGCTGTCGAAGGGCGATCTCAGCGGCGGACGGCGTCGAGCGCGTCGTCGAAGAAGGCCGAGGGCACCGGCTCCATGGCATCGCCGCCCCCATGGCGGGCATCTCCCTCCGACAGCAGTTCCTCGACGTCAGCCACCGGGATCAGCGGCATCGGCCCTGACGAGGTCGGCTTGATGCCGGTGGCCACCGGCCCGAGCAGGGGCATCAGCGTCGTGCGGACTTCAGCGGCGCTCGGGAGATGGCCCTCGCGCCAGACGACGACGTGCACACCTGCCGCCCGGAGCACGCGGCCCAGCCGCTCGTGGCGGCGGCGGCTGCGGTCGGACTCTTCCGAGGCCCGGATGTCGATCACGGCCATCGGCCGCGATCCGGCGTCGCACAGCAGCAGATCGGCACTGAGCGCACCCACCCGAGACAGCCACTCGCCGTACGAGCGCCGCGTCGGGACCCGAACGAAGCGCGACAGCGGCACCTGGGCCAGCACCAGCGAGCCCGGCATCGCACGCTTGAGCAGGTCGAGCGCCTGGCGCTCGTTGATGGTCAGCACCCGCGCGGCTTCAGGAGGCCAGCCGGCGACGGTGTCCGGAGCGTCCTCGACACCGCGCGACCGGCGGTCGTGACTCTGGCGCGAACGCCAGCGAAAGAACAGCCAGCTCAACAAGAGCAGGGCCGTCGCAGGCAGGACAAAAGGAGGGAACAGTTCCATGGGGTTCTTCGGTAGCGGCGGGGACACGCCGACACTGAGTGAACCTTCGGCTCGAACGTGCACGTCCTCAATGGTGGGAGCGACAACAAGCGTGTCCGGCCGTAACCGGAGGGCGCCCCTTGCGGTTACAGCTGCAACCGAATGCGGCTTCTGGTGGGCAGGCGTGCCTCAGCGCGGCATTCCCGGGAAGCCGCCGCCGCCCATGCCCGGCAGCCCGCCGCCGCCCATGCGCTTCATCATCTTCATCAGGCCGCCGCCCTTCATCTTCTTCATCATTCCCTGCATCTGGTCGAACTGGTTGAGCAGGCGGTTGACGTCCTGGATCTGAACCCCGGCGCCGGCGGCGATTCGTCGCTTGCGGCTGGCCTTGGTCTTGCCGTCCATCAGCAGCGCCGGGTGGGAACGTTCCCTGGCCGTCATGGCGTTGAGGATCCCCTCCATGCGGCGCACGTCGCGCTCGGCACGGCCCATGTCGGCGCCTTGCGCCTTGGCGGTGAGCTGGCTCGGCAGCTTGTCCATCAGGCTCGAAAGGCCGCCCATCTTCTTCATCTGCCCGATCTGGGACAGGAAGTCGTTGAGGTCGAAGCCGCCGCCGGACTTGACCTTGTCGGCCAGCTTCTGCGCCTGCTCGACATCGACACCCCGCTGCACCTCCTCAACCAGGGCGACGATGTCGCCCATGCCGAGCACGCGCCCGGCGTGTCGCTCGGCGTCGAAGACCTCCAGGCCGTCGAGCTTCTCGGAAACGCCAGCGAACTTGATCGGCGCCCCGGTGACCGCGCGAACCGAGAGCGCTGCGCCACCACGCGAATCGCCGTCGAGCTTGGTCAGCACGATGCCCGTCAGGGGCAGCGCGTCCTTGAAAGCCCGGGCCGTGTTGACCGCGTCCTGACCCTGCATGGCATCGACGACGAACAGTGTCTCCACCGGCTTCAGCACGGCATGGAGGTCACGGATCTCGGCCATCAGGGCCTCGTCGATGGCCAGGCGTCCGGCCGTGTCGACGATCAGCACATCGAAGTAGTGGCGCTTCGCGTGGTCCAGCGCCGCCAGTGCGATGTCACGCGGCTTCTGCTCGGGCGACGAAGGAAACCACTCGGCGCCGGCTTGTGCCGTGACGGTCTTCAGTTGCTCGATCGCCGCGGGCCGGTAGACGTCGCCGGATACCGTCAGCACCTTCTTCTTGCGCCGCTCGATCAGGTGGCGGGCGAGCTTGGCGACCGTGGTGGTCTTGCCCGCGCCTTGCAGGCCTGCCATCAGGAGCACGGCGGGCGGCTGCGTCGCGAGGTCGATGTCGGCCGGTGGACGCAGGTTTCCCTTGTCGTCCACCTCGCCCATCGTCGCGGCGAGTTCCTTGTGAACCACGCCCACCAGTGCCTGGCCCGGGTTCAGCGATCCGACGACCTCCTGTCCGAGCGCCTTGGCCTTGACCCGGGCGATGAAGTCGCGGACCACAGGCAACGCCACATCGGCCTCGAGCAAGGCCATGCGCACTTCGCGCAGCATGTCCTGGACGTTGCTTTCGGTGATGCGGGCCTGGCCCCGCATCGTCTTGACAAGGCGCGACAGGCGGTCGGTGAGGGAACTGGCCATTTCGGATTGCGTTGGGCGCAGGTCGGCGAATGCAAATGACCGCCGGGCGCTGGGTAAACTCGTTCGCATGAGTTTAGCCAGCGCCCTGCCCGTGCCCACCAGCGGCGGCCTGGCCGTTCTGGTGGCCGGTGCGGTGCTGCTTTACGTCGTTGCGGCGGTCCCGGTTGGACCGGTCAAGCGGATGTCGGCGGCCGCGCTGGTCGGCGGCTGGTCGCTCCACCTTCTGCTGGTGCTGGTGGCGATGGCGCATTTCGGACAGGCCGGCGGACGCTGGGGATTCGGCCCGGTGCTGTCGATGACGGTCTGGCTGGTGATCGCGGTCCACACCATCGAGTCGCGTCTTTTTCCGCTTCCGCAAGTGCGGGTCTTCCTGGGAGGTGCGGGCGCACTGGCGGTGCTGCTGGCGGCCTGGTTCCCGGGAGAGGCGCGGCCGGCGCAGTCGGCCCTCGGACCGCTGCACTTCGCGCTCGGGGTCGGTTCCTACGGGCTCTTTGGCGCTGCCGTGCTGCACGCCGTGTTGCTGGATCGAGCGGAGCGACGCCTGCGCGGACCCCGCCGCCACGGCGCCGCAGTGACGGCGCCCGGCGATGCACCGGCGATGCCGTTGCTGCAACTGGAGCGCTTGACCTTCCGTTTTGTCGAAGCAGGCTTCTTGGTGCTGACCGCCACCCTGGCGCTGGGGGTGATCAGCACCAGCGCAGGAGCCGCAGGTTGGCAATGGGACCACAAGACGGTCTTTTCCCTGCTTGCGTGGGCGGTCTTTGCGGCACTGCTGGTCGGCCGCCGAATGCGCGGTTGGCGGGGTCGACAGGCCACGCGCTGGCTCTACGCTGGGGCCCTGTTGCTGCTGTTCGCCTATGCCGGGTCGCGCTTCGTCTGGGAAGTCTTTCTCACGCGATCCTGAACATGAAGTACCTCGTCCTGCTGCTGGTGCTCGCCGTCGCGATCGGCGTGATGATGCTTGGGCGGCGTCGCGCCAAGCCGCCGTCCGCCCGGGTGCCTTCGCCCGCACCAACGCCCGCTGCCTCTTCACCGAAGGACGTGCAGTCCATGCTGGCCTGCGCGCATTGCGGCGTGAACCTGCCTCGTTCAGAGGTGGTGTTCGACGCCGGAGGTCGGCCCTATTGCGGCCACGAGCACCGACTGCTCGGGCCGGCGCGTTGAGCCACTCCGCCGCTGGCGACCCCGACGGGGCAGCGCCTGCGGACCGACGCCGAGGGGACCGCCGTCGTGGCGGGCGTCGCCAGGCCGATGCCTTCGACACACCGGTGTTCGACGAAACCGGGTTCCCTGCGACGCGGCAAGAGGCCGAAGCACGCCCGGGTACGGCGCTGGGTCGTGTTCAACGCATCTATGTTGCGGCCCGGGCAGTGCTGGGGCTCGCGCTGGTCGCCGCCTTCGGCCTGAACAATGTCCTGGGCGGCCGTGCCTTGGTGTCGGGAGACCTGATCGCCTGGATCGGCGTCGCCTACGCCGTGCAGGCGGTGCTGCTTTGGCTGCTGCCGAGCTTCTCAGCCTGGCTGCTGGGAGGCGAAGGTCACGATGGCGGTGCGGGCGCCTCCATGCGCATGCGCTGGCTGGCGACCGTCGGGGTCGACTTGCTGGCTTTCGGTTCGATTCATGCGCTGGGCGGGGGCGGCGGAGTCAACTTCGCCGCGCTGCTGGTGTTGCCTGTGCTGATGTCCGGCGTGACCGGCAGCCGGCTGATCGCACTTGCCACCGCAGCCGCAGCGGCGCTGCTGTTGCTGGGGGTGGCCTGGCAAACAGGGACGGCGTCGGCCGACAGCGCCTCGGCGATGGTCCAGACGGGACTCGGCGGACTGGGGCTCTTTCTGATCGCGTTGCTGGCGGGTGAACTGGCGCAGCGTCTCGAGCGCGAAGAAGCCGCAGCACTGGGCAGCCGTGAACTGGCGCGCCAGCAGACGCGGCTGAACCGCCTCGTGATCGAGGAGATGGTCGATGGCGTTCTTGTCGTCGACGGCCGCTTGCGCGTGCGTGCGGCCAACCCTGCCGCGCGCGCCCTGCTCGTCGACCAAGGGTTGGGCCCGGTGGCGCCGTTCCTGCTCGACCAGCGCCCGGACTGGACGGCGTTGGCACAGGCCGTCGAGCGTGCCCACGCCGAGCGCAGTTGGCCGGTTGCAGGCGAGGACTTGCGCCTGCGCTTCGCCGAGGGCCACACCCGCACATTGCGGGTTCGGGTGCGCTTTCTGCGCCGACAGGTTTCGGCCGCGGCCGGTGCGCCGACCGAAGAGGAGTTGCCTTCCATGGTGCTGTTGCTCGAGGATCTGCGCACGGCGCAGGAGCGGCTACGGCAGGAGAAGCTTGCCGCGATGGGCCGGGTGTCGGCGGGCATCGCGCATGAGATCCGCAACCCGCTGGCTGCGATCGCTCAGGCCAACGCCTTGCTGCTTGAGGACACCGAAGACCCGGCCCAGCGTCGGCTGGCCGGCATCGTCGCGGCCAATGTTGATCGACTCAAGCGCCTGGTCGACGACGTGATGGAGGTGGCGCCTGGCGCACCACCGCTGCCGCAGGCGATCGATGCCTCGGCGGTGGTCGCCGCGAGCGCGGCCGAATGGGCACAGGCCGCCGGCCTTGCGCTGGGTGCGGGCAGCCGCCTGCGCGTCGAACTCGTCGACGGCCTGGGTGCGTGGTTTGATCCCGAGCACCTTCGCCGAGTGCTGGTGAACCTGCTCGACAACGCGGCTCGGCACGCCGGCCCCGAGCCGGGGTCCATCCTGCTGCGCCTGCTCTCCCGCGACGATGGCAGCGTGGTCATGGGCGTGCTGTCCGATGGCTCCCCCATAGCCCCCGACATCGAGCGCCACCTGTTCGAGCCCTTTTTCAGCACGCGCAGCCGCGGGACCGGCCTGGGCTTGTACATTTGTCGCGAGCTGTGCGAGCGCTACGGAGCCGGCATCGACTACCGGCCCCGACCGTCTGCCGAAAGGCTGCGCAATGAGTTCGTGGTGACGATGCGGCGTGCTCCCCTCGGTGGCAACGCGCCACTGTTTCCGTCGGAGTCCTGATGAGCCTAGAGCCGCGCCTGCTGGTCGTCGACGACGAGCCCGATCTGCGCACGCTGTACGAATTGACGCTGCTGCGCGAGGGCTATGCCGTCGACAGCGCTGGCGATGTCGCACAGGCCTGGGCCTTGCTGGAGGCAGGTGCATACCAGGCCGTGATCACCGACATGCGCCTGCCCGACGGCACCGGCCTGGACCTGCTGCGTCGGATGGACCTTGCTGGACGCAACGAAAAGGGCATCGTCATCACCGCCTATGGATCGGCCGAGAACGCGGTCGAGGCGCTCAAGGCAGGCGCATACGACTACCTCACAAAGCCGGTCGATCTGCGCCAGTTCAGGGCCGTCGTGGCTGCTGCGGTCGGCCGCATGTCGCGCCTGCAGCCGGCCGAGCATCCGGCGGCCGACACGCGAACGGCCGCACGGACACAGCGCGGAGTCGTTGACCTGGAGCCGGCAGCGCTGGATCGCCTGATCGGCGACTCGCGGGCGATGCAACAGGTTCGCTCGCTGGTGACCAAGGTTGCGCGCAGCATGGCGCCGGTGCTGGTGCGCGGCGAATCCGGAACCGGCAAGGAACTCGTTGCCCGTGCCATCCACGGCGTGTCACCGCGGTCGGCGATGCCGTTTGTCGCGGTCAACTGCGGGGCGATCCCCGAATCGCTGCTTGAAGCGGAGTTCTTCGGCTACCGCAAGGGCGCGTTCACGGGCGCCCACGAAGACCGCGCCGGCTTCTTTCAGGCCGCGCAGGGCGGAACGCTCTTTCTCGACGAGATCGGCGATCTTCCGCTCGCGATGCAGAGCAAGCTGCTGCGTGCGATCCAGGAGCGAGCCGTTCGGCCGCTGGGCACCACGGCCGAACTGACGGTCGATGTGCGCATCGTCAGCGCGACACACAAGGACCTTGCCGCCGCGGTGCTGGCGCAGACCTTTCGCCAGGACTTGTACTACCGGCTCAACGTGATCCAGATCGAAGTGCCGCCGCTGCGCGACAGACTCTCGGATCTGGGGGCCATCTGCTCGGCGGTACTCGCCCGCATAGCCCGCGACGCGGGCGTGCAGCCGACGCCGCGGCTCGGGGCATCGGCTGCGCAGCACTTGATGCGCTACAGCTTTCCGGGCAATGTCCGCGAACTGGAGAACCTGTTGCATCGTGCCCTGGCGCTGGCCGGCGGCAGCACCATCGAGGCCGACGACCTGGGTCTGCCCGCCTCCATGATCGAGGACCCGGGGAGTTCCGCTTCGATGCCCCTGGTCGGTGTCGACGAGGGCCCGCGTGGCCTGGCACCCGAGCTCGGGGACGCCGTCAGCGCTGGCGCAACTGTCTTGCCGAAGAACCTGGCCGAACACCTGGATCGTGTCGAGCGCGAGATCCTCGAGGCGGCACTGGAACGACATCGCTACAACCGGACGGCCGCAGGGGCCAGCCTGGGACTGTCCCTGCGGCAGATGCGCTATCGCATGGCCAGGCTGGGCATTCTGGTCGACGCACCCGGCGAGTCTGACGCTGGCGACTGAATGAAGGTGCTTCGCGCGCTTTCCGGTGCGATCCCGCAACTGCGTGAAAACGCTAGCCCTAGTGCCTTGATGGGCCGTAGCACCCCAGATATAGTGCCCGTGTGACAATCGCTGCCTTGCCCCGGGAGTCCTCCTCGCACCGTGCTTCGGTGCCTCCGCGGGCGGTGCGGTCGTCCTCGCGAACCTCAAGCACGACCGCTTTCCTCCGGACCGCCTGAGCGCCGCTCGCGCGCCGCGTCCGACCCTTTCACGACAACCGATCGCCGTTCTCGCCCAGGCAACCCGCTCTCTTGGCGGGTGCTCGGCAGCAACAGCCCCCATGGGAGACCCTTCGATGCTGACCACCATGCCTTCCGCAGCCCAGAACACCGGGGCTTCCACGCTTGCTCCGACCGGCTCGCCGGTGTCGGCAGGCCGCGGCGTTCCACGCGCGGCGGCTGGCGCGGCCAACGCCTACGCCTCGTACCAGATCATCCGCCGCAACGGGGCCGTTGTCGGCTTCGAGCCGGACAAGATCGCGATCGCGCTGATGAAGGCGTTTCTTGCCGTCCACGGCACCCAGGGTGCGGCATCGGCCAGCGTTCGCGAGACGGTCGAGCAGCTCACCGAGTCGTGTGTACGCGCCTTGTTGCGGTCGCGTCCGGGTGGCGGCACCTTCCACATCGAAGACATCCAGGACAACGTCGAGTTGGCGCTGATGCGTGGCAGCCACCACGAGGTGGCCAGGGCCTACGTGCTGTATCGCGAGCGCCGCGCGCAGGAGCGGGCCCGCAGTGCCGCCGAACAGGCCCCGAAGGCGCCGGAGTTGCACGTCATGGATCGTGGCCAGCGCGTGCCGCTGGACATGGCGGCGTTGGCGTCGCTGGTGGAGTCGGCCTGCGCGGGCCTGGGCGCCGATGTCGCGGCCGAGCCCATCCTGGCCGAAACCCGCCGCAACCTCTACGACGGCGTTCCGATCGACGAGGTCTTCAAGGCTGCGATCCTTTCGGCCCGTACGCTGATCGAGAAGGACCCGGACTACACCCGTGCCACCGCGCGCCTGCTGCTGCACACGATCCGGCGCGAGATCCTGGGCGAGGACGTGACCCAGGAGGCGATGACGCAGCGCTACGGCGAGTACTTCCCGCAGTTCATCAAGCGGGGTGTCGAGGCCGAGTTGCTCGATGCCCGGATGCTGCAGTACGACCTCGTCCGCCTGGGTGCGGCGCTGAAGGCCGAGCGCGATCTGCAGTTCGACTACCTCGGCCTCCAGACCTTGTACGACCGCTACTTCCTGCACATCGACGAAACCCGCATCGAGCTGCCGCAGGCGTTCTTCATGCGTGTCGCGATGGGCCTGGCGTTGAACGAGATCGACCGCGAGGCCCGCGCCATCGAGTTCTACGGCGTGTTGTCGAGCTTCGACTTCATGAGCTCGACGCCGACGCTGTTCAACAGCGGGACACAGCGCAGCCAGCTGTCGAGCTGCTACCTCACGACGGTGGCCGACGACCTCGACGGCATCTATGAAGCGCTGAAGGAGAACGCGTTGCTGTCCAAGTTCGCCGGCGGCCTGGGCAACGACTGGACCCGGGTACGCGCCCTTGGCAGCTATATCAAGGGCACCAACGGCAAGAGCCAGGGTGTGGTGCCCTTCCTGAAGGTCGTCAACGACACTGCGGTGGCGGTCAATCAGGGCGGCAAGCGCAAGGGTGCTGTCTGCTCCTACCTCGAGACCTGGCATCTCGACATCGAGGAGTTCCTCGAGCTGCGCAAGAACACCGGCGACGACCGTCGACGCACCCACGACATGAACACCGCGAACTGGATCCCCGATCTGTTCATGAGGCGTGTCATCGAAGGCGGCGACTGGACCTTGTTCTCGCCCTCGACCTGCCCGGACCTGCACGACAAGTTCGGAGCCGCCTTCGAGCAGGCCTACGTGGCCTACGAGGCCAAGGCCGACCGTGGCGAGCTGAAGCTGCACAAGCGACTGCCCGCCAAGGACCTGTGGCGCAAGATGCTCTCGATGCTGTTCGAGACCGGCCATCCCTGGATCACGTTCAAGGACGCCTGCAATGTCCGCAGTCCGCAGCAGCACGTGGGGGTGGTGCACTCGTCGAACCTGTGCACCGAGATCACGCTGAACACCAGCGACACCGAGATCGCGGTCTGCAACCTGGGCAGCGTCAATCTCGCCCAGCATCTGAAGGACGGCGCAGTCGATCACGACAAGCTCAAGCGCACGGTCGCCACCGCGATGCGCATGCTCGACAACGTGATCGACATCAACTACTACGCCGTGAAGAAGGCGCGCGACAGCAACCTGCGTCACCGACCGGTGGGTCTGGGCATCATGGGCTTCCAAGACTGCCTGTACCGGCTGCGGGTGCCTTATGCCAGCGAAGAGGCCGTGGCCTTTGCCGACCGCTCGATGGAGGCCGTGTGCTACCACGCGTATTGGGCCAGCACCGAGTTGGCTGAAGAGCGTGGCCGCTACAGCAGCTACCGAGGCAGCCTCTGGGACCGCGGTGTCCTGCCGCTGGATACGCTGGACACGCTGGCCCGCGAGCGCGGCGGCTACGTCGAGGTGGACCGCAGCAGCACGTTGGACTGGAATGCACTGCGCGGGCGTATCGCCGAGCATGGCATGCGCAACAGCAACTGCGTCGCGATCGCGCCGACGGCCACGATCAGCAACATCATCGGCGTCGATGCCTCGATCGAGCCGAGCTTCGGCAACCTGTCCGTGAAGAGCAATCTCTCGGGTGAGTTCACCGTGATCAACGAGTACCTGGTTCGTGACCTGAAGAAGATCGGCCTCTGGGACGACGTCATGGTGATGGATCTCAAGCACTTCGAGGGTTCGTTGCTGCCGATCGACCGCGTGCCCGCCGAGCTCAAGAGGCTGTACGCCACCGCTTTCGAGATCGACCCGAGCTGGTTGGTCGAGGCCGGCGCGAGGCGCCAGAAGTGGATCGACCAGGCGCAGAGTCTGAACATCTACATGGCCGGCGCTTCGGGCAAGCGGCTTGACGAGACCTACAAGCTCGCCTGGCTGCGTGGACTGAAGACCACCTACTACCTGCGCACGACGAGCGCGACCTACGCCGAGAAGAGCACGGTCTCGTCGAGCACGCTGAACTCGGTGGCCAACGCGGGCTCGGGCCCGGCTGCACTTGCAGCAGCCGAGCCGGCGAGCGACATCAAGTTCTGCTCGATCGACAACCCGGACTGCGAAGCCTGTCAGTGACCGATCGCAACCCATCGCGACCCGAATCGAGGATGCCTAACCTTCGAGTTAGTTCTACATCGATGCGCTTTCGATGCGGTACCGCAACACCATGTCGCGCATTTCGCGCAACAAGGCTTGAGATTTCGATCGCAAGCCTCCGATAATTCGCCACCTCAGAAAGAGATGTCCATGCTGGTCTGGGACGACGAAGTCAGAACCGCCTCGAAGCACGAATCGCCGCAGCCCTTGCGGCAGGTCCCTCCGACTGCGCAGCCCGCATTGCAGGTTGCCGTCCTGGCCACGATGCCGACTTCACCGATGCCGACTGCACCGGTGCCGACTTCGACACCGTCGGTGCAAGCCAAGCCCGCTGTACCTGCAACCGTTGGTGCACCGATCCCGACCGCCGCGCCTCGACGTGTCAACGCGGCCGACAAGCGGATCATCAACGGCCAGACCGACGTCAACCAGCTGGTGCCATTCAAGTACAAGTGGGCCTGGGAAAAGTACCTGTCCACCTGCGCCAACCATTGGATGCCGCAGGAAGTGAACATGTCGCGCGACATCGCGACCTGGAAGGACCCGAACGGCCTGACCGAAGACGAGCGTCGCATCATCAAGCGCAACCTCGGCTTCTTCGTCACCGCCGATTCGCTCGCGGCCAACAACATCGTGCTCGGCACCTACAGGCACATCACGGCGCCCGAGTGCCGGCAGTTCCTGCTGCGTCAGGCCTTTGAAGAAGCGATCCACACCCACGCCTATCAGTACATCGTCGAGAGCCTGGGCCTGGACGAAAGCGAGATCTTCAACGCGTACCACGAGGTTGCGTCGATCCGCGAGAAGGACGAGTTCCTGATCCCGTTCATCGACGCGATCATGGATCCGCACTTCGTGACGGGCACGCCCGAGGCCGACCAGACGCTTCTGAAGAGCCTGATCGTCTTCGCCTGCCTGATGGAAGGCCTGTTCTTCTACGTCGGCTTCACGCAGATCCTCTCGCTGGGCCGACAGAACAAGATGACCGGTGCAGCAGAGCAGTATCAGTACATCCTGCGTGACGAGTCGATGCACTGCAACTTCGGCATCGACCTGATCAACCAGATCAAGCTCGAGAACCCGCACCTGTGGACGGCCGCGTTCAAGGCCGAGATCAAGACCCTGTTCGAGCGCGCGGTCCAGCTGGAGTACCGCTACGCCGAGGACACCATGCCCCGCGGCGTGCTGGGCCTGAACGCGAACATGTTCAAGGGCTATCTGCGCTACATCGCGAATCGGCGCGCGACGCAGATCGGTCTCAAGCCTCTGTTCCCGAACGAAGAGAACCCGTTTCCGTGGATGAGCGAGATGATCGATCTCAAGAAGGAGCGCAACTTCTTTGAGACCCGCGTCATTGACTACCAGACCGGGGGTGCGCTTGAGTGGTGAGGCCATGTGCCCGCACCAAGCGAAGACTCACCGGCGTTTTGTGAGAGATCAAGAATTGCAGACCCAGGCAGGCGCCAAGACCGAAACGACCACGAGTCGTGCCAGGTCTGCATCCGTGTTCATCGCACCGTGGCAACCGTGCCGGCATGAGGCCGACGCAGACCGTCGGGCGATGAATCCTCGTATTGCACGCGGCAGTACGAGGTGTTTTGCAACTTGATCAAGGAGATCGTGATGGCAACTGCGAAGAAGGCCGCTCCGGCCAAGAAGGCCCCGGCGAAGAAGGCGGCCCCTGCGAAGAAGGCAGCCCCGGCCAAGAAGGCGGCCCCTGCGAAGAAGGCAGCCCCGGCCAAGAAGGCGGCCCCTGCGAAGAAGGCCGCACCGGCCAAGAAGGCCGCCGCCAAGAAGGCCGCCCCCGCCAAGAAGGCCCCCGCGGCCAAGAAGGCAGCCCCGGCCAAGAAGGCCGCTCCGGCGAAGAAGGCTGCGGCTAAGAAGCCGGCTGTGAAGAAGCCTGCAGCAAAGAAGGCGGCAAAGAAGGCACCCGCTGCACCTGCCGCCGCTGCCCCTGCGCCAGCGAAGACGGCATTGAACCCGGCGGCTGCATGGCCGTTCCCGACGGGCAACAAGCCCTAAGGTGAGTGGATCCGTTGACCTGATGAGGTCGACGCGCTGACGAGGCCCAGCACAGTGCTGGGCCTCTTTTCTTGTGCCAGCCACTCTGCAACCATGTTGAGTCTCACACTCTCGTGATATGCAATTGAGGTGCGAACATGAGCCGCATGCTTGAGGAAATCGACACCAACATCAAGAACGCGCCTTCAGAAGAGATTCGTGCTGAGTGGCAAGCCAAGAGGGCCTGCTATCTGGTTAGGGTGAGTCGCTATGCCGAAGCTCGCCAGTTGATCTCTTGGTTGAGGCCTAGATACCGGACTGGCCATGTTCCGACCGTATTGATCTGGATCATGCTGGCAGAGGGACTGCTGCTCATGTACGAGGCCATGAGCATTGAGGCCGCAGATCGAATCCAGCGCGCCCAACTTCTTGCTAAAGCCATTGGGCACAAAGAACTTCTTTCAAACACGTCAGTTTGGCGTGCGCTGGTTGAGTTCAATTCGTCCGACTTTCAGCGAATGGCGCAGTCTTTACGCTTGGCCGCCGAGAACATGGGTGAGAGCCGTCTTGTTCAGTCCCGAGTTGCGCTCATCATTTCGCAGTGCTACTTGTTGTGCGGAGACTGGGAGGCCGCCAATAGATGGGGCTCCATGACGCAGCTGAACGCAACGAAGCTTGGCGATCAGGGCACTATCGAGGCGATGCTCTACAACAGAGCGGCGATGCACATTGGGCGACTAAGGGCCGAGGCTTGTGTGAGGGCAATCGATGAGAGTGAGGTCAAGGCTGTCGAGTACGAACTAGCGTCGGCGCGAAACTACTTTCGGCTGACCCAGCACCTTGAGACAGCTCGCCTTTTGGACCTTTGCGCTGCACGGCTGTTGTTGTTGCAAAAACGATTCTCGGAGGCTGACGAAGCGATGTCAGTGCTTCGCGGTGGGGGCGCTTTTCCTAAGTGGAACTTCAGCCCTGACCTTATGGACTTGGAGCGTCTTTACTGTGTGTCCAGAGTTCATGGCGCTGTAAATGAGAGCCAACTTGCCGATGCTGTTGATGC
>JAJTGU010000280.1 GCA_021297985.1 Rubrivivax sp.
AGGAGCGCCTCCGGGAACTCGACTACTTCGACCGCGTGCAGTTGGAAGCCGTCGTCAAGCTGTGTCGCGATTCCCGAACGCTGTCGGACGCCGGGCGCAAGCTGTTTGATCGCTCACGAACCCAGCGTACGGTGGTCAATGACGCCGACCGCCTGCGGAAGTATCTGCACAAGCACGGCTTGAATTGGGACGCGGTCGTCGCTTGAAGATCGTCGACTCACCATCGACTCGGCCGTGAGCACCCTGGTGCCCGCGCCTCCAGCCGCTCGCTGCGTTGGTGTCGGGTCCTGTCCCAGGGCGTGGCGTAAGTCCACAGCCCGGAGAGAGCTGAGATACGCAGTACTCAGCGGGCTACTGCCGACAGCCGAGTGGGAACAGTATCGCTGACGGTCTGCAGGCCCTCAAGCTGCACCCACTCGGCGTCCTCGAGCAACAGCCCCGCACGGCCCGGCGATCGGCCCCGCCTTGATGCCGGCAATCGGCGGGCGCGGTGTCCTACGCGGCCTTGGTGGGCAGGGCGATGACCTTTGCACCCTCGCGCAGCCGGTCCAGGTACGTCGCCCACTTGACCATCATGTCGCGCCGCTGCTCGATGAACGTCGTGCGGTTGTAAGCCCGGCCCAGGTCATCGCCGACGGCGTGCGCCAGTTGGGCCTCGATGATCTCTGGCGCGATGCCCAGGCGCTCGGCAATCATGGTCCGGGCCATCGCCCGGAAGCCGTGAGCCGTCATCGAGTCGCGGCTGTAGCCCATGCGGCGTAGCGCGACGTTCACCGTGTTCTCGCTCATGCAGCGGTCGGCCGTTTGCAGGCTCGGGAACACGTAGCGGCCAGAGCCGGCCAGGGCCTGCTGATCGCGCAGGATCGCCAAGGCATGGGGCGCAAGCGGCACGACATGCGGCGTGCCGTTCAGCTTGTCGGCCTTCTTGCGCTTCATCAGCTGGCCCGGGACGGTCATGGTGGCGGCGTCGAAGTCGATCCACGCCCACTCCGCCTGCCTCAGCTCGCCTGGGCGCAACAGCAGCAGCGCCGAGAGCGCCAGCGCGTGCCGGGTGTACGGGTGGCCGGCGTACTCGGCCATGGTGCGCAGCAGTTCGCCGGCCTGCTTCGGGTCGGTCACCGCGGCGTGATGCCGGCTCACCACCGGCTGCAAGGCGTCGCGCAGGTCGGCGGCGGGGTTTCGGGCACAGTGGCCAGCGGCGATGCCGTAGCGGAAGACCTGGCCGCAGGCATCCTTGGCGCGATGGGCGGTTTCGATGGCGCCGCGGGCTTCGATTCGCCGCAGGCAGGCCAGCAGCTCGGGCGCCTCCACTTCGGCAATCGGGCGCCTGCCGATGTACGGGAACAGGTCGTTCTCCAGCCGGATCCGGGTGCGTTCGGCATGGCCGGCGCTCACCTTGGCGACATGCACGGTGTCGAGCCACTCGCGTGCCACGGCCTCGAAGCTCCCAACCGCTGGCAGCCCCGCCGCCTCCAGTTCCTCAGCCTCGCGCGCCTCGACCCGTGCCGCCTTGTCCGCCTTTCGGGCCTCGCCGGGGTCGATCCCCGCCGCCACCAGCTTGCGGGCCTCGTCGCGCCGCAGGCGGGCGTCCTTCAACGACACCTCGGGGTAGGTGCCAAGGCTCAGCATGCCTTCACGCCCATCCCGCCAGTAGCGAAAGCGCCACCAGCCGGAGCCGGTCGGCCGGGCCTCCAGGTGCAGGCCGGCGCCGTCGGCGTGCTTGGTCGCCTTGCCGGCCGTGACCGCGGCCTTGATCGCGGCGCGGATGGCCTTGTCGGAGAGGATGTCGGTCGCTGGCATGCCGGGTAACTCCACCCGGCGGACCGGGTAACCTTGGCCCGCTTGGGCTACTTGAGACCAGTTACCCGGGATGCTACCCCGTCGGATATCCGGTGCAAGCGACCCCACCCGACCCCGTGCGGACGTGAAAAAGCCGCTAAGTTGTTGATTTACTTAGCGGCTTCATCGTATGCGGCCCTATGCGGACCTATGGATGGTGGAACCGGGGGGAATCGAACCCCCGTCCGCAAGCCATCGCCGGACGGTTCTACATGCGTAGCTGTCTGATTTGGATTTAGGGGCCCTGGCCGCGCAGCAGCACGCTGCCAGGTCCCCGAGTCATTTGGTTTTAGGCCCGCCGTGAATGACTCACGGCAGGACGAGCCAATGTGAATGACCTCGCAGCCATCTTGCCTTGCGGCACTACGGCCCGGCCCATTGGCCAACCGTTGCGAGGCTCACCGGTGTTTAAGCGGCGAGGGCGAAACGTTCGTCGTTCGCAGTTACTTTGTTTCCAGTGGATTAACGAGCAGAACTGGTGCTCGGCATGCCCCGCGCCGACTCCGCACCCACGTCGAAGCCAGGTCGGTCCCAGGGAAGGCGGATTCTAGGTCGGATCGAGCGCGAGGCGTATGTCTTTCGGTGCCGTGATGACCCTTGCTGCAGGCCAGCCCGCCAGATCGTCGAGCCCGACGCCGGGGCCGAGGTAGCCCCAGGCCGCCGCCCAGCCCTCCATCCCGGCGGCTTGCGCGGCAAGCATGTCGCGGCGGTCGTCACCGACGTAGACACAGCGGCCTGGCGCCACGCCCAGACAGTCGGCGGCGTGAAGCAGCGGCGCCGGGTGCGGCTTGGTGTGCGGCGTGCTGTCGCCCCCCACCAGGACCGAAGGCGCCAGGCGCAAGGCGGTGACCATCGGACCGGCAAATCGCAAGGCCTTGTTGGTGACGATCCCCCAGCGCAGGCCACGGGACACCAGGTCGTCCAGGAGCTCGGCCACGCCATGGAACACGACGGCCGTGTCCAGCATGGCGCTTTCGTAGAGGTCCAGGAACTCGACACGAAGTGACTCGTACCCGGTATCGCCGGGTCGGCAGTCAAAGGCCTCGCCGAGCATGCCGCGGGCGCCCGACCCGGCATGGCAGCGCAAACGTTCGTAGTCCAGCGGCGCCAGACCGCGAGCGGCCCGCATCGTGTTGGCGGCCGCCGCAAGGTCACGTGCACTGTCGACCAGCGTGCCATCGAAGTCAAACAGCACGGCCTGCACGCCACAGGCCCCCGGGACGGTCATTCCGCAGGGCGCCGGCAGGCGATGAGGTAGTTGACGCTGGTGTCGCCTGAGAGCCAGTAGCGCCGCGTGAGAGGGTTGTATTCCATGCCGCGGCTGGCCTGAACCGACAGCGCACTCTCCCTGCACCATCGGGTGAGCTCGCTGGGACGGATGAAGCGGGCGTACTCGTGCGTGCCGCGCGGCAGCAACCTGAGCACGTACTCGGCCCCCACGATGGCAAACAGGAACGACTTGGGGTTGCGATTCAAGGTCGAGAAGAAGACCCAGCCGCCGGGCCTCACAAGCCTGGCACAGGCCGCGACGATGGCCGACGGGTCGGGCACGTGCTCGAGCATCTCCATGCAGGTGACGACGTCGTACCGCGCCGGACGCTCCTCTGCGAGGGCCTCGGTCGCGATCTCGCGGTACTCGAGATTGGCGACACCGGACTCCAGTGCGTGGAGGCGCGCCACGCCCAAAGGCCGCGCTGCCAAGTCGATGCCGGTGACGTGCTCCGCCTTTGCGGCCATGGCTTCAGCCAGGATGCCGCCGCCGCAGCCCACATCGAGCGCCTGCTTTCCACGCAGCGGAGCCAGCTCGTCGATCCAGGCCAGACGCAGGGGGTTGATCTGGTGAAGAGGTCGAAATTCGCTGTTCGGATCCCACCAACGATGCGCGAGTTCGCTGAACTTCGCGAGCTCCTGGGCGTCGGCGTTCGAGTGGGTTGCGGTGGTGTCGGCGCTGTTCATCCACGGATGCTATGCGCAGGCCGCAAGACCCTGAGAGCCAGAAACGACAAACCCCGCCGGGGCGGGGTTTGTCTGGCTTTGAAGCGAGCTTCGATCAGCGGCGGGTGCGCGTGCCGACGACTTCGACTTCCACGCGGCGGTTCTTGGCCCGGCCTTCGGCAGTCTTGTTGTCTGCAACCGGCTGGCCTTCGCCCTTGCCTTCGGTGTAGATGCGGTTCTTCTCGACGCCCTTGCCCGCGATGAAGTTCTTCACCGCATCGGCGCGACGGGTCGACAGCCTCTGGTTCGCAGCGACATCGCCAACGTTGTCGGTGTGGCCGACCGCGATGATGACTTCCAGGTTCACGCCCTTGGTCTTGTCGACGAGGTCCGTCAGCTTGGCTTGAGCTTCGGGCTTGAGATCCGCCTTGGCGAAGTCAAACAGTGCATCGGCAGCGAACGTGACCTTCTCAGCCACCGGCGGGGGTGGCGGAGGCGGCGGCGGGGGGGGCGGCGGCGGAGCGACCGGCACTGCCGGGGCCTGGCGGGGCTCGGCGGGAGGCATCGGCGGCGGCGGCGGAGCCACACGCGGGGCCGGCGGCGGCGGCGGCGGCGGCTTGATCGCGCCGTCGCAGTTCTCGGCCGCGGTGGCAGGAGTCCAGCCGGCATCACGCCAGCACAGCTCGTTGGTGCCGTTCCTCCAGACCGTGCCATCGCTGGCGCGCCAGTTGTCGATCGTCTTCGGTTGAGCGAAGGCTGAGATCGGGGCGGCAAGCGCGGCAGATGCGAAGAGCACCGCCACCTTGTTCAATTTCTTCATTGATTCTCCTCTCGAGGAAAGCCGCAGGAGTCTGCGATTCGTCCAAAGCGACCGGAATTCGGGCAAACGCACAAGCTTGCGAGGCGTCCACCACTGCGAAAACATTGTGCCATAGGCCTCTTGGACGACTGCATTTTGGGCGGGCAGCGGAGTTGAGGACCCTCGCTTGTTGCGCAGCCGCGACACGGCGCGCGCCCTAGAATCGGCCCGCAGAAGCGGTCCCGGGCAGCCCTCCGCGGTGCACCTCGCACGCGGACTCCGCAACCCCAGACCGCGCCTCCCCTTCCCGCCTGCCCAGCCTTCGCCGGGCGCGCCAGCACGCGCAGCCCGCCCCGACCGCATGACCGAGTTCGCCAAGGAAACCCTGCCCGTCAGCCTCGAAGAGGAAATGCGGCGCAGCTACCTCGACTATGCGATGAGCGTGATCGTTGGACGGGCACTTCCTGATGCCCGCGACGGCCTGAAGCCCGTGCACCGGCGAGCGCTGTTTGCGATGCACGAGCAGAGCAACCACTGGAACCGGCCCTACAAGAAGAGCGCACGCATCGTCGGCGATGTGATGGGCAAGTACCACCCACACGGCGACTCTGCCATCTACGACACGATCGTCCGCATGGCCCAGCC
Source organism: Rubrivivax sp. (assembly GCA_021297985.1). Lineage (GTDB taxonomy): Bacteria > Pseudomonadota > Gammaproteobacteria > Burkholderiales > Burkholderiaceae_C > Rubrivivax. The sequence continues at coordinate 5,219 of JAJTGU010000280.1, forward strand.
TTTTTCGCTGCGCCACATGCTGGTCGACGGCCAGGGCAACTTCGGCAGTGTCGATGGGGACAACCCGGCGGCGATGCGCTACACCGAGATCCGCCTGTCGAAGATCGCCGCCGAGATGCTGGCCGACATCGACCAGGAGACGGTGGACTTCCAGCCCAACTACGACGGCAGCGAGAAGGAACCGGTGGTGCTGCCGGCCAAGCTGCCAAATCTGCTCGTCAACGGCAGCGCTGGCATCGCCGTGGGCATGGCGACGAACATCCCGCCGCACAACCTCAACGAGGTTGTCGATGCCTGCCTGCACTTGCTGAAGAACCCCGCGGCCGACCTCGAGGAACTGATGGAGATCGTCCCGGCGCCGGATTTCCCGACGGCCGGAATCATCTACGGGCTCGCCGGGGTACGCGAGGCGTACCGCACCGGTCGCGGCAAGGTCGTGATGCGGGCCAAGGTGCATCTAGAGGCTCTCGAACGCGGCGACCGACAGGCCATCGTCGTCGACGAGATCCCCTACCAGGTCAACAAGCGCACGCTGCAGGAGCGCATGGCCGAACTGGTCAAGGAGAAGAAGCTCGAGGGCATCTCGCACATCCAGGACGAGAGCGACAAGTCGGGCATGCGGCTGGTGATCGAGCTCAAGCGCGGCGAAGTGCCTGAGGTCGTGCTCAACAACCTCTACAAGCAGACCCAGCTGCAGGACAGCTTTGGGGTCAACATGGTGGCGCTGATCGACGGCCAGCCTCGCCTGTGCAACCTGCGCCAGCTGATCGAGATCTTCCTCGAGCATCGACGCGAGGTCGTGACCCGGCGCACCGTCTTCGCGCTGCGCAAGGCTCGCGAGCGTGGCCATGTGCTGGAAGGCCTCGCGGTGGCGCTGGCCAACATCGACGACTTCATCGAGACGATCAAGAACTCGCCGACGCCGCCGGTGGCCAAGGCAGCGTTGATGTCCAAGAGCTGGGATTCGAGCATCGTGCGAGAGATGCTGGCCCGCGTCGATGGCCAGGCGCCGGGTGGCAGCGGCGCGTTCCGGCCCGAAGGCCTGCCGGCACATTACGGAATGCAGCCCGACGGGCTTTACCGGCTGTCGGACGACCAGGCGCAGGAAATCCTGAACATGCGCCTGCAACGCCTGACCGGGCTGGAGCAGGACAAGATCGTCGGCGAGTACCGCGACGTGATGGCCGAGATCGCCGACCTGCTCGACATCCTGGCCAAGCCCGGCCGCGTGACCGAGATCATCGCCGGCGAGCTGCAGGCGCTGAAGCAGGAGTTCGGCCAGACCAAGGAAGGAGCCCGCCGCAGCCAGATCGAGCGGAATGCGCAGGAGCTCGGCACCGAGGACCTGATCACGCCGGCCGACATGGTGGTCACGCTCAGCCACACCGGGTACATCAAGAGCCAGGTTCTGTCGGAGTACCGCGCGCAGCGGCGCGGTGGCCGAGGAAAGCAGGCGACGCAGACCAAGGAAGACGACTGGATCGACCAGCTCTTCATTGCCAACACGCACGACTGGATCCTGTGCTTCTCCAACCGTGGGCGGGTCTACTGGATCAAGGTCTGGGAGGTGCCGCAGGGCGGACGCCAGTCGCGGGGAAAACCCATCGTCAACATGTTCCCGCTCGAGAGCGGCGAGAAGATCACCGTCGTCTTGCCGTTGACAGGCGCGTTCCGCCGCTTCCCGGCCGATCACTTCGTCTTCATGTCGACCGCGCTTGGCGTGGTCAAGAAGACACCGCTGGACGAATTCAGCAATCCGCGCAAGGCCGGCATCATTGCCGTCAACCTGGACGACGGCGACTACCTCATCGGCGCGGCACTGACCGATGGGCACCACGACGTGATGCTGTTCTCCGACGGCGGCAAGGCGGTCCGCTTCGACGAGTCCGACGTGACGCCTCACGGCCGCACCGCCCGCGGCGTCAAGGGCATGACGCTTGAAGAGGGCCAGAACGTGATCGCGATGCTGGTGGCCGAGGACGAATCGCAAAGCGTCCTGACCGCCACCGAAAACGGCTACGGCAAACGCACGTCGATCATCGAGTACACGCGTCATGGCCGCGGGACCAAGGGCATGATCGCGATCCAGCAGACCGAGCGCAACGGCCGGGTGGTCGCCGCCACCTTGGTGCGGCCTGCCGACGAGATCATGCTGATCACCGACAAGGGCGTGCTGGTCCGGACCCGGGTCTCCGAGATCCGCGAACTCGGGCGCGCGACCCAGGGTGTGACCCTGATCGCGCTCGACGACGGCGCCAAGCTGTCAGGCCTGCAGCGGATCGTCGAGAACGACGCTCCCGATGAAGACACTTCTGGCGACGCCGGCCCGGCCGACCCCAACCCTGCCGACCCCGGCACCCCGGAAAGCGCCTGATGCCCCACAGACTCCTCTCGACCGCCTTGGCCCTGGCCGCCCTGGCCTCGGCACCCTTGTCCTGGGCACAGGGTCCGGCCCCGGCCGCCCCTGCGGCGGCCACGCCAACCCCATCGAGCCCGGAGAAGAAGCGCCTGGTGGAGCGGGTGATCCAGCTTCAGATGCCGGGCGTCGAGAACCTGGGTCGGCAACTGGCCGAGCAACCGGCCTTGATGATGGGCCAGCAGGCCAGCCAGGCCCTGCAGCGGCTGCCGGCCGAGCGGCGTGAAGCCGTGGCCCGCGACATCCAGGCCGATCTGCGTCAGTACGTCGAGGAAATGGCCCCGCCGATGCGCGACCGCGCCGTTCGCCTGGCGCCGGGCATCCTGACGCCGATGCTCGAGGAACGCTTCAGCGAGCAGGAGCTGCGCGAAGTGATCGTGCTGCTGGAGTCGCCGACGCTGCGCAAATTCCAGAATGCCGGCCCGGAAATGCAGCGTGCCCTCGGCGAACGCATCGTCGCCGAAGGCCGCGCCAGCATCGAGGCGCGGGCCAAGGTGCTGGAGCAGTCCATCGTGCGCCGTTTGAACCCGCCGGCCGCACCCGGATCCGCACCGGCGCCGGCACCTGCCCCGACCGCTGCTCCTGCAGCCCCGCGAGCACCGGCACGCTGAGTCCAGCGCGATGAGCCAGGCCCCCGACGCCTCGCCACCCGCGCTGGATTCGGCGCTGCTGCAGTTGCGCGAGCACATCGACGCCCTGGACCGCGAACTGCTCTCCCTGCTGAACCGGCGCGCCACGCTGGCACTGGAGGTCGGAGAGCTGAAGCGCCAGCATGGCGGCGTGGCGTTTCGGCCTGAGCGCGAGGCCCAGGTCATCGATGGGCTGAAGGCCGTCAACGCCGGGCCGCTGGCGCAGGACAGCGTGGCCCCGATCTGGCGCGAGATCATGTCCGCCTGCCGGGCGCTGGAGACGCCGACCCGCGTGGCGTACCTCGGGCCGTCGGGCACGTTCAGCGAGCTGGCGGCGCTGGGCTACTTCGGGTCGTCGATCGAGCGGGTGCCTTGCGCGAGCATCGACGAAGTCTTCCGCACGGCCAGCGCCGGCGCCGCCGACTTCGGCGTCGTGCCGGTCGAGAACTCGACCGAAGGCGTGGTCGCGCGATCTCTGGATCTGTTCCTGCACACGCCGCTGTTCATCATCGGCGAGACCAGCCTGTTTGTCCGCCACAACCTGCTGCGACGGACAAATGCCAGCGACGGCATTTCGGCGGTGCTTGCCCATCCCCAAGCACTGGCGCAGTGCCATGCCTGGCTGTCCAACCACCTGCCACATGCCGAGCGGCGGCCGGTCGCGAGCAACGCCGAAGGCGCACGGCTGGCGGCGCTCGACCCGACGCTGGCGGCGATCGCCAGCGAGCGTGCGGGCAGCGAGTTCGGGCTCCACATCGTGGCCCCGGCGATCCAGGACGACGCGCACAACCGCACACGCTTCGCCATCGTCACCCATCCCCAGCGCCAGCCGGCACCCAAGGCCTCGGGCCGCGACTGCACCAGCCTCGTGGTGTCTGTCACCAACCGACCCGGCGCCGTGCACGACATGCTGGTGCCGCTGAAGCAGCATGGCGTGTCGATGAGCCGATTCGAGTCGCGCCCGGCACGCTCGGGTCAGTGGGAGTACTACTTCTACATGGACCTCGAGGGCCACCCCGACGACCCCCGGGTGGCCAGCGCGCTGTCCGAGCTGCGCCAAGTCTGCGCCTTCTTCAAGGTGCTGGGCAGCTATCCGCTGGATACTCACTGATTCCATGTTCAACCAGCTCGGCGTCATCGGCTGCGGCCTGCTCGGCGGATCATTCGCCCTGGCGATGAAGCGCGCCGGTCTGGCACGCCGTGTCGTCGGCTACAGCAAGAGCCCCTCGACGACCGAGCGCGCGCGCCGCCTGGGCGTGATCGACGCTGCGGCCGAGTCGGCACTGCTGGCGGTCTCGGGCTCGGACATCGTGCTGATCGCGGTGCCGGTCGCGGCGACCGAAGTGACCTTCAAGGCGATCCGTCACCTGGTGGAGCCCAACGTGCTCTTCATGGACGTGGGCAGCACCAAGCGCGACGTGGTCGATGCCGCAAGGCGGGTGCTGCGCGAGCGGGTCGGCGCCTTCGTGCCCGCGCACCCGATCGCCGGAAAGGAAGTGTCAGGCATCGAAAACGCCGACCCCGGGCTGTTCACCGGCCGGCAGGTCATCCTGACCCCCTTGCCGCAGACGGTGCCGGCCCTGGTCCAGAAAGCCACGGACGTCTGGTCGGCGCTTGGCACCCAGGTATTGAAGATGACGCCTGAAAACCACGACGCCGCATTCGCCGCCGTGAGCCACCTGCCACATCTGCTGGCATTTGCCTACTTCAGCGCTGTCGTCAACCAGCCCGCCGGGCGGGACTTCCTGTCGCTGGCCGGCCCGGGATTTCGCGACTTCTCACGCATCGCCGCCAGCCAGCCCGAGACCTGGCGCGACATCCTGATCGCCAACCGCGAAGAGGTGCTCAAGCAGTCCCAGCACTTCCGGCGGGCACTCGATGCACTCGAGCACGTGATGCGCAGCGGCAACGCCGACGCGCTGGAAGACCTGATCCGCCTGCCGGCTGAGGGCCGCAGCCAGTGGCAGATGTCCGCACCGCGGGTCCCCGCCGCGGGTGGCAACGGTCCGAACACGGTGCGCTGAGCAAGGCGCCCATCGCCCGGCAGCCGCGGCCGCTGCCGGCCCGACCCAAGCGACTCCGATGTACCGCATTCCCCATCTCGACATTCCGCCACTCGTGGCCGCGGCCGGCACCGTGCGCCTGCCGGGCAGCAAGAGCATTTCCAACCGGGTCCTGCTGCTGGCGGCGCTGGCCGAAGGGACCACGGCCGTGCACGGCCTGCTGGCCAGCGACGACACCGAGGTCATGCGCGCGGCACTGGTGGCGCTGGGCTGCACGCTTCGCGACGAGGGCTCGGGCGTTGGCGATGGCGATGGCGCCGGCTCGGTCCTGCACGTCACAGGCCTGGCGGGTCGTCTGGCGGTGCACGACGCGCAGCTCTTCCTCGGCAATGCGGGCACCGCGATGCGTCCGCTGGCGGCAGCGCTGGCGCTGCTGGCGGCAACACAAGGCGGCCGCTTCGAGCTTTCGGGCGTTGCGCGCATGCACGAGCGGCCGATCGGCGACCTGGTCGACGCGCTGCGCCCGCTGGGCTGCACGATCGACGACCTGGGCCAGCCCGGCTATCCGCCGCTGCGCCTGCGCGGCGAGCGCGGCGGCCACCTGGCACTGGCAGCGCCGCTTCAGGTGCGGGGCGACGTTTCGAGCCAGTTCCTGTCCGCCCTGTTGCTGGCCTTGCCGCTGGTCGCCGACACGCAGGACGTGGTCGTCGAGGTGGTCGGCGAGCTCATCAGCAAGCCCTACGTCGAGATCACGCTGAACCTGCTGGCGCGCTTTGGCATCGAGGTCCGCCGCGAGGGCTGGCAGCGGTTTGTGGTGCCCGCGGGAAGCCGCTACCGCTCGCCGGGGGTCGTGCACGTCGAAGGCGATGCTTCGTCGGCGTCGTATTTCGTGGCCCTCGGCGCGATCGCGGCCACGGATACGCCGGTGCGCATCGAAGGCGTCGGCGCACAGTCGATCCAGGGCGACATCCGCTTCGTCGATGCGGCCCGCGCCATGGGCGCCGATGTGACGGCCGAAGCCAACGCCCTGGTCGTGCGCCGCGGCCGCTGGCCGCTGACCGGCATCGCCATGGACTGCACGGCGATCCCCGACGCTGCGATGACGCTGGCGGTGATGGCCCTGTACGCTGACGGCCCGAGCACGCTCACCGGCATCGCGAGCTGGCGGGTGAAGGAAACCGATCGGATCGCGGCGATGGCGGCGGAGCTGCGCGCGGTGGGCGCCACGGTCGAGGAAGGTCCTGACCGGCTGCACATCGTGCCCCCCGAGCCGCAGGCCTGGCGCAGCGCCACGATCCGCACCTACGACGACCACCGCATGGCGATGTGCATGTCGCTGGCCGCCTTCAACGGCCTGGCTGGCGCTCCGTCGCCACGCGCGCTGCGTCTGCTCGACCCGAAGTGCGTCGCCAAGACATTCCCGGATTACTTCGAGGCGCTCTTTGGTCTGGTCCAGGCCGCTCCGGGCGCCGTGCCCGTCATCGCGATCGACGGGCCGACTGCATCGGGCAAGGGCACGTTGGCGGCCCAGGTCGCGGCCCAGTTGGGCTGGCACCTGCTCGACTCCGGCGCGCTGTACCGCGCCACCGGGCTGGCCGCCATGCAAGACGGCGTCGCGCTCGACGACGAGCCACGGGTGGCTGCGATTGCAGCCGGGCTCGACCTGCGTTTTGGCCAGGGCGCCGAGGCCGGACGCGTCTGGCTGCGCGGCCAGGATGTCAGCGACGCACTGCGGGCTGAGGCCACGGGACTCGCGGCTTCGCGGGTGTCCAGCCTGCCGGCGGTGCGGCAAGCCCTGCACGGCTTGCAGTTGTCGTTTGCACGCCTGCCCGGGTTGGTCGCCGACGGACGCGACATGGGCACCGTGGTCTTCCCTGGCGCGGCCTTGAAGGTCTACCTCACGGCCGGCGCCGGCGAACGTGCCGAGCGCAGGCATAAGCAATTGATTTCCAAGGGTATTCCGGCTAGACTCGCCGACCTTCGTGCAGACCTTGAAGCGCGCGACACACGCGACATGCAGCGTGCAGTTGCGCCTTTGAAGCCCGCCGAAGACGCGCGAAAGCTCGACAACTCGCAGCTCACCATCGAGGCTTCGGTGGCGCAGGTGCTGGCTTGGTGGGCCGAGCGCGGTCCGTTGCAAGGTCTGGCCCCTCGCTGACCCTGACGCGGGCCAACCGCGGGGGCTGCATCCCCACCTTTCGGGCCGTCAGGCCTCTTGGTGCGGCCTCCTTTTCGTCACTTCAACCCCCGCCGCGGGTCCGTCACCCGCAGCACGCAACGCCCGGCTCTGCGTTCTCCCTCCCCGGGCAAGCACCAAACTCCATGTCCACCACCGTTATGGCCACCGATCAAGGCGGCTTCGAATCCTTCGCCGCGCTCTTCGAAGAGTCCCTGAAGATCAGCGACATGCGCGTCGGCGAGGTCATCTCCGCCGAAGTCGTGCGCATCGACATGAACCATGTCGTTGTCAATGCCGGCCTCAAGAGCGAAAGCTACATCGACATCGCCGAGTTCAAGAGCGATCAGGGCGAGCTTGAAGTCCAGGTCGGCGACTTCGTCTCCGTGGCCGTCGATGCGGTCGAGAACGGCTACGGCGACACCATCCTCAGCCGCGACAAGGCCAAGCGCCTGGCGTCCTGGATGGCCCTGGAGAACGCGCTCGAGTCGGGTGAGTTCGTCACCGGCACCGTGAGCGGCAAGGTCAAGGGCGGCCTGACGGTCCTCGTCAACGGCATCCGCGCCTTCCTGCCCGGCAGCCTGCTCGACACGCGTCCGGTCAAGGACATGACGCCCTTCGAGGGCAAGACCATGGAGTTCAAGGTCATCAAGCTCGACCGCAAGCGCAACAACGTCGTGTTGTCGCGCCGCGCCGTCGTCGAGGCTTCGATGGGCGAAGAACGCGCCAAGCTGCTCGAGACCCTGACCGAAGGCGCGATCGTGCACGGCGTGGTCAAGAACATCACCGAGTACGGCGCCTTCGTCGACCTCGGCGGCATCGACGGCCTGCTGCACATCACCGACATGGCCTGGCGTCGCGTGCGCCACCCGAGCGAGGTGGTCACGGTCGGCCAGGAACTCACCGCCAAGGTGCTCAAGTTCGACGCCGAAAAGAACCGCGTCAGCCTGGGCCTCAAGCAGCTCGGCGACGACCCCTGGATGGGCGTCAGCCGCCGCTACCCGCAAGGCACGCGCCTGTTCGGCAAGGTCACGAACATCGCCGACTACGGCGCGTTTGTCGAGATCGAGCCCGGCATCGAGGGCCTGGTCCACGTCTCCGAGATGGACTGGACGAACAAGAACGTCGCTCCGGCCAAGGTCGTCACGATGGGCGAAGAGGTCGAGGTCATGGTCCTCGAGATCGACGAGGACAAGCGCCGCATCAGCCTGGGCATGAAGCAGTGCAAGGCCAACCCCTGGGAGGAGTTCAGCGCCACGGTCAAGCGCGGCGACAAGGTCAAGGGCCCCGTCAAGAGCATCACCGACTTCGGCGTGTTCATCGGCCTGACCGCCGGCATCGACGGCCTCGTGCACCTGTCGGACCTGTCCTGGAACGAGCCCGGCGAATCCGCCGTGCGCAACTTCAAGAAGGGTCAGGAAGTCGAAGCCCTGGTGCTGGCCATCGACGTCGAGCGCGAGCGCATCAGCCTGGGCATCAAGCAGCTCGACGTGGACCCGTTCACCAGCTTCACGACGCTGAACGACCGTGGTGCGCTCGTCGACGGCAAGGTCAAGACGGTCGACGCGCGTGGCGCCGAGATCCAGCTCAACGACGACGTCACCGGCTACCTGCGCGCCAGCGAGATCAGCCGTGATCGCGTCGAGGACGCGCGCAACGTGCTGAAGGAAGGCGACGAAGTCAACGTGATGGTGATCAACGTCGACCGCAAGATGCGTTCGATCCAGCTCTCCATCCGCGCCAAGGACCAGGCCGACCAGCAGGAGGCGATGCAGCGCCTGGCCCAGACCAGCGAGCGCGAGAACGCCGGCACGACGAGCCTGGGCGCCCTGCTGCGTGCCAAGCTCGACAAGGGCGGCAGCGAAGGCTGACGTCCTGGTGGATGCGTCGGGCCGCCTTGCGGCGCGGCGCATCCCAAGTCGACATGACCGGCATGACCCGTTCCGATCTCGTCGCGCGGCTTTCGGACCGCTTTGCGCAGCTGCGCCAGAGCGACGCCGAATTCGCCGTGAAGACGATGCTCGATGCGATGTCCGATGCGTTGGCACGCGGGCATCGGATCGAGATCCGAGGCTTCGGCAGCTTTTCGATCAACCGGCGCCCACCGCGCGTGGGCCGGAACCCGCGCAGCGGCGAACAGGTCACGATCCCCGAGAAGCTGGTCCCGCACTTCAAGCCCGGCAAGGCCTTGCGCGAAGCCGTCGATGTCGGCCCGGCGGCGCCGGAGCACGACCGCTTCTGACGGCGCCATGCGCATCGTCGCCCTGTTGCTGCGGGCATTCATCTTCTTCACGCTGTTCGCGTTTGCGCTGAACAACCAGCAAGGGGTCGTCGTGCACTGGTTCTTCGGTGCGCAGTGGCAGGCCCCGATGGTGATCGTCGTGCTGGTGGCGTTTGCCGCCGGTTGTGCCGTCGGCACGATCGCGATGGTTCCGGCCTGGTGGCGGCGCCGGCGCGGCGCAGCGCCTGCCGATCCCACGACAGCCAAGACTGCAGCCACGGCGGCGCCAATGCCCGCCAGCGAAGCGCCCCCGCATGGACTTTGACTTCCAGTGGCTGCTGTGGGCGCTGCCCGTCGCGTTTGCGCTCGGCTGGCTCGCGTCGCGGCTCGACCTGCGACAAGGGCGACGCGACGCCCGCGACGCGCCACGGGCCTACTTCAAGGGCCTGAACCTGTTGCTCAACGAGCAGCAGGACAAGGCGATCGATGCCTTCATCGAGGCCGTCCAGCACGACCCCGACACCACCGAACTGCACTTCGCGCTCGGCAACCTGTTCCGGCGCCGCGGCGAGTTCGAACGGGCCGTGCGGGTCCATGAACACCTGCTCGCCCGCAGCGACCTGAGTGCCACCGACCGTGACCGCGCACAACAGGCCCTGGCCCAGGACTACATGAAGGCCGGCCTGCTCGACCGCGCGGAGGCTGCTTGGGCCGCACTCGCCGGCAGCACCTTCGAGCGCGAGGCGAAGCTGGCCTTGCTGTCGCTGCACGAGCGCAGCCGCGACTGGGCCAAGGCGGCCGAGGTCGCCCGACAACTGCAGGCCGCTGGGGGCGGGTCGTTCGAGACGCGCATTTCGCACCACGAATGCGAACTCGCCCTGGAGGCCGACGCGGCCGGCCAGCCGGCGTTGGCCGATGCCGCACTCGCCAGGGCGCGCGTCGCGGCGCCTGGCGCGGCCCGGCCGCTGCTGCTGGCCGGCGCCCGCTGCTTCAAGGCCGGCGATTCGGCGGGCGCCATCTCGAACTGGGACGAGGCCATCGAACAGCACGCCAGTGCTTTCCTGCTCGTCGCGACCGAATACGCCCAGGCGGCCCAGGCCGCAGGACGGGTCGAGCATGCACGCACGCGCCTGATCGCCCTGCACGAACGATTTCCGGCGGTGGAACTGCTGCAGGCCCTGGACCGCCTTTGTGGCCTTTCGGGCGATGAAGGCAGCGAGCCCGGCGACCCCGCCGCCCGAATCGCCAGTGCGGAGCGCTGGGCTGAACTCGCGCGCCGGGCTCCGAGCCTGAGTGGCGTGCAAGGGCTGCTGTCCGGCAGCGCCGTGCACTGGACACCGGCCCTGGCAGCCGCTGCACGAGAGGCCGTCGCACGCGCGGCGCGCCCACTGCAGCGCTACCGCTGCGCGGCCTGCGGCTTCGAGGCGCACAACTACTTCTGGCAGTGCCCTGGCTGCCTGAGCTGGGACAGCTACCCCACCCAGCGCATGGACGCGTTGTAGACCGCGGGGCTCAACCCATGTGCTGGTCGACCAGCGCCAGCACGTCGCGAACCGCAGGCACCTGACCCTTGCCGCCGAGGCTCGCCACCGGCCCCGGGCCCGTGATGCCCGCCAGGCCGGGTTCGTGGTCGCAATAGATGCCGAGCGTCGGGCGGCCGAAGGCAGCCGCCAGATGGGTGAAGCCGGTGTCCAGGCCCACGATCTGATGCGCGCCGGCCAGCACCGACGCCATGTCGGCCACCGACAGGAACGGAGGCACCTGGCCCTCGCAGCCGGCGGCGATGTGCTCGGCCAGGGTCTGCTCATCCGGTCGGCCCCAGAGCACCAGGGGCGTGAAGCCCCGCTCGGCCAGGCGGCGACCGACCGCCACCCAGCTGCGCTCGGGCCAGAACTTCTCGCGCCGGCTCGCATTGGGGATCAGGACCGCATAGTCGCCACGCGGCTGCCAGCCCGCCAGGCGCTGTGCCGGCGGGGCCACGAGGCCGAACCTCGGTGACGTCGGGGGAAGCGAATAGCCGACGGTCTGCGCAGCCACGCGCCGGCAGCGGTCAACCGCCTGCAGTTCACGAGAAACACGGGCACGGAACGTGTAGGCCGATGCGGCCCAGGTCTCGCGCGCACTGCCGGCGTCGAACCCGGCCACCGGCGCACCCGCCTGGCGGGACCAGATCGCGCTCTTGACCAGTCCCTGCAGGTCCAGGACCAGGTCGTACTTCTCGCCCTTCAATTGGTCGCGCAGGGCCTGCATGGCGGTCCAGGTCGAGCGCTTCCACAGCTGCTTGCGCCAGGCGCGCCAGCGCATCGGCCAGACTCTTCGCACGCCCGGATTGAGCTGCGGGATGGCCGCGAAAGGCGCCTCGACCAGCCAGTCGATCTCGATGCCGGGCACCGCCAGATGCAGGTCCGCGACCACGGGCTGGGCATGCACCACGTCGCCCATCGACGAGGTCTTGACGATCAGCAGGCGCATCGCTTACCCGGACCCTGGCTCAGCGGCGGACGGCGGCTGCGGCACGTTCGGCCACCAGGGCCGGGTTCATCGCCGGGTCGTTGTACATCTTGAACTGGCGATAGACCTTGAAGTAGGCCCGGCCCGACAACGCATCGGCGAGCAGCGCGTCCAGGCAACCCGCGAGGTCCTGGCGCTGCTGCACCAGCCGGTCCAGCTTGGCATGGCTCGCGGCTCGCTGGACGTCGCTGACGTCGTCGCGGCCGGTCTGCCAGCGCATCGCCTGCACCTTCAGCGCCATGATCGACATGCGGTCGATCATGCTGCCGGCGGTCTCGCTGTTGAGCCGTGCGCCGGCTGCAACCCGTGCCTGCGGCGCATCACCACGGGCCGAGTCCGGGTCAACCAGTCCCAGGGCCAGCAGCAGCAGTTCGTCGACCCGCTCGGTGGCGTCGTTTCGGGCCTGGTTGAAGCCGTCGATGGCGCGCTTGTTGGCGGCGATCTCGGCATCGGCAACCGTCGTGCGACGGGCCAGGTCTTCCTCGGCCCAGAGCAGGCTGTTGAAGCGGTGGTTGGCCTGCACCCAATGCCACAAGCCGTCGTCGGCCGGCGCCGGCTCCAGACGCGGCCAGTGCACGTCGGCCAGCAGCCGGTCGTGCAGGGCCAGCACGTCGGCGGCGACGAGCGGCGGATGGGGCTGAGGAGGGGTCGGGTTCATCGTGTCCGGGTGTTTGGCATCGTGCACGCTCGGTTGCATATCGGCGTCAGGGGCGCCGGCTTGAACCTGAGCGCAGTGGCCGGGATGCCGATGCAAGAATCGTCGCGGATTATCCGGTCATGACCTCCCCCAACCGCCCCTCGAACTCCGCTGCGCCGCGGCCATTGATCGTGAGGCTTCGTAACTGGGTCGGGGACGTTCTGCTGGGGCTGCCGGCACTGACCCGACTGGAGGCCGCTGGATACGAGCTGCACCTCGTCGGCAAGGGCTGGGCGCGCGACCTGCTGGCCGGCCATGGCTGGCCGGTGCATGTGCCACCGAAGGACCTGCGCGGCCGAGTCGCCTTGCTGCGCCAGTTGCGCCGGGACCTGCGCGGCCGCGACCCGGGCTTCGACCGTCGCCTCAACACGGTCTGCTTCCCGTACAGCTTTTCGAGCGCGCTCGAGGGCCGATTGGCAGGATTGCGCAGCATCGGCCACCGCTATGAAGGCCGCAGCCTGCTGCTGGCCCGCGCGGTCGCCCGCCCGCAAGGGGTGCATGAGCTCGAGGTCTACTGGCAGCTGACGAGCGCACTGCTGGGCAACGACGACCCGCTGCCTCGCGCACTGGGCCTGCGGGTCGCGCCACCGCATGCCGAGCAGGCCCGGGCCCTGCTGGCGGCGCGGGGCATCGCCCCGGACTACCTGATGCTGTGTCCGTTCTCGGGTGGCACCTGGTCCGGCCAGGACAAGAACTGGCCGGGTTTCCTGTCCTGGGCCAGCGCCGTCGATGGCGCCCCGGCGCTGGGTCGGCCGCTGCTGCTGTGCCCAGGCCCGGGCGAAGAAGCCGCCGCCGAGGCGTTTTCCGCGGCGGGTGCCGTGGTGCTCACGGGGGTGGGCCTGGGCACGTACGCGGCACTGCTTCAAGGCGCGGTCGCGATGGTGAGCAACGACACGGGGCCGGGGCACATGGCCGCCGCGGTCGCGACACCCCTCGTTTCGGTGCTGGGACCGAGCGATCCGGGACTCTGGCGGCCGTGGGGCGAACGGGTCGCGATCCTGGGCGGCCATGGCCGATGGCCCGAGGCGCACGAGGTCCAGGCTGCCGTCCTCGACGCAATCGCCGAAGCAGGCCGCGCCCGCCGGAACTGAGGCCGCAGCAACCCGGTGGGCCCCCACGCGGGGGACAGCGCGCGCAGCACGCACCCCCACCGCCGGGGCGCCCCCGCCAAGCCCCGCCGCGGGGGAAAGACGCCGGGCCTGTGGCTTCGAACAATGGCTTCAGCCCCGGACGAATCCCGTTCGGGGTGAACCAAGACCCACTGTTCACGCAACCCCTTCAGGAGCCCATCATGATCCGCCAACTCATCGCCGCCTTCGCCACCGCCACCACGCTGCTCGTCGCCGCCATCGCGCCGAACGCCTACGCCGAGGTCGAGGCCAACCGGGCCAGCCAGGCCGAGCTCGAAACCGTCAAGGGCATCGGCCCGGGCCTGTCCGCCAAGATCGTGAAGGCCCGCGAGGCCGGTGCGTTCAAGGGCTGGGCCGACATGGTCGAGCGCGTCCCGGGTGTCGGTGCCGGCAACGCCGCCAAGATGTCGACCGCCGGCCTGACCGTCGGTGGCACGGCTTTCGATCCTTCGAAGCTCCCTGCCACCGAGGGCAAGAAGAAGGCCGGCAGCAAGGCCGCCGATGCTGACAAGGCCGAGACCGCACCCAAGGCCAACAAGGCCCAGCGCAACACCAAGGCCGACAGTGCGGCGATCTGAGTCCTGCGCCGGGCAGGCCCCGGCTCAGGGCAGCTCGAGGTCCACGCCCGGCCCTGCGGTCGGGCGGGACTCCGGAGGGCGACTCTCGGCGCCGCGTGCGCCGGACACCTTCCAGGAGCGCCTCGCAACGGCCGAGCCGAGGTCCCAGTCGAAGAAGCGCAGGACCGCGTCGCGGCGCGCCGCGACATCGGCCTCGGCCAGAGCCATCAGGGCACGCGTGTAGGGCGCCTCAAACAGCAGGTAGCTCGCCAGGTTGCCCCCGCGCGCATTGGCGCCCTCCCCGGTGACGCCGACCCCTTTCAGAAGGGTCCGGATCGGCCGCGGCAGCGTGCCCAGATGCTCGCCCGCCAGGTCGTCCAGCCGCTGCGACGGTGCGATCACGAGTGCTTCCATCGGCTTCAGCGGCGTGTCCGCCAGCGCCGAGTCGGGCAGCAGCGCGAGCGTGCGGTTGATGCGTCGCATGCGCTCGATGTCCACCGCCAGCGAATCCAGGAAGATGCTCGACAGCGCATGGCCGGCGATCTGCGCCAGGTTCGGGTAGCCCGGCTGGACCTGGGACCGCAGCTCGCTTTCGACCTCAGGCTCGGTCAGCCGCCCGGCCCCGACGATCAGCAGCCGCTGGGCGCCGAGGTGGATGGCCGGCGACAGCGGTGCCGTCTGGCGCATCGAGCCGTCGCCGTACCAGTGGCTGCGGCCCTGGTAGTCCAGCGCCGCAGCCGGGAACACGAACGGGATCGCCGACGACGCCAACAGGTGCGACTGCTGCAGCGTGCAGGGCACGGCCACACGCTTGCTGCGCTGCCACGGTGGCGTGTCCTGGGCCGAGCTGTAGAACGTGAAGTGCTCGCCGCTGTCGTAGCTCGACGCGGTGACCGCCAGCGCGTGCAACTGGCCCTGGGCCAGCATCAAGGGGATGCGCTCCAGCGGCACCAGGCGCTCCAGCAGCTTGGCCAGCGGAGCGTTGTCGAGCAGCGAACGCGGCCGCGCGCGACGCCAGCGCGCGATGGCCCAGCCCATGGACAACATCGTCAGCCACTGCGCACCACTGCGCAGCACGCCCAGCGAATCGGCCCGGTAGACCTGCTCGCAGTGGAAGTTCTCCCAGACCTTGGCCAGCACTTCGACCGCGGACTCGAAGCGATCCGCGTTGCAGGCCAGGGCCGCGGCATTGATGGCGCCCGCCGAAGTGCCGCAGATGACCCCGAATGGGTTGACCAGGCGCGCCCGCGGCGACAGCGCCTTGCGCCGCAGGCGGGCGATCGCACGCAGCACGCCGACCTGGTAGGCGGCCCGCGCGCCGCCGCCGGTGAGCACGAGTCCGGTCAGTGGGGTCTCGAACATGAGCGGTCGATGGTGGCGCCCTTACTCGTAGACCACCAGGGCCTGACCGCCGCCCGCCATGCTGCGCCAGCGGCCCAGCGCCTCGTCGCAGGGCCAGAAGCGCGACGCCTCGCCGAGGTCGAGCTCGGCCACCGCGCCCGGGCGCTTCAGGCGCAGACGCACCGCCAGGCCCTGGTGGCGCAGGCCATGCTCGTCCTCCAGGGCCCGCGCCGGCCACAGCTGCAGCAGCTCGGCCACTGGCGGCGGTGCCGAGCTGGTCTGGTCGACTGCGAGGTAGCGGCCGAAGCGCGCCCGTGCGCCGGCGAGGTCCCAGCACTGCTGCATGTTCAGGCGCAGACCACCGCCGCGGCGGTCCGGCTGCACCCGTCCGTGGGCGACCAGCAGGCGGTCTTCGGCAAGCAGGACCTTGTTGTCGCCCAGGGAGTCCTCGTCGATCGAGACCTCGATGCGCTCGCTGCCGTCGTCGAGCTGGAAGATCGCCAGCCGGCCACGCGCCGTCGGGACATAGCGCAGCTCGCCCACGATGCCGGCCGCCAGTTGCGGTTCACGCAGGTCCTGCAGCTCGGCGATCGGCACCCGGGCAAAGCGCCGCACCTCGTCGCGCCAGATGTCGAACAGATGGCCCGACAGGTGGAAGCCGAGCGCAAGCTTCTCGTGGCCCAGCGTGTCCTGCAGATCCCAGGGCGGCACATGGGCCAGGGCCGGCTCCTGCTGGCTCGAGCCATGGGCGACGCCGTCGTCGCCGCCAAAGTCGAACAGTCCGCCCTGGAGCGCGTTCGCCTCCTGCGTCTCGGCCCAGTCAAAGGCCAGCGCGATGCTGGCGGCCAGGGCCGCGCGGTCGCCGTGCAGGCTGTCGAAGGCACCGGCCTTGACCAGGGCCTCGACGGCCCGCTTGTTGACGGCCTTGCGGTCGATGCGGGCACAGAAGTCGAACAGGCTGCGGAAAGGCCCACCACCCTCGCCCGCATGCGTCCCGGTGCCCTCGCGCGCGGCGACGATGGCCTCGATCGCGCCTTGACCCGTGCCCTTGACGGCACCCAGGCCGTAGCGGACGAGCTTGTCGGTCACGGGCTCGAAGCGGAAGCCGCCCCGGTTGATGTCCGGCGGCTCGAAGGCGACGCCCTCCTGGCGCGCGTCGGCCAGCAGGACCCGCAGCTTGTCGGTGTTGTCGGCTTCGACCGTCATGTTCGCGGCGTAGAACTCGGCCGCGCAGTGCGCCTTCACCCAGGCCGTCTGGTACGCCAGCACCGAATAGGCCGCGGCGTGGCTCTTGTTGAAGCCATAGCCGGCGAACTTCTCCATGTCGTCGAAGACCTGGCGGGCGACGCCCTCGGCGATGCCCTTGGCCGCCGCACCGGCCATGAACTTGCTGCGCTCCTTGGCCATCTCCTCGGGCTTCTTCTTGCCCATCGCGCGGCGCAGCATGTCCGCGCCGCCCAGCGTGTAGCCGGCCAGCAACTGGGCCGCCTGCATCACCTGTTCCTGGTAGACGAAGATGCCGTAGGTCTCGCCGAGCACCTGCTCGAGCAGCGGGTGCGGATACTCGACCGGCTCGCGTCCGTGCTTGCGGGCGCAGAACGTGGGGATGTTGTCCATCGGCCCGGGACGGAACATCGCGTTCAACGCAAACAGGTCCTCCAGCCGGGTCGGCCGCGCGTCGCGCAGCATGCCCTTCATGCCCGAACTTTCGAACTGGAACACGGCCTCGGTGCGCGCCTCGGCAAACAGCTTGAAGACCCGCGGGTCGTCCAGCGGCAGTTGCTCGTAGTCGAAGGCCTCGCGGCCCTTGCGACGGGCCCGGATGAAGTCCTTGGCCAGCTCCAGGATGGTCAGCGTCGCCAGTCCCAGGAAGTCGAACTTCACCAGCCCCGCGGCCTCGACGTCGTCCTTGTCGAACTGGCTGACCGCGCTGTCGCTGCCCGGCTGCTGGTACAGAGGGCTGAAGTCGGCGATGCGCCCCGGCGCGATCAGCACGCCTCCGGCGTGCATGCCGATGTTGCGGACCAGGCCCTCGACCCGGGTGGCCAGCTCGAGAAGCTCGGCCACCTCGACCTCGGCGGCCTCCCGGGCCTCGAGCTCGGGGACCTCCTTGCGGACATAGATCAGGCCCGGGTCCATGTCCTTGGAATCGGCCGGCAGCCGCGCCAGCGTGTAGGTCTTGCCCGGTGCGCCGGGCACCAGCTTGGCAATGCTGTCGACCTGGCCGTAGCCCATGCCCAGAACGCGACCCACGTCGCGCAGCGCCGCCTTGGCCGCCAGGGTGCCGAAGGTCGCGATCTGGCTCACCGCGTCGCGGCCGTACTTGTCCTTGACGTACTCGATGACACGGTCGCGGTTGGCCTGGCAGAAGTCGATGTCGAAGTCCGGCATCGACACCCGCTCCGGATTCAGGAAGCGCTCGAACAGCAGCCCGTAGCGCAGCGGGTCGAGGTCCGTGATCGAAAGCGCATAGGCCACCAGCGAGCCCGCGCCCGAACCGCGGCCCGGTCCGACCGGGCATCCGTGGGCCTTGGCCCAGACGATGAAGTCCGAGACGATCATGAAGTAGCCGGGGAAGCCCATCTTGACGATGGTCGCGATCTCGAACTCCAGCCGGTCCACGTACTTCTGGCGTTGGGCCTCCCGCTCGGCCTGATGGGGGAACAAGGCCGCCAGCCGCTGTTCGAGGCCGGCGAAGGACCGCTCGCGGAAGTAGACATCCAGCGGCTGGCGCTGGCCATCGACCTCCGGCGTCGGGAAGTCCGGCAGCTGGTTCTGGCCCAGGACCAGGCTCAGGTTGCAGCGCTCGGCGATCGCGACCGAGTTCGCGAGCGCCGATGGCAGGTCGGCAAAGCGCTCGGCCATCTGCGCCTGGGTCTGGAAGTGCTGCTGCTCGGAGAACCGCTTGACGCGGCGCGGGTTGCCCAGGGTCTCGCCCTCGGCGATGCAGACGCGCGCTTCATGCGCGGTGTAGTCCTCGCGGTCGAGGAACTGGATCGGATGGGTCGCCACCACGGGCAAGCCCAGCCTCGCGGCCAGCGGTACGGCGGCCTGGACATGGGCCTCGTTCGTGGCCAGTCCGGCACGTTGCAGCTCGATCACGAAACGCTGCTGCGGGAACAGCGCCGCGAGCCGCCGTGCCAGGGCCTCGGCGCGAGGCGCATCGCCCGCCAGGAGGGCCTGACCGACAGGTCCGCCATCCGCACCCGACAGGCAGATCAGCCCTTCGGCAAGGGTTTCGAGCCAGGCCCATTTCAGCTGGCATTGGGTCTTGACCGCAGCAGCCCCGGTGGCCGGTGCACCGGCGAGCCAGCCGCGCGACAACAACTCGCAGAGGTTGAGGTAGCCGCGGTGGTTCTGCACCAGCAGCAGCACGCGGCCTGGCTGGCGGGCGTCGCCACTGGTCGCGTCGCCGGGCTCGAGCCAGACATCGGCCCCCAGCAGCGGCTTGACGCCCTTGCCGCGGCAGGCCTTGTAGAACTTGATGGCGCCGAACAGATTGGACAGGTCGGTCAGCGCGAGCGCGCCCTGGCCATCGCCGGCGGCGCGCGCTGCCGCGTCGCCGACCCGCACCGTGCCATCGACGACCGAATACTCGCTGTGCAGCCGCAGGTGGATGAAGTTCGGTTGGGTCATCGGGCAGGGTTCGAGTCGGGGGCATGCGGCAGTTCGGCATTGTAAAAACCGGACATCGCCGAAAGACCGGCCGACCCAGGAAACATCGCCCCGTGGGAACCCTCTTGCGCCGCCTGATCGGCGTGCTGCTGATCCTGACGTCGGTGGCGATGGCGCTGTCGCGCGAACCCGATCGCAGTGTCGAGTCCCTGGTCGCACGGTGGGCGCCGCAGCCGTCGCAGTTCATCGACCTGGGTGGCCAGCTCGTGCACCTGCGCGACGAAGGCCCGCGCAACGACCCCGAGCCCCTCGTGCTGATCCACGGCACCAGCGCCAGTCTGCACACCTGGGACGGCTGGACCCAGGCTTTGCGCAAGCAGCGGCGCGTGATCCGTTTCGACCTGCCGGGTTTTGGCCTCACCGGCCCCTGGACCGGCCCGCGCGAGGGCCGCAGCTACCACGGCGACGAGCTGGCGCGCTTTGCGCTCGACCTGCTCGACCATTTGCAGGTGACGCGCGCCGTCGTGGCCGGCAACTCGCTGGGCGGCGAGGTCGCCTGGCGCATGGCCGTGCTGGCGCCGACGCGTGTGGGCCGGCTCGTGCTGGTCGATGCGTTGGGGCCGGACTTCCAGCCCGAAGAGGTTCCGGCCGGGTTCCTGCTCGCCAGCGTGCCGGTGCTGAACCGGATCGCCGAGTTCGCGCTGCCACGCAGCATGGTGGCGCAAGGGGTCAGGAGCGTCTATGGCGATCCGTCCCGCGTCAGCGATGCGCTGGTCGACCGCTATTTCGAGCTGACCCTTCGCGAGGGCAATCGCCGTGCGCTGGGCCAGCGCATGAGTGCGATGGTCCGCGGCGAAGGGGCAGAGGCCATCGCACAGGTCAAGGTGCCGACGCTGATCCTGTGGGGCGAGAAGGACCGCTTGATCCCGCCTGCCGTTGCGATCGAGTTCGAACGCCTCATCACCGGCAGCCAGCGCGTGGTGCTGCCCGGCCTGGGCCACGTCCCGCAAGAAGAAGACCCGCAGGCGAGCCTGGCGCCGGTGCGGACCTTCCTGGGCCTGCAGTGAACGCGTCGAGCGCCCTTCAGCGCGTCACGGCCTCGGCACCCGAAGCCGGCTGGAGCTGGCCCGAATCCTGAACCAGCCGGCCGGCCTCGATCCGCAGCTGGCGGTCGCAGCGCGCCGCGATCGCGCGGTCGTGCGTGACCATCACCAGCGTCGTGCCCAGTTCGCGGTTCATGTCGAACATCAGGGCCATCACCCGCTCGCCGGTCGCGAAGTCCAGGCTGCCGGTGGGCTCGTCGGCCAGCAGCACGGCGGGCCGTACGACAAAGGCACGGGCCAGCGCCACGCGCTGCTGCTCACCACCCGAAAGCACCTTGGGGTAGTGGCCCAGGCGTTCGCCCAGGCCCACGCGCTGCAGCATCTCGGTGGCGGCCCGACGTGCGTCGTGGCGGCCGGCGAGTTCCAGCGGCAGCATGACGTTTTCGAG
>JAJTGU010000236.1 GCA_021297985.1 Rubrivivax sp.
CGAAGCCATTGTTGCCGAAGCCCCGAAGGACGAGGCCCCGGCCCCGGCCGGCGGTGGCGGCATGGGTGGCATGGGCGGCATGGGCATGGACATGTAAGTCCAGGTTCGCGTCCCCACGCGACGAACTCCGGCCCGCATGGGTGGACCGGATTTCAGAGAAGGCCCGCTACGGCGGGCCTTTTTCATGTTTGCGCCGATTCGTGGCGCGCGAACAATCCGTCATGGCCCTGACACGTGCCTCCGCGGCCCTCCGTCAGTTCATCGACGACGAACTGCTCCAAGCGCCCATGCTGTTCGACATGGTGGTCGAGGGCACGGTCACGGCCACCCAGAACGCGTTCCCCCGCATGGGGAGCTACGAGCGCAGCCACGCCGTCGAACTGCTCGACGCTCTGCGCCACCAGCGTCATCGAATGGGCCAGCGGTTTGTCCAGGCCTTGAACGAGGCCGTCGACCCCAGTTCGGCACGCCCGGGCTTCGGGAAGCTCGCGACAGGGCTGCTGTCGCTCGACCAGGCCACGCCCGCGATGCTGTCCCTGGTCGACGAGTCATCGATCGCGCTTGACGTCGAGCTGTCGCGTGCGATCCAGGCCATCCGAGGGATCGCCGAAGCGGAGTTGCGCGAGCTCGACACCTACACCGCGGCGATCGCGGGCGACATGGAGATGGCCGGCGAACACAACCCGTTCGGGCCGGAGACCATGGCCCGGGCGTTGTGGGAGGCCTCGCAGGCGCTGACCCTCTCGCGCGGGCACCAGGTCGCGTTTATGCGCCATGCCGGCGATCCGCTGGCCCATGTGCTCAAGCGCAACTACGCCGCCGGGGCCGCACGACTGGAGGCCCTGGGCATCGAGCCCGCCCGCTACGGCACGATGATCCGGCCCAGCGGCAGCCGCCGCGGCAGCATCGGCAGCAACGGCTTCAGCAATGCAGCGCCCGACTTCCACCAGATGCTCGAAAGCATGCCGGTGCCGCTGGATGCGCCCGGTGGATCGGTCGGTCACGACACCCCGTATCGCACAGCGGCCTCAGGCACCTCGCCTGCCAGCGCTGCCTCGGCGTACACCAGCGCAGCGGTGCCGGCACGCCGGCCGCCGTCGGTGGTCCACGGCGGACCGGGAGCGAGCCTGCGACAGTCCGAACTGGCGGATCTGTCGAGCAAGACCGCCAGCCGAGTCGACCGCCAGGCGATCGAACTGGTGAGCCGCATCTTCGGTGCGCTGGCCGAGGAGCCTCGGATGCCGGCCGACATCAAGATGCTGCTGTCGCGGCTGCATGGACCGGCGATGCGCATGACGCTTCGCGACGGCAGCGTGCTCGACCAGGACCGGCACGCCCTGTGGAGCTTCATCAACCGACTCGCCTATCACGCCGAGATGATGCCGGACGGCGGCGACCCCGAGCGCACGCGACTGCTGCGCCTGGCCAGCCAACTCATCGACCAGATCGCCACGGCAGCGCAGCAGCACAGCCACCTCTACGACAAGACACTGGCCGCCCTCGACGCGTTCCTTCACCAGAAGCTGGCGCGCCGCTGTTCGGCCGCATCGAGCCAGATTGGCGCGCTCCAGAAGCTTGAGGACAAGCTGATGCGTGACGAAGCGGCGTCGCAGTTCTCGACCCTCAGCGGGATCGAGAGCCACCCGCTCGATCTTGAGCGGCTCGACACGGTGCCGGCCGAGTTGATCGAACAAATGGCGTCGGCACGCAAACCCATCGACAACAGTCGCATCTGGCTCGACGAGCTTGCCCCGGGGACCTGGGTGCGGCTTTTCCTGCAGGGCCGGTGGTTTCAGGTGCAGCTGCTGTGGCCGGGTGAACGCCGCCGGGTGTGGTTGTTCGGGGACGGGGCCTCCGATGCCACCTTTGCGATCCAACGCTCAGCGCTCCTGACCCTGCACGCCGAAGGCCTGGCCAAGACCCTCATCGTGCGGTCGATGGTGGCCGCCGCGGCCCGCCGCGTGGCCCGCGAGCTCGGCGCCACCGCCTGACCGCTCGGTGGGTCACCCCAAGTCCCGGCGTTGAACCAGCGCCTGGAGCCGGGCGTCTTCCAGCCCGAAAAGTAAACTCCGGCTGTCATGTCCTTACGCCACAGCGCGGCTGACCCTTCTCTTTCGGAGGGGTCCCCTGAGCCCTCTCCCGTTCCTGCGGCCGGTTCCACGGCGACCTTGGCGCCCGTTCTGCTGCGGACCCGCGCCCTGGCAGGTGAACGGGGCGAGCGCCGGCTGTTCGAGGCGCTCGACCTGGCCCTGGAGGCCGGCACCGTCACCTGGCTGCGCGGCCGGAACGGGCGTGGCAAGACGACCTTGTTGCGTCTGCTGGCAGGCTTGTCCACCCCGGCCGAGGGCGACGTGTGGGTGCAGGGCCGCCCGGTGGCCGAACGGGGCGTCCAGGGCCGTCGGCTCTGCGTCTACATCGGCCACCAGAACGCGCTGAAGGAAGACCTCACCGCCACCGAGTCCCTGCGTTTCCTGGCCCGGCTGCATGGCCTGCCACACGACGATGTGGCATTGCTGGCGGCGCTGCGGCAGCTGGGTATCGCCCAACGGCGCCATGCGCTGGTGCGCACGCTCAGCCAGGGCCAGCGCCGCCGGGTGGCCTTGGCACGCCTGGCGTTGTCCCGCAGCGCCCCGCTGTGGTTGCTCGACGAGCCCTATGACGCGCTCGACGAAGACGGCATTGCCGCACTCAACGAGGTGATCGGTGCCCATGCCCTGGCCGGTGGTGCGGTGCTGCTCACCAGCCACCAGACACTCAGCCTGAGCACGCCCGAACCGCGCGTGCTGGACCTGGAAAACCACGCCCCGCGCGGGCTACTGGCCGAGGCTGCGCCCAGTGCCCAACCGGCTCGTCAGCCCTCGGCATGAGGCAGGTCTTTCTGTGCGTGCTCCTGCGCGATCTGCAACTGGCCGCGCGACGACGTGTCGACGCCTTGCTGCCCTTGGCGTTCTTCATCGTCGCGCTCAGCCTGTTCCCGCTCGGCGTGGGCCCGGAGCCGGAGACTTTGCGTGCCATCGCCCCTGGCATCGTCTGGGTCTGCGCGCTGCTGGCCTCGATGCTTTCGGTGGGCTTGCTGTTCAACGCCGACGCCGCCGACGGCTCGCTGGAGCAGCTGCTGCTGGCACCGGCTCACGCAGTGGCAGTGGCCGCGGCCAAGAGCGCCGCGCACTGGCTGCTGACGGGGCTGCCTTTGCTGCTGGCCACGCCGCTGGTGGGGCTGGCCTTCGGCATGTCGGGACCGGCCGTGCTGGCGCTGATGGCCAGCCTGCTGCTTGGCACCCCGATCCTCAGTCTGCTGGGCGCGCTGGGCGCTGCGCTGACCTTGGGGCTGCGCAGCGGGGGCATGCTGCTGATCCTGGTGGTGCTGCCGCTGGCCACCCCGGCGCTGATCTTCGGTGCCGGAGCCGTCGGCATGGTCGAAGCGGGCCTTTCGGCAGAAGGCCACTTCTCCTTGCTGGGCGCCTTGCTGGTGGCCACTGCAGCAGGCGCGCCATGGGCCACCGCCGCGGCACTTCGCATCTCGACCGAATAGCATGAACCTCATGCCCGACCGCAACGATCCCACCGCCCCACGTCCAGCCTCAGGCTGGCGCCTCTTCTGGTTCGCTGCGCCCTCGCGCTTCTACGCACTGACGAACCGGCTCGTGCCGCTGTGCTGGCTGGTGGCCATCGGGTTTGCGGCGGCGGGCCTCTACATCGGCTTCTTCATCGCGCCCACCGATGCCGTGCAGGGTGATGCCTACCGGATCATCTTCATCCACGTGCCCACGGCCTGGATGTCGATGCTCCTTTACCTGGTGATGGCTTTCTGGGCGGCCATCGGCTGGGCCTTCAAGGCGCGGCTGGCGTCGATGGTCGCCGAGTCCATTGCGCCGACGGGCGCAGTGTTCACGTTCCTGGCGCTCTGGACCGGCGCGCTCTGGGGCCGCCCCACCTGGGGCACCTACTGGGTCTGGGACGCACGCCTGACGACCGAGCTCATCCTGCTGTTCCTGTACCTGGGCTACATCGCCCTCGTGAACGCCATCGACGACCGCCGCCGCGCCGATCAGGCCGGCGCTCTTCTGGCCGTGGTGGGCAGCATCAATGTCCCCATCATCTACTTCTCGGTCCAGTGGTGGAACACGCTGCACCAGGGCGCGACGATCAGCGTCACGGCCGCGCCCAAGATGGCCAGCACCATGCTGACCGCCATGCTGCTGATGACGGTCGCCTGCTGGGCCTACGCCTTTGCGGTGGTGTTCATGCGGACCCGCGCTTACATCCTGGAGCGTGATTCACACACAGGATGGGTGTGTGAATTGCGGCAGAGGAGAATCGAGCGATGACAGCGCAATGGTCGAGCGCCGCCGAGTTCTTCCACATGAGCGGCTACGGGTTCTATGTCTGGGGCAGCTACGGCGTTGCCCTGGTGGTGATGCTGGCGGAGCCGCTCCTGGCGCGGCGGCGGCACCAGCAGGCCCTGCTGCAGGCGGGGCGCATGTCGGACGATGAGCCGTTGGACAAGGAGCAAGCATGAAGCCCCGTCACAAGCGCCTGGCCATCGTCGGCGGCGTGCTGTCTGCCACCGGCATCGTCGTGGCCTTGGTGCTCAATGCGTTCCAGAGCAACATGGTGTTCTTCTACTCGCCCACCCAGGTGGCGGCCAACGAAGCGCCGGCCAACCGCGCCTTTCGCGTGGGGGGCCTGGTGGCCGAAGGCAGCGTGGTTCGCGACGGCTTGAACGTGAACTTCGTCGTCACCGACACCGCCAAGACCGTGGCGGTGCGCTACAAGGGCATCCTGCCGGACCTCTTCCAGGAGGGCAAAGGCGTCGTCGCCCAGGGGCAACTGCAGGGCGACGTGTTCGTGGCGCGCGAAGTGCTGGCCAAGCACGATGAGAACTACATGCCGCCCGAAGCAGCCGACGCCATCCAGCGTGCGCAAAAGGGCCAGAGCCGGCTTGAGCAGACGGTGGTCCAGGGCGCTGACGCCGCCAAGGCGACCTACGGGTACACCAGCAAGAGCGGAGACAAGCAACCATGATTCCCGAGTTGGGTCATTTCGCGTTGTGGCTTGCCGTCGGCGTCACGCTGGCCCTCGGCACGGTGCCGCTGATCGGCGCCCAGCGCGGGCGCGCCGACTGGATGGCGCTGGCCCGGCCCGCCACCCATGTGCTGCTGGCGCTGATCCTGTTTGCGTTCTTCTGCCTGTTGGCGAGCTTTGTTCGCAACGACTTCTCGGTGCTGAACGTCGCCTCCAATTCGAACAGCGAGCTGCCGACGATGTACCGCATCGCCGCGAGCTGGGGCAGCCATGAAGGCAGCCTGATGCTGTGGCTGCTGATGCAGGCGGGCTGGGCGTGGGCGGTGGCGGCCTTCAGCCGCAACCTTCCGCTGCCGATGCTGGCGCGCATCCTGTCGGTGATGGGCCTGCTGACCTTGAGCTTCCTGCTCTTCGTGCTGTTCACGAGCAACCCATTCGATCGCGTGTTCCCGGTGCCGCTGGACGGCCGCGACCTGAACCCGCAGCTGCAGGACCCCGGCATGATCTTCCACCCACCCATGCTGTACATGGGCTACGTGGGCCTGTCGGTGGCATTCGCCTTCGCGGTGGCGGCGCTGATCGGAGGCAATCTCGACACGCAATGGGCGCGCTGGTCACGTCCCTGGACGACGGTGGCCTGGGCCTTCCTGACCTTCGGCATCGCCTTGGGCAGCTGGTGGGCGTATTACGAGCTGGGCTGGGGCGGCTGGTGGTTCTGGGACGCCGTCGAAAACGCATCCTTCATGCCCTGGCTGGTGGCCACCGCGCTGATCCACTCGCTGGCCGTGGCTGAAAAGCGCGGCAGCTTCAAGAACTGGACCGTGCTGCTCGCCATCCTGGGCTACTCGCTGGCGCTGCTGGGGACCTTCCTCGTCCGCTCGGGCGTGATCACCTCGGTGCATTCGTTCGCCTCCGACCCCGCCCGCGGAGCCTTCATCCTGATGATGATGGGTGTGACGGTGGCCGCCGCCCTGACGCTGTACGCCTGGCGTGCACCCAGGATCGGTCTCGGCGCCCGCTTCGGCATGCTCTCGCGCGAGACCATGCTGCTGGCCAACAACGTGCTGCTGATCGTGGCCATGGCGGCGGTGATGCTGGGCACGCTGTACCCGCTGATCCTCGACGCCTTCGGGCTGGGCAAGATCTCGGTCGGCCCGCCGTACTTCAACGCCGTCTACGTGCCGATCATGGCGGTGCTGATGTTCTTCATGGGCGTGGGCCCGCTGTCACGCTGGAAGAACGACTCGCTGCCGGCGCTGGCGGTGCGGCTGCGCTGGGCCGCCGGGGTGGCGGTGGTCAGCGCCGCGCTCACGGCGTGGGGCAGTGGCGGCATCGGTTTTGGCGGCTTCGTCGGTTTGCTGATGGCGTACTGGATCCTGTACACGGTGGTCGCCGAGATCTGGGACCGTGTGCAGCCGTCGGCCGCCACGGCGCTGGGTGGCAGCACGGTGTGGCAGCGCCTGGGCCAACTGCCCCGCGCCAGCGTGGGCATGTGGGTGGCGCACGCCGGCACGGCGATGTTCGTGTTCGGCGTCACCATGGTCAGCGTCTATGACATCGAGAAGGACGTCGCCATGGGCGTGGGCGAAAGCACCACGGTCAGGGGCTATACCTTCACCTACCAGGGAAGCCGACCGGTCAACGGGCCCAACTACGAAGCCATCCGCGGCCACCTCATCGTCACGCGTGACGGCCAGCAGGTGTCCGAGTTGTACCCCGAGAAGCGCGTCTACCGTGTGCAGCGCATGCCCATGACCGAAGCCGCCATCGACACCCGCTGGCATGGCGACCTTTACGTGCAGATGGGCGAACCGCTGGCCCAGGACAAGTGGCTGGTGCGCATCTGGGTCAAGCCCTTCGTGACCTGGATCTGGATCGGCTGCATGTTCATGGGCCTGGGCGGCATCTGGGCCATCACCGACAGGCGCTACCGCCAGCGTGTCACGCGCAGCAGCACGGCCCCGACGGGTGCAGCGGGAGCGGCGGTCTGACATGCGCAGCCTGATGCGCCTCCAACAGCGCTGCAGCGCATGAAGCGCCTGCGGTTCCTCTGGCCCCTGGCTCTCTTCCTGGGGGTCGTGGTGCTCCTGTTCGCCGGGTTGGGTCTGAACCCGCGCGAAGTGCCGTCGCCCTTGATCGGAAAGCCTGCGCCGGCTTTCGCGCTGCCCAAGCTGCATGCACCGGAGCAGACGATCCGCCGCGACGACCTGCTCGGCAAGGTCTGGATGCTCAACGTCTGGGCCAGCTGGTGTGCCCCTTGCCAGGAAGAGCACCCGTTGGTGCTCGACATCGCCAGGCGCAACCTGGTGGCGGTCTATGGGCTGAATTACAAGGACCAGGGAGATGCCGCACGCAGATGGCTGGCACGCCTGGGCGACCCCTACGTGGCCACGCTGGTGGATGCCGACGGCCGCATCGGCATCGACTACGGCGTGTACGGCGTGCCCGAGACCTTCATCATCGACCGCCAGGGCCAGATCCGCTTCAAGCACACGGGTCCGCTGACACCCGACGTGCTGCGCACGCGGATCGAGCCGCTGCTGAAGGAGTTGCAAGGTGCGGGTTGACCGTCGGCTTGTGGCGTGGCTGCTGCCCTTGGGCGTGGCGTTGCTGCTGGCGTTGCTGGCGGCAAGCCAGTCCGCTGCCCGCGAAGCCGCGCCGGCCAGCGCAGACCCCGCTCTCGAGGCCCGCGTTCAGCGCGTGGCCTCCGAATTGCGGTGCCTGGTGTGCCAGAACGAAACCATTGCAGCCTCGAACGCCGAGCTGGCCGTGGACCTGCGCAACCAGGTTCGCGAGATGCTGCGTGCGGGTCAGAGCGAGCGCGAGGTCTTCGACTACATGACCGATCGCTACGGCGACTTCGTTCTCTACCGCCCTCCGCTGAACAACGCCACTCTGGCGTTGTGGTTCGGCCCGTTCGTGCTGCTGGTCCTGGGGCTGCTGAGCCTGTGGTGGATGCTGCGCCGGCGAAACCGCCTGCCGCCTGATCGCTTCGAGGCGGACGAGAACCCCTGAAGTCCCCGATGAAACAAGACATTCCTGCGCTGCGACTGCAGTTGCAGCAGCTGCAGGCCCAGCATGTGGCCGGCACCCTCGACGACGCCGCCTACGCGCAGGCCAAGGCGCCTTTGGAACAACTGCTGCTGAGCTGCGTGCTGGCCGATGACGGCCAGGGCAGGGCTGAGGCCGCTGCCGCACCACGCCCGGGTTTCAAGCTGCTCGCACTGCTGGCCGTCGGCGTGATCGGTCTGGCCGTGGCGGGGTACTCCTACACCGGCTCGCCGGGCGCCACCGTGCTGGCCAGCAGTGGCGACTTCGCAGGCACCACCGGCCCCGACGCTGAACGCCAGCAGTTTGTCAAAGCGATCGAACAGCTGGCCCAACGCCTGAACAGTGAGCCCGACAACCACGAAGGCTGGGCCATGCTGGCGCGTTCCTATGCCGCCCTCGGTGAACACGCGAAGGCCATGTCAGCGTTCGCTAGAACCGGTCCACTGCTGCAAACCGATGCCGCGCTGGCGGCAGACTATGCCGATGCGATGGGCGTGTTGAACAACCGCAGCCTCCAGGGCGAGCCGTCGCAATGGATCGAGCGTGCCTTGAAGATCGACGCCAATCACCCGAAGGCGCTCGCCCTGGCCGGAACCGCGGCCATGGAACGAGAAGACTTTGCCGGCGCTGCCCGCCACTGGGAGCGACTGGCCGCCCTGACGCCACCCGATGCCGACTACCTGCCCCGATTGCAGGCCAGCATTGCCGAGGCCAAGCTGAGGGCCGCCGGCCTGCCCGCCACGGCCGCGGCCCCCGACAACGGCAGGCCGTCGGCCGCAGCGTCGGCCACCCAACCCGCCGCGCCCGCAGGCGCCGGTGTGCAAGGCAGCGTCCGCCTGTCGGCCGCACTGGCGCAACAGGTCAGTCCCGACGACAGCGTGTTCGTGTTCATCCGCGCCGCCGAGGGCCCACGCATGCCGCTGGCCATCGCGCGATACCAGGTGAAAGACCTGCCACTGCAGTTCACGCTCGATGACCGTCACGCGATGGCATCGGAGTTTCGCCTGTCGAAGTTCAGCCAGGTCGTGGTCAGTGCGCGCATCAGCAAGAGCGGCCAGGCGGCCCCGGCGCCGGGCGACCTGCTGGGCCAGTCGACACCGGTGGCCAACGACGCCCGGGGCGTCGCCATCGAGATCAACCAGGTCGTGAAGAACTAGCGCCTTGCGCCCGCGGGCGCCGACGGCTCTTGGGGTCCGTCAAGAAGCCGCTCGGCCAAGAGGCCTGCGACGCGCTCCGGCTGCTCATGGACGAGCCAATGGCTGCCCTCGGGCACGCGGATCAGCTCGAGTTGCGGAACCCAACGCTCCAGGCCGTCGACAAGACCCGGCAGCAAGGCCTCGTCGCGCTCGCCCCAGAGCACCGTCGTCGGCACCCGCACCGTGACATCGGCATCGGCGAAGCTCAGGGACCGGATGGCGTCTTCGGGCCCGACCGGCGGCCGCAGCGGCGAGGCCCGGTAGTAGTTGAGGGGCCCTTCCAGACCCTGGGCCCACGCCTCCCGGTACTGCCCCTTGGTGGCTTCGGTCAGCCAGGGAGCCTCTCCGAACCAAGGCCAGAGGCGCGCGTAGTCGTTTGCCGCCAGCAGCGAGGCGGCATCCGGCCGGCACAGCCAGTTCATGTAGGCACTGGCCTTCTGCTGCGCGGGCGATCCGCGCAGTTCGCGCAGGAAAGTGGCCGGATGCGGGGAGTTCACGATGACCAGCCTGCGCATCAGTTCCGGCTGCTGCGCCGCCAGGTGCCAGGCCAGGGCTCCGCCCCAGTCGTGGGCGACCAGCAGATCGAGCGCCTGCCCCGGACCCAGCAAGGCCCTGATCGCCGCGGCGACATCGGCCACGAGATGACGCACCCGGTACTCGCGCACGTCAGTGGGCGCGCTCGAACCGGCAAACCCACGCAGGTTCGGCGCGACCGCGCCCACCCGTGGCGCCAGCCGCTTCATCACCTCGTCCCAGACAAACGCGGCCTCAGGAAATCCATGCAGCAGCAGGACCCGTGGCGACCTCGCGCCAGCCGCGCGGCATTGCAGCGTGATGCCATGCGGCAGTGCCAGCGCAAAGCTGCGGATCACCTCGCCGCCTGGGTGCCGGGGCTTCAAGCCGCTGGCTCCGGGATCGGCATTTCGGGTACGGAAGCGGCGGGCTGCATCCAGCCGTGGATCGCCTCGGCAGCATCGGCGACCCCGCGGCCCGACAGCGCGCTGAACAAGGCCAGGCCAATGTCTGCGTTGTCGCTGGCGATGGCGCCCAGCCGCTCCTGGACACCCGCCAGGGCCTTGTCGCTCTCGCGCCGGTTCAGCTTGTCGGCCTTGGTGAGCAGCACCAGCAGGCGGACCTCTCCGGTGATGACGCGTGGGGTCACGAGTTGCAGCAGCCGTTCGTCGAGCTCGGTGGTGCCCAGGCGCGAGTCGACCATCAGCACGACGCCATGCAGGTTGCGCCGCAGCTCCAGGTAGTCGGCCATGACCTGCTGCCAGCGCAGCTTGGCGCTGCGCTCGACCGCTGCGTAGCCATAGCCGGGCAAGTCGGCCAGGTAGGCATCCGGCGCGTCCTTGGGTCCGACCGCGAACAGATTGATGTGCTGGGTGCGCCCTGGCGTGCGAGAGGCAAACGCCAGCCTGCGGTGCTGCGCCAGGGTGTTGATCGCCGTGCTCTTGCCTGCGTTGCTGCGGCCAACGAACGCAATCTCGGGCAAGTCACCCTGAGGCAGCTCCGCAAGCTGGCTCGCGGTGATGGCGAATCGGGCGCTGTGCGCCCACGCCAAGGCCGCGCGTTGCGCCGCTGTGGCCTGCGCGCCGCGCGCGGGGGTGGGAGAGGTCATGGTGCATTGTAAAATTTCGCGGTTTGTGACCGTCGGCTGCCGTTTCGTCGCGGCTCTCCCGCGCCGGTCACCGACCGCCTCCCCAACACCAAGGCCCAGAATGCGCTCCCTCGTGATGACCGCCCTGCGTGGCACCCTCCTCGTGGCCAGTCTGTCTGTGGCCGGAACGGTCTGGGCCGCTGGCGCCGCCAAGCCAGCCTTCAAGCCGGACATCGCCAAGGGACAGACCCTCGCGGCGGCCTGCATGGCCTGCCACACCGCCGACGGCAGCCGGGGTGCCCCCGCCAACCCCATCCTTCAGGGCCAGCACGCCGACTACCTGGTCAAGCAGTTGACCGAGTACAAGAACGGCAAACGCAAGAACGCGATCATGCAGGGCATGGCCGCCCCGCTGTCGGAAGAAGACATGCGCCATATCGCGGCCTTCTACGCCAGCAAGCAGGCCAAGCCCGGTGCAGCCAAGATCAAGGACACGGTTGCCCTGGGTGAATCGATCTGGCGTGGAGGCATCGCCTCCAAGGGCGTTCCGGCCTGCGCCGCCTGCCACAGCCCCAACGGCGCCGGCATTCCGGCCCAGTATCCGCGCCTGGCGGGCCAGCATGCCGACTACACCGAGGCACAGATGCTGGCCTTTCGCAGCAATGCCCGAGCCAACAGCGCGCAGATGCAGGCCATCGCCTACCGGATGAACGACGCCGAGATCAAGGCGGTCTCGGACTACGTGGCCGGGCTGCGCTGACACGTCGGCGTCGCACGCCCACGGCGCGCTGCCGACCGCCGCGTCAGACCGAGGCAGGCCGGGCCAGGCCGGGAGTGGCTCCCGCGGCCTCCAGCGCCGGCCGGTCGCTTTCGTCCTTCAGCACCACACCGGTGGCGCCGAGCCGGCGCGCGGCGCCGATCAGCCAGGCCAGGCGCTTTGCGGCCTCGTCGATGGGCTGGCCCTCGGGTCGGATGTTCGAGACGCAGTTGCGCTCGGCGTCGCTGCGGCCGGGCCGTGGCGCCCAGGTGAGATAAGCGCCCAGGCTGTCGGGCGACGACAAGCCGGGCCGCTCGCCGATCAGCATCAGCACCGCCGCGGCGCCGAGCATGGCGCCGATCTCGTCGCCCAGCGCGACCCGCGCCTGCTCGGCCACGAGCACGGCATCGATGCGCTGGCCCTGCGTCGGCAAAAGGGTCGCCAGGCTGCGCAAGAGCGGCAGGGCATGCGTCGCCGCAGCCACTGGCGACAAACCATCACCGATGACCACGACCACGTCGCGCGCCACCGATGGCCATGCCGACAGCGCCTGGCGGCTGCCGGCGGCCAGCCGACGGCCAAGGTCCGGGCGGCGCAGGTAGTCCTGACGGTCGGCCGCGGCGCTGTGCACACGTCCACCAGGCAGGCCGGGGTCCGCGACCAGCACGTCCAACAGCGCAACGGCATCCAGACCGCTGTGCACCGCGTCGCGTGCCATCGCATGGGCCTGGGCAAAGCGCAGCCATTCGGCCGTCGGCAGGCTGACGCCGCTGCGGCCGAGTGCAATGCGCGCCGCGGTCAGCCGCCGCAGATCCAGCCAGGGGTCGGGGGCGCTCATGGCGTCGACCCCGCCAGCATCAGCCGCTTCTGCGACGCCGCCGGCAACAGGCGGCCTTCGCCGTCGGCGATACCGACCCGCGCGAGCCAGGCCTCGAATTCAGGCGCGTGGCGCAGGCCCAGCAACTGCCGCAGCACGGCGGTGTCGTGGAAGCTCGTGCTCTGGTAGTTGAGCATGATGTCGTCGGCCCCCGGCACGCCCATCATGAAGGTGACGCCGGCCGCGCCGAGCAGCGTCATCAGCGAATCCATGTCGTCGCTGTCGGCCTCGGCGTGGTTGGTGTAGCAGATGTCCATGCCCAGCGGCAGGCCGAGCAGCTTGCCGCAGAAGTGGTCTTCCAGCCCGGCGCGCTGGATCTGCTTGCCGTCGTACAGGTACTCGGGCCCGATGAAGCCGACCACGCTGTTGGTCAGCAGTGGCGAGAACTCGCGTGCCACGGCGTAGGCGCGGGCCTCCATCGTCTGCTGGTCCACGCCGTGGTGCGAGCCCGACGACAGCGCCGAGCCCTGGCCGGTTTCGAAATACATGACGTTGCGCCCCACGGTCCCACGGTTCAGCGACAGCGCTGCGGCCTGCGCCTCGCGCAGCAGCGCCAGGTTGATGCCGAAGCCGGCGTTGGCCTTTTCGCTGCCGGCCACCGACTGGAACACCAGGTCCACGGGATGCCCGCTCTCGATCAGGCGCAGCGTGTTCGTCACATGCGTCAGCACGCAGCCCTGCGTGGGGATGGCGTGGCGCTGGATCACCTCGTCCAGCAGGTGCAGCAGGCCGCCGATCGTGGCCAGGCTGTCGCTCGCCGGATTGATGCCGATGACCGCGTCGCCACAGCCGTACATCAGGCCGTCGAGCATGCTGGCGGCGATGCCGCGCGCGTCGTCGGTGGGGTGGTTGGGCTGCAGACGCACGGCCAGTCGCCCGGGCAGGCCCAGCGTGTTGCGGAACGCCGTGGTCACGCGGCACTTGCGCGCCACCAGCATCAGGTCCTGCACCCGCATCAGCTTGCTGACGGCGGCCACCATCTCGGGCGTCAGCCCGGGCGCGAGCGCGGCCAGAGACTCGGACGTCGCGGCGCCGGAAAGCAGCCAGTCGCGAAAGCCACCGACGGTGAGATGTGCCACCGGGGCAAAGGCTTGAGCGTCGTGGCGATCCACGATGAGCCGCGTGACCTCGTCGTCCTCATACGGGACCAGGGCATCGCTCAGGAAGTGCGCCAGCGGCAGATCCGCCAGCGCCCAGCAGGCGGCCACACGCTCTTCGGCCGAAGCTGCGGCGATGCCCGCCAGCGCGTCGCCCGAGCGCAGCGGCGTGGCGCGGGCGAGCAGCGTCTTCAGGTCGCCGAACGAGTAGGTCCGCGCTCCGATCCGATGCTGCCAGCCCAAACCACACCCCCTTCGTTTGCCTCCGCGCTCAGTCCCCGACGCGGCGACGCCGTACGGCGGCGCCAACCGCCATCAGCCCGGCAAGGGCCAGTGCCGTCGTCGCCGGCTCGGGCACCGGAGTCAGCACCAGCAGCCGCGAGGCGCCGAAGCCGGAGTCCTCCGCCACGAGGTAGATCGTGCCACGTTCGTCGACGGTCACGCCCTCGATGTCGTTGGGCGTGAACCCGGCGAGCGAAATGCTCGACAGCAGGTTGCCGCTGCGGTCAACCTCGATCAGTCGCTGGCTCGACAGGCTCAGCAGCAGCAGGTTGTCCGCCCCTGGCGTGCCCACCAAGCCATCGATGCCACTGAGCACCGCCACGTCCGCCAGGTTGCCCAGCCCGAACAGCGTGGCGCCCCCGTAAAGCTGTGTCATCGTCGACGTGCCGCCATCGGCGTCGGCCTCGAAGCTCAACGTGCCGGTCATCACCCGCTGCGGATTGGTCTGCTTGACGGCCACCCACGAGCCGGTGTCACGGGCGTCGTAGGCAATGCCTTCCATGCCACTGTTGTTGTAGCCCCAGCCTTCGACCACCGAGACCCAGGGCACGTTGTTCAGGTCGACGCTGCCGCCGGCGGTGTAGCTGAAGCGGAAGGCATCCTGGAGGCGTTCTTCGCCGACCACGAGCACGCCGTTGCCCAGATACGCCAGGCCCTCGGCGTCGTTGTGCTGGGTGCGCGAGGGCCAGCCCGAAAACGCCATGCTGCCGACCAGAGCGCCGCTGCGCGAGATCTCGACCACGCCTTCGCCCTCGTCACCAACGAAGAACAGCGTGCCGCGGTCGCGTGCATAGGCGACCGCAGACGCCTCCAGGCCCATGCCGCCAAGCGTGGGCAAGGCGACATTGGCGCTGAGCTGGTACGTTTCCAGGCGGATCGAAGGGGCTGCTTCGGCGACGGCCATCGCGCCCAGCAGTGCGGCGACGACGGCCAGGTCGCGGCGGTACGAGGCCTTGCGCTTCATGCGTGGCCTCCGGCACGACGACGCGCGACGCCGCCGGCGACGGCGAGGCCCGCGAGGGTCAGGGCCACCGTGGCG
>JAJTGU010000034.1 GCA_021297985.1 Rubrivivax sp.
CCGCGGCGCAGGCGGCGCAGGGCCTGGCCGCAGCGCAGCTGAAGGTGCAGGGCGTCAACCAGGCGAACACCGAGATCCGGGCCCCGTTCGACGGCGTCGTGCTGGTCAAGAACGCGAACATCGGCGACATGATCACGCCGTTTTCCAGCGCCGCCGGCTCGCAGGGGGCGGTGGTCGTGATGGCCGACCTGTCCACGCTCGAGGTCGAGGCCGATGTTTCCGAGAGCAACGTCGGCCGGATCAAGGTCGACCAGCCGGTGGAGGTGACGCTCGATGCCTTGCCTGGGGCGCGCTTTCGCGGCAGCGTCGTGCGCATCGTGCCCACGGTGGACCGCGCCAAGGCGACCGTGATGACCAAGATCCGCTTCGAGAGCCTCGATCCGCGGATCCTGCCCGAGATGGCGGCCAAGGTCGCCTTCCTGTCGCAGCGACCGGCTGAGGCCGACCTGCAACCCGTGACCGCCGTGAACCCCAGGACGGTCGTCGAGCGCGACGGCCGGAAGCTCGTCTTCCGCATCGGCCAGGACGACACCGTCGAGGCGGTGACGGTGACCCCCGGCCGGACCTTGGGCGACGCGCTCGAGATCCCGGGCGCATCGCTCAAGCCCGGCGAACGGCTGGTGCTTGCGCCGCCGCCGCAGCTGGCCGCGGGCGCACGCGTGGCGGTGGCGGGGCGCTGATGCAGGACCTGGCCGACGCCGTGCCGCTGATCCGGATCCGCGGCCTGCACAAGCACTACCGCCGCGGCGAGCAGGACATCCCGGTGCTGCAGGGCATCGACCTCGATGTCCGCGCGGGCGACTTCGTGGCGCTGATGGGCCCCAGCGGCTCGGGCAAGAGCACGCTGCTCAACCTGCTGGCCGGCATCGACAAGCCCAGTGCCGGCACGATCGAGATCGCCGGCATCGACATCGGCACGCTGGGTGAGGGCGCGCTGGCCGACTGGCGGGCCGAACATGTCGGCTTCATCTTCCAGTTCTACAACCTGATGCCGGTGCTGACGGCCTTCGACAACGTCGAGCTGCCGCTGCTGTTGACCGGACTGACGTCGCGCGAGCGGCGCGAGCGCGTGCGCCAGACGCTCGAGCTGGTGGCCCTGTCCGATCGTGCCGACCACTACCCGAACGAGCTCTCCGGCGGCCAGCAGCAGCGCGTGGCGATCGCACGGGCGCTCGTCACCGACCCGACGCTGATCGTCGCCGACGAGCCCACCGGCGACCTGGACCGCAGCACCGGCGAGGAGGTTCTGGCGCTGCTGTCGCGGCTGGTCGCCGAGCTGGGCAAGACCATCGTGATGGTGACCCACGACCCCAAGGCCGCGGCGCGGGCGCGCCGGCTGGTGCACCTGGAAAAGGGCGTGCTCGTCGACGATGGCATGGCGGCCGCCCCGCTGCCGGGCTGAGCCATGTTCGTCCTGCGCCTGCTGCTCAAGAACGCGTTCAGGCACCGCCTGCGCACGCTGCTGACGATGCTGGGCCTGGTCGTCGCGGTGGTGGCCTTCGGCATGCTGCGCACCATCGTCGAGGCCTGGTACGCCGGCGCCGAGGCCAGTTCGAGCACACGGCTGGTGACGCGCAGTGCGACGTCGCTGACGGTGCCGCTGCCGCTGGCCTATGCCGAGCGCCTGCGCGCGGTCGACGGCATCGATTCGATCAGCTGGAGCAACTGGTTCGGCGGCATCTACATCGAGCCACGCAACTTCTTTCCGCAGTTTGCGGTCGACCCGGCGAGCTACCTGGCGCTGTACCCGGAGTACCGGCTGAGCGACGAGCAGCGCCTGGCCTGGTTTCGCGACCGCCAGGGCGTGGTCGTCGGCCGCAAGCTGGCCGACAAGCACGGCTGGAAGCTCGGCGACACGATCGCGATGCGCGGCACGATCTACGCCGGGACCTGGAGCTTCGTTCTGCGTGGGATCTACGACGGTGCCGACGCCGGCACCGACGAGAACCAGATGCTGATCCAGTGGGCCTTCATCAACGAGACGATGAAGGCCCGCAGCCGGGGCCGCGGCGACACGGTGGGGGTGTTCGTGGTCGGCATCCGGGACCCGGCCAATGCGGCGACGATCTCGCAGCGCATCGACGCGCAGTTCCGCAACTCGCTGGCCGAGACGCTGACCGAAACCGAAAAGGCCTTCCAGCTCGGCTTCGTCGCGATGAGCGAGGCCATCCTGCTGGCGCTGCAGGCGGTGAGCTTCATCGTCATCGTGATCATCATGGCGGTCATGGCCAACACCATGGCGATGACCGCGCGCGAGCGACTGGCCGAATACGCCACGCTCAAGGCGCTGGGCTTTCCGCCGTCGTTCGTCGTCCGGCTGCTGTTTGGCGAGAGCCTGCTGATTGCGGTGCTCGGTGGCCTGCTGGGCATGGCGCTGACCTTGCCGCTGGCGGCTGGTTTTGCCGGAGCGACGAGCTCGCTGTTCCCGGTGTTCAGGGTTTCGGAGACGACCTTGCTGTTGCAACTGGTGGTGGCGCTGTTCGTGGGTGCGGTGGCGGCAGCCTGGCCGGCCTTCACGATGAGCCGCATCTCCATCGTGTCCGGCCTGCGCCACGTGGCCTGAGGGCGCCGACACCATGAACGCGGTGCCGATGTCCTACGTCGTGCGCAACCTGTGGGTGCGGCGGGTGACGACCTTGCTCACCGCGTCCGGCATGGCGCTGGTGGTCTACGTCTTCGCGACCGTTCTGATGATGAGCGAGGGCATCCGCGCCACGCTCGTCGCGACCGGGCAGCCCGACAACACCATCGTGCTGCGCAAGGGCGCGGGGGCCGAGATCAACAGCGGCATCTCGCGCGGGCAGGCCGCGATCATCGAGACCCTGCCCGGCATCGCGCTCGACGCGGCGGGCCAGCCGCTCGCGAGCAAGGAGCCGGTGGTGCTGAACAACCTGCCCAAGCGTGGCACCGGCAAGCCCAGCAACGTGACCATGCGCGGCACCGGCGCCACCGGCCTGCTGCTGCGGCCGCAGGTGCGGCTGGTGCAGGGTCGCCTGTTCCGGCCGGGCACCAACGAGGTGATCGCAGGCCGAGCGATCGCCGAGGGCTTCGAGGGCGTGCAGCTCGGCGCGACCTTGCGCTTCGGGGGACGCGACTGGACGGTCGTCGGCCTGTTCGACGCCGGGCGCAGCGGCTTCGACTCCGAGCTCTGGATGGACGCCGATGCGCTGATGCAGGCCTTCCGGCGACAGAACTACTCGAGCGTCATCTTCCGGCTCGCGGACCCCGAGGGATTCGATGCGCTGCGCGAGCGCATCGACACCGACCCGCGCCTGACGCTCGAGGCCAAGCGCGAGCAGCGCTTCTATGCCGAGCAAAGCGAGTCGCTGGCCAACTTCATCCGCGTCCTGGGCCTGGGCCTGGCGGCCATCTTCTCGATCGGCGCGGTGGTCGGCGCGACGATCACGATGTTCGGCGCCGTCGCCTCGCGCATCGGCGAGATCGGTACGCTGCGCGCGCTGGGCTTTCGCCGCGGGGCGGTGCTGCTGGCCTTCTTGGCCGAGTCGCTGCTGCTGGCCCTGGCCGGCGGTGTGCTGGGCCTGCTGGCCGCGACCCTGATGCAGGCCGTGAGCGTGTCCACCACCAACTTCGCGACCTTCTCCGAGCTGGCCTTCCAGTTCACGTTGACGCCGGCCATCGCGCTGCAGTCGCTGCTGTTTGCGCTGGTCATGGGCTTCATCGGCGGCTTCGTGCCGGCCTGGCGCGCGGCGCGGATGAAGATCGTCGACTGTCTGCGCGCCGCCTGAAGGTCAGTACCGCAGCGCCTCAGCTGGCGCCGTCGTAGCCGGCCAGCGCCTGCTCGCACCAGCTGCGCAACTCGGCGTCGGCCACCTTCGGGCACCGCGCCTGCATCAGTGCACGCTGCTCGGCAGCAGCCCCGGCATCGCCCGCGGCGCGGCATGCCCAGGCCATGGCCTCGTGGCCGAAGAACCACTCGAAGTCATCGGCCTCGGGCGAGTCGGCTTGGGCCTGCAGCGCATCGAGCACCGCCTGGCCAAAGGCGCGGGCCTCGTCGCCCTGGCCGAGCGCGGCGTGGCAGCGGGCGAGCTGGTAGTCGGCACGTTCGACGTGGACCCAGGTGCCCACGCCGGCCCAGATGTCGCGTGACGCGCCGGCGGCGCCGAGCATCAGCGCGTCAACGGCCGGGTCGCCACGCGGGCCCTCGCGCAGCCCCAGCGCCAGGTTGTTGCACGTGGCGGCCAGGGCGCGGCGCGCTGCCGGTTCCGGGTGGGCCAAGGCGGCGGCCACTTCATGCGTCAGCTGCGCCGCTGCTTCGATGGCACGGCCTTGCGCGACGCGATGCGTCCAGACGTTCTGCAAGGCCCGCCAGCGGGGCGCGTCGGCCAGTCCCGGCGGCGGCTCGCGGTCGGCGGTCACGGCCTGAGCCCATCGCGCCTTGGCCACAGCGGCGGCGGTGTCCGCATGGACCCCCAATTCGGCGGGCAGGCTGTCGAGCAGCGCCGCCAGCGCGGACGTGTCGTGCAGATGCGCCAGGGCCAGGTGCTCGGCCAGTCCGATGACCGCGGCGCCGTCGGCGTCGGCGGGCAGGGTGGGCATGCGCTGGCGCAACGCGGCGGCCAGGGCCGCGGGCTGCTTGTCGTGCTGGTCC
>JAJTGU010000284.1 GCA_021297985.1 Rubrivivax sp.
CTGGGGCACGAACACCGTGTACTGGGCCCACACGCAGTCGCGGTCAGGACGCACCGTCAGCAGGCGCAGGCCCGGCACATCGGCCAGCAACTCGGCATAGCGCCGGCCGATCGCATGGCGGCGTTCCAGTTCCCACTCGAAGCGGTCCATCTTGGCCAGCAGCACCGCCGCCTGGAGGGTGTCCAGCCGCCCACCGACGCCGACCCGGGTGTGCAGGTAGCGGGCACTCTGGCCGTGGACGCGGATTTCGCGGCAGGCCTGGGCAAGCCGGTCGTCGTCGGTGAAGATGGCGCCGCCGTCGCCGTAGCAGCCCAGCGGCTTGCTCGGGAAGAAGCTCGTGCAGGCGAAGGTCGACAGCGCACCACTGCGCCGGCCGCGATAGGTGGCGCCGAAGCTCTGTGCCGCGTCCTCGATGACCGCCAGGCCGTGGGCCGCGGCAATGGCATTGATCTCGTCCATGTCGGCCACTTGCCCGTACAGGCTCACCGGCATGATGGCCCGGGTGCGTGGTCCGATCCGGGCGCTGATCTTCGAGACGTCGATGTTGCAGGTGTCGGGCTCGATGTCCACGAACACCGGCTTGGCGCCCGCGAGCACGATCATCTCGGCCGTGGCCGCGAACGTGAACGGCGTGGTGATGACTTCGTCGCCCGGTTGGAGGTCCAGCGCCATGAGGGCGATCAGGATCGCCTC
Source organism: Rubrivivax sp. (assembly GCA_021297985.1). Taxonomy (GTDB): domain Bacteria; phylum Pseudomonadota; class Gammaproteobacteria; order Burkholderiales; family Burkholderiaceae_C; genus Rubrivivax. The sequence continues at coordinate 694 of JAJTGU010000284.1, forward strand.
GGTGCCGCTGGCCACCGTCACGCAGTGGCGGCTGCCGGTGAAGCCGGCCAGGGCCGACTCGAGCTGCTTGATCTCGGGGCCGAGGATGTACTGGCCGTGGTCGAGGACCTGCTGGATGCGATGGTTGACGTTGTCGCGCAGCGCGGCGTATTGGGACTTCAGGTCGATGAAGTCGAGCTTGGGCTGGGGGTCGGGTGCGGTCACGGGCACTTCTCGGCGGGTGTGGGTGAGGTGGATCGAGCGGATCAGGCAGCGGCGTCGAGATCGTCGATGCGGCCATCGCGCAGCCAGTACCGCTCGCCAGTGGCGGGGCAGAAGGCCTCGCCGTCGCCCGTCAGCGGCAGGTCCAGGCGCTCGCCGTGGCGGCTCATCCACCCGATCTGGCGTGCCGGCACGCCGACGACCAGGGCGTGGTCGGGCACGTCGCGCTGGACCACCGCTCCGGCGCCGACAAAGGCGTGGCGCCCGACGGTGGTGCCGCAGACGATGGTGCAGTTGGCCCCCAGCGTGGCGCCCTGGCGAACGCGCGTCGGCCGGTACTGCGCCTTGCGGTTGACGGCTGAACGGGGGTTGTAGACGTTCGTGAAGACCATGCTCGGGCCACAGAACACATCGTCCTCAAGGGTGACCGCGTCATAGATCGACACGTTGTTCTGAACCTTGACGTTGTCGCCGATGGTCACGTCGTTGCCGACGAAGACGTTCTGCCCGAACGAGCAGCCGCGGCCGATCCGTGCTCCGCTGCAGATGTGCGCGAAATGCCAGACCCGGGAGTCGTCGCCGATGACGGCGCCGGCGTCGACGATGGCACTCGGGTGGATGCTTGCTGCGGCCATGTCAGTACGCCAGCGGCAGGTTCACGCGCTTGCCGTCCCGCGCCGAGAGGTACATCGCAATCAGCAGTTCAAGGCTCTTCAGGCCTTCGCGGCCGTCGGTCTCGGGATCGGCCTCTCCACGCAGGGAGCGGATGACGTTGTCGTAGTACAGCGGGTGGCCGAAACCGTAGACCGAGGTCGTCTCGTAGCTGGCGTTGGCGATCTGCTGGTCCATCGGATCCGGGGTGGCGAACTGCCAGTGCTGGATCTCGTTGACGGCCACGCCCCCGATGCGCACCGTGCCGTGCTCGCCGAGGATGGTGATCGAGCCTTCGAAGTTCTTCGGGTGGGCCAGCATGGTGACATTGATGCTGCCCATGGCGCCGTTTCGCCACTTGAGCGCCGCGACGCCGGTGTCCTCGACCTCGATGTTGCGTGCCAGCGTCCCGGTGTAGGCCATCACGCTCTCGACCGGACCGACGATCCAGTCCAGCAGATCGACATAGTGGCTGGCCTGGTTCATGAAGGCGCCGCCGTCGAACTCCCAGGTGCCGCGCCAGGCCGCGCTGTCGTAGTACGACTGCGGACGCGACCAGAACACATTGACCGAAACCATGTAGATCCGGCCGAAACGGCCCCCCGCGACCGCCTCCTTCAGCAGCTTCAGCGTCGCGTTGCGCCGGTTCTGCTTGACGACGAACAGGTGCACACCGGCGCGGTCGCAGGCCTGAACCATCGCCAGGCCGTCCTGCCAGCGGGTGGCCATGGGCTTTTCGGTCACGACGTGGCGCCCGGCCGCTGCCACCTGGATGGCCTGGGTTGGATGCAGGCCACTCGGGGTCGTCAGCACCACGGCATCGGCATTCGTCGACGCCAGCAGGGCTTGCAGGCTCGCGTGGCCCTTGGCTCCGGTGCGTTGCACCGCCGCTGCAAGTGCGGTCGGTTCGACATCGCAGACATCCACCAGTTCGGCCCGGTCGGCATGGCGGGCGAGGGCGTCGAAGTGGTTGCTGGCGATTCGGCCGCAACCGATCAGGGCAAAGCGGATCTTGCGCTCGGCGATGGGGGCATGGGATGTCGACATGGACAGTGGCGTGGCCTTGCGGCCGAGGGATGGGAGGGATCCGGATTCCGCTTCTTCAGGCGGGTGGCAACCTAGAATTCTCGTTCAATCCCAGTCACGCTCCTTTGCGCCGCCACCCAATGTCCGACGACAACAGCCTCCTGCAGGAACGCCGCGAAAAGCTCGCCGCGCTGCGTGCCCAGGGTGTCGCCTTCCCGAACGA
>JAJTGU010000220.1 GCA_021297985.1 Rubrivivax sp.
ACCACCCCCATGTCGTGCTCGATCAGCACGATGGTGGTGCCGTACTCGTCGTTGACGTCGAGGATGAAGCGGCTCATGTCCTGCTTCTCCTCGACGTTCATGCCGGCCATCGGCTCGTCCAGCAGCAGCACCTGCGGCTCCATCGCCAGTGCGCGGCCGAGGTCGACGCGCTTTTGCAGGCCGTAGGGCAGGCGCCCGACCGGCGTCTTGCGCCAGGCCTGGATCTCGAGGAAGTCGATGATCTTCTCGACCGCCTCGCGGTGCTCGTGCTCCTCGCGTTCGGCGGCGTCCCAGCGGGCCCCGAACCCGAAGCCACGGATGGCCTGCTGGAACAGGTTCGTGCGCATCTTCAGGTTGCGGCCGGACATGATGTTGTCGAGCACGCTCATGCCCTTGAACAGCGCCAGGTTCTGGAAGGTGCGCGCCACGCCCATCTCGGCGACCTGGCGCGAGTTCATGTGGCTGAAGGTCTGGCCGCGGAACGCGATCTGCCCGTCCTGCGGCGTGTAGACGCCATTGATGCAGTTGAGCATGCTGCTCTTGCCCGCGCCATTGGGGCCGATGATGGCCCGCACCTCGTGCTCGCGCACATCGAAGCTGATGTCGGTCAATGCCTTCACCCCGCCGAAGCGCAGCGAGATGTTCTTCACGTCCAGGATGACGGGGCCGGCTTCGCGGGCGGACATGTTCAGGCGGCCTTTCTCGCGACCGCGGGGAAGGTCCGCGCATCGACGATGGGCAGCGTCGCGCTGACCTTGCCGCTGCGGCCGTCCTCGAACTTCACGGCCGTCTCGATGTACTGCTCGGACTTGCCGCCGTACAGCGCGTCGACCAGGGCCTGGTACTTGTCGCCGATGTGGCCGCGGCGAACCTTGCGTGTGCGCGTCAGCTCGCCGTCGTCGGCATCGAGCTCCTTGTGCAGCACCAGGAAGCGCGCGATCTGGCTGCCGGCCAGGTGCTCGTCGGCGGCGAGGTCGGCATTGACCTTCTCGACACAGTCCTTGACGAGCGCCAGCACCTCGGGCTTGGCCGCCAGGTCGGTGTAGCCGGCATACGGCAGGTTGCGCCGCTCGGCCCAGTTGCCGACGGCCTCGAAGTCGATGTTGACGAAGGCGCAGACGCGGTCACGCTTGTCGCCGAAGGCCACCGCTTCCTTGACGAAAGGGAAGAACTTCAGCTTGTTCTCGACGTACTTGGGCGCGAACATCGCGCCATCGTTCGGGCCGCCCATCAGGCGTCCGACATCCTTGGCTCGGTCGATGATCTTGAGCTGGCCGGACGCGTCCAGGAAGCCGGCGTCGCCGGTGTGGTACCAGCCGTCGGCGGTCAGCACCTCGGCCGTGGCCTGCGGGTTGCGGTAGTAGCCCTTCAGCAGGCCCGGGCTCCTGACCATCAGCTCGCCGTTGTCCGCGACGCGGATCTCCACGCCCTCGATCGGCACGCCCACGGTGTCGGCCTTGACGGCGTGGTCGGGCTGCAGGCAGACGAACACCGCGGTCTCGGTGCTGCCGTACAGCTGCTTGAGGTTGATGCCGATGGAGCGGTAGAACGTGAACAGGTCGGGCCCGATGGCCTCGCCCGCGGTGTAGGCCACCCGCACGCGGTTGAAGCCCAGCGAATTGCGCAAGGGGCCATACACCGCCAGGTTGCCGATCGCGTACTTGAGGCGGTCCAGCGTGCCCACCGGCTGCCCGTCCATCAGCGCCGGGCCGACCCGTCGCGCCAGCGCCATGGCGGCGTCAAACAACCAGCGCTTGACGCGGCTGGCGTCTTCCATGCGGATGGTCACGCTCGTCAGCAGGCCCTCGAAGATCCGTGGCGGCGCGAAGTAGTACGTCGGTCCGATCTCCTTGAGGTCGATCGTGACCGTGGCGGCGCTCTCCGGGCAGTTGACGACGTAGCCGCAGGCCAGCCACTGCGCGTAGCTGAAGATGTTCTGGCCGATCCAGGCCGGAGGCATGTAGGCGAGGACCTCCTCGCGCTCGGTCAGTTTGTCGAAGCGGGCGCCAGCCCCCGCGCGGTCGAGCAGCGTGTAGTGGCTGTGCACCACGCCCTTGGGGTTGCCGGTGGTCCCGCTGGTGAAGAACATCGCCGCCACATCGTGGGGGTTGCTGGCGGCGATGGCGGCATCGACCTCGCCCGGCTGGCTCGCCTGCCGGGCACGACCGGCCTCCAGCAATGCGTCCATCGACGCCAGGCCGGGCTCGTCGTACTTGCGCAGGCCGCGCGGATCGTCGAACCAGATGCACTCGAGCAGGCCCTCGCAAGCGGGACGCAGCTCCAGCAGCTTGTCGACCTGTTCCTGGTCCTCGACCACGGCAAAGCGGACGCTGGCGTTGCGGATCGGGAACTCGTACTCGGTGACGGCTGCGTCCTGGTACAGCGGCACGGGCACCGCGCCCAGGCTCTGCGCCGCCAGCATCGCGGCATACAGCCGCGGCCGGTTGTCGCCGATCACGACAACGTGTTCGCCGCGCTGCATGCCGGCGGCCGCAAAGCCGGCGGCCAGCGTCTTCATGAGCGCTGCCAGCGCGGACCAGTCGGTGGTCTGCCAGATGCCGAAGACCTTCTCGCGAAACGCCGGCGCCGAGCCACGCCGCTGCGCGTGCTCCAGCACCAAACGAGGGAAGGTCGTCTCCATCGAGGCTCCTGCAAGAGGTCTGGCCCAGGTCGGGCTGCTCGGATCTGCGGCAGCCTCTGTTGGGGCGCATTCTGGGTTGGACTTTGACGCCGAAATGTCGTCTCGACGACAATCCACGGGTTCGCACTGTCAGGTGTTTCACCGAGTTTCAGACCGAGGCCCATGGTCACGACGCCCCGTTCGCCTGCCCCTCTGCCGTCTCCCCCGGGCGGCTTCCCCAGCGCCGAGCAGGCGGCGCGGGTCTCGCCGGCGCGGTCGCGGCCCGGTGGGCCCGACGAGTGGCGTCAGATCCCCTGGCTGCAACGCCTGGACGAGCCCGACCGCGAGCGGGTGTGCGGCGAATTGCGCGTGGTGCAGGTGGCCCCGGGCGAGTTGCTGTGCCGCATCGGCCGGCCGGTGACGTACTGGTTCGGCGTCATCGAGGGGCTGCTGAAGATGAGCACCGACGGCGAGGTGCCGATCACCTTCACCGGGGTGCCTGCGGGCGGCTGGTTCGGCGAGGGAACGGTGCTGAAGATGGAGCCCTACCGCTACAACATCCAGGCCCTGCGGCCGAGCACGGTCGCGGGCATCCCGACGGCGACGTTCCACTGGCTGCTGGACCGCTCGATCGGCTTCAACCGCTTCGTGATGATGCAATTGAACGAGCGGCTCGGTCAGTTCATCGCCGCCCGCGAGATCGACCGCCTGGCCAACCCGGACCTCCGGGTCGCGCGCAGCCTCGCAGCGCTGTTCCACCCGGTCCTGTATCCCGGCGTCGGTGACTGGCTGCGCATCACCCAGCAGGAGCTGGGCTACCTGGTCGGCCTGTCGCGCCAGCGGGTCAACCAGGCGCTTCTGGCGTTGCAGGCGGCCGGATCCATCCGCGTCGAGTACGGCGGCGTGCGCGTGCTGTCGCTGGAAGGGCTGCGCAGATACCGGCCGAACTGAACGGCGCGCGCAGTGCCACCCCCGCAGGGGCGCTGGCCGACTCCGGAACGGGTTGACCACAATGGTCGCCCCTTCAGGCCCAGGAGTCCCCATGTTCGGAAAACTCGCCGCCGACGCGCTCGGCCTTTCGGATGTCGGCAGCGTCATCGCGCCGGCCGACTTCAACAAGGTCGATGCCGACGACTACGTGATGCACGAGGACGAGGAGAAGATCTTCTTCCTCATCAAGAGCAAGGCCGACGAGTACTGCTTCACCAACACCGCGCTGATCCACCTGGACGGCACCAGCGCGGCGAGCAAGAAGCGCATGCTGCGGCGCTTCTCGTACTTCGATCACCGGATCTCGCGCGTGATGCTCGAGACCGCGGGCACGATCGACATGGACGTGGAACTCAAGTTCCACATCGGCGAACACGAGTATTCGATCGACGTGCACAAGAAGCACATCGAGCAGCTGAAGGACCTTTACAAGGCCCTGATCCGCATCGGCGACCTGCAGAACCAGGGCGAAACCGCGCTCGAGAACGCGCGCCTGGCCCTCGACACCGCGGCCACGGTTCTGAACCGCGCCGGCAGTTCGGGCGCGCCGGTGGTCGAGACCTTCCAGCAGCTCACCCAGGTTTCATTCGACTGGCTTTCCGCGGCGCGCAAGCGCTACGTGCCCAAGGACTTCGGCGCTGTCTTCGAGCGCTACATCCGGGCCTGAGGCCCGGGCGCAGTCTCAAGACAGCTTGAAGTAGTCCATCGCCTGGCGCAGCCGCTGCGCGCTGTCGTTCAAGGTGGCAGCGGCAGCAGCGGTCTGCTCGACGAGTGCGGCGTTCTGCTGGGTCATGCCGTCAAGCCTCTCGACCGCGGCGCCGACGTCCGCGAGGCCGGCGCTCTGTTCGGCGCTGGCGTGGCTGATGGAGCCGATCAGTGCGCTGATCTTTCCAGCGTTGCCGACGATCTCGCGCATCGTGTCGCCGGCCTGACCGACGACCCGGGCGCCGTTGTCGACGCTGTCGACACTGCGGCCGATCAGGGCCTTGATCTCGCGCGCGGCTTCGGCACTGCGTTGCGCCAGGCTGCGGACCTCGCTGGCCACGACCGCGAAGCCACGGCCCTGTTCGCCGGCCCGTGCCGCCTCGACCGCGGCGTTCAGTGCCAGGATGTTGGTCTGGAAGGCAATGCCGTCGATGGTGCCGATGATGTCGGCGATGCGTCGCGACGAGTCGCTGATGCCGGACATGGTCTGGACCGCCTCGTCGACGATGCGCCCGCCCGCCCCCGCGACCTCGTGGTTTCGCTCGACCAGCTCGGCTGCACCGGCCGCGGTGTCGGCGGTCTGGCGCACGGTGCTGCCGATCTGCGACATCGCCGAGCTCGTGCGCTGGAGTTGCGACGCGGTGTTCTCGGTCCGCGCCGACAGGTCGGCGCTGGCCTTGGCCACCTCGGCACTCGCGGTCTGGATCTCGCCGGCGCCGCTGCGCACCTGCGTCACGACACCCCGCAACGACGTGATGGTGCTGGCCAGCGTGTTCATCAGCCCGGCGACCTCGTCGCGGCCCCACGGCTTGGGGCTGGCGGTCAGGTTGCCGGTGCTGATCTGCTCGAGTTGACGTGCGACCTCGGTGATGCCGCCCTGCGTCACGCGGTAGAAGGCCACGAGCAGGTACAGGGCCAGCAACACGCCAGCCAGAGACATCCCGAGTTGGATCGCCAGGTCGCGCTGGAGGGCGTCGACCCGGTTCTCGAGTCGCTTGTCGAGCGCGGTCAGGGTCTTCTGCACCCCGTCGTAGTGCAGTGCGATGGCCTGACTGGCCAGTGCCACATAGGCCGTCGCGTCGCCGCTGATGGCGTCGCCCAGCACCTGGCTGCGCACCAGGTCGAGAAAGCGCTGCGACTCGGCTTGTGCGGACTTGAGGTCGATCTCGGCGCCCAGCGTCGGGTCCGCCTGAATGGCACGGCTGTAGGCGGTTTCGGTGCCCTTCTGGTAGGCCATGGCAAACGCCAGGTTGCTGGTCAGCAGGTCGCGCTGGGCGGTCGTGGCGGCGCCGGCCTTGATCACGGCGTTGCCCATGCCGCGCAGCTGCCCGATCATCTCCACCAGCTGGGGCTGGCGGAACATCACCGCGTCCATCAGGTAGTAGGTGTGGACCTCGGGGTCCAGTGTCAGGTTCGAGTTGTCGGCGACTTCGTTGTAGAGCTGCAGCAGCGCGTCGACAAAGGCCGTGTGCTTCTGGAACGTGGCGGTGACGTCGCTGGCGGTCGGGTTGGCCTGCAGGTCCTTGTGCAGGCGCTGCACCTCGTCCCAGCTCTTGCCCAGGTTCAACGCCGCGCCGTTGCCGTCGCGTTGCAGGGCCAGCTTGTTCAGGGCCAGCTGCACCCGCTCCTGCGCCTGTGGAAGGTCGGGTGCGTTCACCGTGGCCGCGCGGCGGCGGTTCTGGGCGGCGTCCAGCAGCGGCAGCACGGCCCTGGCGTACTCGACGCCGACGCGTTCCTTGGCCGAGAACTCGATGTTCGTCTGGCCGGTGCTCCACAGGGTCCAGACCGCCAGCACCAGCGGCATCAGGAACGCCGCCGAGACCCAGGCCGCCTTGGCCTGGAAGCTGAGGACGCGGAACATCCGGATGCCGGGCGACATCAGGCCATGGTGTTCGAACAGACCCGGCGCCTTGCGGCGGGTGCCGTTGGCGACCGACGTGGCGGTAAGGCTGGAGGTGCTCATGGCGGGCAAGGTTGGAGGATGAAGGCGAGGGAATGAACGGCGGCCATCAGGCCGTGTGGAGTCGGAATCGGTCGACCGTCGTCGCCAGTGCCGCGGCCTGCTCGCGCAGGCGCGATGCGGCGCTGGCGCTGCGCTCGACGAGCGCGGTGTTGTCCTGGGTGCCGCGGTCGAGTTCGCCGACCGAGCGGCTGACCTCGGCGACACCGGTGGTCTGTTCGCGGCTGGCCTGCGTGATTTCGGCGATCAGCGCCGTCACCTTGCCGACCTGGGCGACGATCTCGTGCATCGTGCGGCCGGCGTCGTCGACCAGGCCGCGGCCGCCGTCGACGCTTTCGGTCGAGCGGCCGATCAGGGTCTTGATTTCCCGCGCGGCGCCGGCGCTGCGCTGGGCGAGGCTGCGAACCTCGCTGGCGACGACCGCGAAGCCACGCCCCTGCTCGCCGGCGCGCGCGGCCTCGACCGCGGCATTGAGGGCCAGGATGTTGGTCTGGAAGGCGATGCCGTCGATGGTGCCGATGATGTCGGCGATCTTGCGGCTGGCGGCCTGGATCTCGGCCATCGTCGCGACGACCTGGTCCATCTTGCGGCCGCCTTGTTCGGCCACACCGGCGGCTTCACTGGCCAGGCGGTTGGCCGCCTCGGCGTTGTGGGCGCTGGACTGCAAGGTCGTCGTGATCTGCTCCATCGCCGCGGCGGTGCGCTGCAAGTGCGCCGCCTGTGCGCTGCTTCGCGTGCTGAGCGCTGCATTGCCGTCGGCGACGTCCTGCGACACCTCCCGCAGACGCGATGCCGCCGCCTGAACGTCACTCATCGCGCCGTGAAGCGCGTTGCGCATCGCGGTCAGCGCATGCAGCATGTCGCCGATCTCGTCGTTGCGGTCGATGTCGATCGTCGCCGCCAGGTCGCCTTCGGCAATGCGTTGCGCCAGTCGGCGGGCATCGTTCAGCGGCCTGCAGATCGTGCGCACCAGGAAGACGGTCCCGATGCACAACGCTGCGATCACCACGGCAACCAGGCCGACAACGGCGTAGACCGTGCGCATGCGTTCGGCCGCGGCCTTGTCGCGCATGGTGCTGGACAGTGTTTCCTGGCGCTGCGCAAAGTCGGCCAGCGCCTGCGCCCATTGCGCCTGTCGACCGGCGGTTTCGTGTTCGGCAATCGCGGCCAGCGCCTGGCGCTCGGAGTCGCCCTGTGCACTGGCCTTCAGCGCCCTGGCGATCTCGTCGCCGCGCGGGGTGGCCTTGCCGGCGACGGCCAGGCCCTTCCACTCGAAGGCGAGCTGCAAGCGCTCCTGCTGGGCGGTCTGCGCGGTGCGCGCTTCATGGATGAGCTTGCTGGTGCGCAGCGAGGCGCCGGCGGCGGCGAGCACCAGCACCAGCGTCAACAGCAGGGCCGGAGTCCAGAGGCGGCGGACGAGGGAAAAGCGTTTCATGAAAGCGAGAACGGGCCGTTGCCGACCCGAAACCAGAGACCGCAACCAAGGTGGCGTCGATCAGAGCAGGCCGAGGTCGGCCGCGGACATCAGGCCTTCGATGTCCATCAGGATCAGCATGCGCTCGCTGGTGTCGTCGCCCTGGCCGGTCTTGATGGCGCCGATGCCGGTGATGAACGAGGCGTCGACCGACGAGTTCATCGCTGGTGCGGGCTTGATCTGATCCTTGCCGAGCTGCAGCACGTCCGACACCGAGTCGACGACAGCGCCGACGACGCGGCCCTTGACGTTGAGCACGACGACGACCGTGAAGCTGTTGTATTCGACGTTTTCGCAGGCCAGCTTCAGGCGCAGGTCGATGATCGGCACGATGACGCCGCGCAGGTTGACCACGCCCTTGATGAACGAGGGTGCGTTGGCGATCCGCGTCGGAGCTTCGTAGGACCGGATCTCCTGCACGCGCAGGATGTCGATGCCGTACTCCTCGGCGCCGAGGCGGAAGGTCAGGAACTCACCGCCGTGGGTGGTTGGCGCTCCGCCTGCAGCAGAGGTTGTGGAAGCGCGCGAGGCCTCCTGGGCGGCGCGGACGGCTTGGGTGGCTTCAGCGATCATTTCCATGAGGGGCTCCAATCGTGGGGACTTGTTGGGGTTTTCGGCAAGGCGGGGGGTTTCTGTAGGGCGGGCAGGCCTGCTGCGAGTCGGATCAGAAGGTTTCCCAGTCGCTGTCGCTGGTCTTGGCTGGACCGGTGACGGGTGCGGGTGCAGCCGCGGCAGGTCTGGGTTCGGTCTTGGTGTCGGCCTTGGACTCGAACTTGGACTCGAACTTGGACTCGGGCTTGGGTGCAGCCTTGGCAGCCGCCTTGGCAGCCGCCTTGGCGGCCGATGGCGTTGCGGCCTTCGCTGCGGCCTTGACGTTGGCGATCACCGACTTGGCGGTACTGGCCGGGCTCGCGCCGCCGGTCGCTGGCGCAGCAGCAGGCTTGGACGCCACCTTGGCCGTCACCGCGTGTGCATCGACGTGGCCGATGCGGAATGCCGAGACCGTGTCGCCCAGGCGCCTGGCCTGGTCCTTCAGGCTTTCGGCGGCGGCGGCGCTCTCTTCGACCAGGGCGGCGTTCTGTTGCGTGGCCTGGTCGAGCTGATTGACGTTGCCGCTGACCTGGGCCAGCCCGCTGCTCTGTTCGGCGGCGGCGGCGCTGATCTCGCCGATGATGTCCGACACGCGCTGCACGCTGGCGACGATGTCGGTCATCGTCGTGCCGGCATCGGCGACGAGCTTGGCACCGGACTCGACCTTGTCGACCGAGTTTCCGATCAGGGCCTTGATCTCCTTGGCGGCATCGGCGCTGCGCTGGGCCAGGTTGCGCACCTCGCCTGCGACGACCGCAAAGCCGCGGCCCTGCTCGCCGGCCCGTGCGGCTTCGACCGCCGCGTTCAGGGCCAGGATGTTGGTCTGGAACGCGATGCCGTCGATGGTGCCGATGATGTCCGCGATCTTGCGGCTGGAGCCGTGGATGGCGTCCATCGTGGTCACGACCTGGGCCACCACTTCGCCGCCCTTGCGGGCGACTTCGGTGGCGCTGCTGGCGAGCTGGTTGGCGGTGCGTGCGGACTCGGCCGTCTGGTTGACGGTCCCGGTGAGCTGCTGCATCGCGCTGGCGACCTGCTGCAGGTTGCTGGCGGTCTGCTCGGTCCGGCTGGACAGGTCCGCGTTGCCCACGGCGATCTCGTTCACCGCATGGGCAACGCTGGCCGACCCGGTGCGCACGGCGCCGATGCTCTTGCGCAGTTCGGTTTGCAACATGGCCAGCGACTGCAGAACCTCCGCCGCGCCGGAGCTGCCGTCGGCGGTGATGTCCTGCGACAGGTCGCCGGCGGCCAGATGCCGGGCGTGTCCGCGCAGACTGTTGAGCAGGCGGCTGGCGGACAACGAGACATCGACAAACGCCGCTGCGGCGAGCGCACCGAAGGTCAGCGACAGCCCGATGGTCAGGCCGGCCGACCAGCCGGCCGACAGGCCGACGACAACACTGGCCTGCGAGACCGCGATCAGGCCCACGACCAGGATCAGGCGTTGGGTGTTGGACAGGAAGCTCAGCATGACGTGTGGAACCTTGTGGGTGGTTTTGGCGGATGGATGTGCACGATCGACAACGGCTTCTGCACTATCGGCTTCCTGCGATCCGAACTGAAGTCAAAGAAACAGGGCCAGCAGGGGCCTGTTCATTGCGTTGGCCGAAGCGGCCCGCGGCCTTGGGTGATGTCAAGCCAGGCGGAACGCGGACACGGCCTGGTTCAGCCGCCCGGCCTGTTCACGCAGGCTTTCGGCTGCAGCAGCGCTCTGTTCCACGAGTGCGGCGTTCTGCTGCGTGCTCTGGTCCAGCTGGCCGACCGAATCGCCAACGGCGACGATGTCGCGTGTCTGCGAGTCGGTTGCACCGCTGACCTCGCCGATCAAGGCGCTGACACGACGGACGCTGGCGACGATCTCGGTCATCGTCGTCCCCGCTTCGCCGACCAGGCGCGAACCCGCTTCGACGCGGTCCACGCTGCCGGCAATCAGCGCCTTGATCTCGCGCGCGGCGCCAGCGCTGCGCTGGGCCAGGCTGCGCACTTCGGCCGCGACGACGGCGAATCCGCGGCCCTGGTCGCCCGCCCGGGCGGCTTCGACCGCGGCATTGAGTGCCAGGATGTTGGTCTGGAAGGCAATGCCGTCGATGGTGCCGATGATGTCGGCGATCTTGCGGCTCGAGCTGTGGATCTCCTGCATCGTGGACACCACCTGCGCCACGACCTGGCCCCCCTGTTCGGCCACGGTGCTGGCGCCATGTGCCAGCCGGTTGGCGGTCTGGGCCGACTCGGCGCTCTGGCGCACGCTGCCGGTGACCTGCTGCATCGTGCTCGCGGTCTGTTGCAAGGCACTGGCGGATCGCTCGGTGCGCTGAGACAGGTCGGCGTTGCCGCTGGCGACCTCGCGACTGGACAGCTCGATGGATTGGGCCGAGTCTCGGACCTGGCCAACCAGCCCGCGCAGGCTGGTCTGCATCGTCGACAGTGCACGCAGCAACTCGGCAGTCTCGTCGTTGCCGGAGATGTTGATGTCGCGTGTCAGATCACCGCTGGCGATGGCACTGGCGAGCTCGCGTGCCTGGGCCAACGGGCCGGTGATGGAAGCCGAATTGGCCAGCGTCAGCGGCGTCACGGCCAGAGCGACGACGGTGAGCATTCCGGCGAACGCGAGCCCGGCGGCCTTCATCACGGAGTCCTGTGTGCTCTGGGTCTGCGCGGACTCGTCATGAACGATCTTCACGATCCGGTCCAGGCCGTCCTGCACGCGTTCGGCCTGGGCCACCGCCGGGACCAGCGCCTCGTTGGCGGCCACTGCGGTGTCGTAGCTGTTGGACTTCATGCCCTCGAAGACTTCCCGTGCCGCCTTGCGGTAGGCGGCAAGTGCCGTGAGGGCCTCGCGCGCTTGGGCGTTGTCGGGGTCGTCCTCGCCTTCGAGCATGGCGTTCAGGCCTGAGGCGACGGTGTCGCCCCGGGTTGTCCAGGCGGCCAGGCGCTTGTCGAAGTCGCGGTTGTTGTCTTCGTACGAGAGCACCATCTCGCGCTCGATCAGGCGCAGGATCGCCAGGTCCTGGCCGACGCGCCCGATGTCGGTGATCTCCTTGACCGAGTGCTCCACGACGTCGTCGTTGAGCTGCTTCAGCGCCATGCCGCCGCCCAGGCCGACGACGCCGACCAGCACGAAAAGGCCCAGCACCATGGCCACTGCGCTGCGCATCCGGAATGCGATGGTGAAGCGGCGCAGAAGGCTCTGCAGTGTGTTCATGCGGTGTTCCCGGTGTTGTGGGTTCGGGCCGTCGAGATTTACGGCGCTTGCAACTCGGTGCGGAAGAAGCTCACCGACTGGACCAGCCGCGCCGCCTGCTCGCGCAGCGATTCGGCGGCGGCGGCACTCTGTTCCACCAGCGCGGCGTTCTGCTGGGTCATGCGGTCGAGCTGGGTCACCGAGCCGTTGACCAGGCCGATGCCCTGGCTCTGCTCCTGGGCGGCCGCGGTGACCTCGCCGATGATGTCGGCGACGCGCTGGACGCCGGCGACGATGTCGTTCATGGTCTGGCCGGCATCGCCGACCAGTCGGCTGCCGGCCTCGACGCGCTCGACGCTGGTCGCGATCAGGGTCTTGATCTCGCGCGCCGCCTGCGCCGAGCGCTGGGCCAGGCTGCGGACCTCGCTTGCGACGACGGCAAAACCGCGGCCTTGCTCGCCGGCACGGGCGGCTTCGACCGCCGCGTTCAGGGCCAGGATGTTGGTCTGGAAGGCGATGCCGTCGATCGTGCCGATGATGTCGGCGATCTTGCGGCTGTGGCTGTGGATGTCGGCCATCGCGCCGACGACCTCGCCGACGACGCTGCCGCCCTTCTTTGCCACCTCGGCCGCGTTGCCGGCGAGCTGGCTGGCCTGGCGCGCCGAGTCGGCGCTGGCGGAAACCGTGGTGTTGAGCTGTTCCATCGAGCTGGCGGTCTGCTGCAGCGAACTCGAAGCCTGCTCGGTACGCTGGCTCAGGTCCCCGTTGCCCTGCGCGACTTCGGCGCTCGCGGTGGCGATGTTGCCGGCCGAGTTGCGGACCTCGGTGACGACCCGCGTCAGCGTGGCGGCCATCTCGTCGAAGCTTCGCAGCAGCGTCGCGATCTCGTTGCGGCCTTGCGGGTTGGCACGGGCCGTCAGGTCGCCTTCGGCGATGCGACGCGCCATGCGCTCTCCCTGGGCGAGTGGGCCGACGATCGAGCCAACCACGCGCCAGGCCAGCAACGCGCCCAAGGCCAGCGTGGCCGCGAGCACAGCCAGCACGGTGGCCTTGGCGGTCTCGGCGACGCCGACCAGCGCATCCCGACCCTCGGCCAGCGAGGCGGCGATCTTGGCGTTGCCCTCGCTGAGCATCTTGTCGGCCTTGCGGACCGAGTTCTTTGCCGGGCCAAGCTTCATGTTGCCTTCGTCGGCGTTGGTGACCGTGCCCGTGCTGATCTCTTTCAGCACCGGTTCAGCCGCCGCGACATAGGCGCCGACGGCCTCAATCACACCGGCGACGAACTGGCGGCCCTCATCGGTGCTCACCTTGGTGGCCAGGGACTTGAGCCCGGCCTGGGCTTCTTGGCTCGCCTCGGTCCACTGCTTGAAGTAGCGCTCGCGCTCGGTGGCGTCGTTGGCGTTCAGCAGCATGTCCTTCTCGAAGCGGCGCAGATTGCCAAGGTGGCCTCTCAGGTCGCTGCCGCCCGACAGCAGGTCGTACTGGAGCGTGGTCAGTCTTTCGTACTTGCTGTTGATGAAGTGCATCGCGCCGACGGCACCGATGGCAACGACCGCCAGCAGCGCGAGCAGCAACGACGTCAGGCCGATCAGGCGCTGGCGGATGGACAAGGCTTGAAGACTCATGGGGTCAGTGGCTTGATCGAACGAGGATGAACAGGTGTCCGGCGGGATCAGGCACGCGACTTGCGCACCAGCGAGCCGACATCCAGGATCAGCGCGACGCGGCCGTCGCCGAGGATCGTGGCGCCCGAGACGTCGGGCACCTTGCGGTAGTTGGCCTCGAGGTTCTTCACCACCACCTGCTGCTGGCCGAGCAGCTCGTCGACCAGCACCGCGACACGACCGCCTTCGGCCTCCACGACGACCATGATGTTGCTCTGG
>JAJTGU010000112.1 GCA_021297985.1 Rubrivivax sp.
ATCCCTTGCCGGTACCCCGCAAAGATTCGACCCCCCCCACCCTCAGCCGCACTGGCCGACACCCCGACGCCTCGGGCCGCGGCGGCCTCGCGCGCGGTCTTGGCTCGGTGGCAGGCGCGCGAGATCGCCTGCAGGTTTGCCGGGTCGTCCGTCCCACCTAAATGCTTCGGCACTCGGTGGTCCACCTCTTCGGCGCGGATGACTGCCCCAGTCGCCTGGCACTCGGCGCACCTGCAGATGCCGCCGTCGCGCCGCATCACCATCGCCCGCAGCTTGGCCCACTGCGCGCCGTAGCCGCGCTCGTGGCGCGTGCCCCTACTGCGGTCTGCGAAGGCCCCGGCCTTGACCTTGTGCTCATCGCAGCGCGACGTGCCATCCACGACCAGCCGGCGGCACACGCTGCAGGGCTTGGGTGCGATGGATGGCATGGGCTGGCGCAAAGCAAAGCGCCCCGACAGCGTTAGCCGTCGAGGCGCTTGCGGATATGGAAACCGGGGATCAGTGGCAATGCTGGCGCAGAGTGCCTGAAATGTGCCACCTGAAGCTAATGTGTAAAACCCCCCGCCTTCGAAAGATCGGTCAGCGCGCTGTCCAAATGGTTCTTGAACGTGCTCAGCGCAACGCCCATGCACTCGGCTGCTTCGGCGTTGCCGAGCGGTCTGCGCCGTCTTGATGGCACGCGCGGGTCGCCGATCCAGTGGCAGTACACCGCGATGTACCACTCCGATCGCCTCAGCCGCAGCGACTCGACCCGGTCATGCGTCCGCCTGGCGTTCACGTCGTCGACAGGAATGTGCGCGTGATCGGTGCAACTGGCGCCACGCGACAACCGGGTGAAGGGCGCCGCCCGCGGGAAGCCCAGCCCGACGTGCGCACCCTCCACCAGCCACCTGGCCCAGTTGTCCAGTTCGTTCCGCACCGCTTCATGCTTGCGCATTCGAGACCTTACGAGGGTTCAACATCGCCGGCTGACGCCAGCGCTGGAATTGCCGTTTCATCCGTGCCGCGACCAGCAACGCACGAGATCGAGTCCGCCGTCGCCGGAGTCTTTGGCCAATGAGGAACGACTCGTGGATCGGGCCAGTAAAAGCATGGGCCGACAAACACCGGGCGCACGGGTCTCACCGACAACCACCAGCTCTCCGGAGCGCAGGAGATTCCGCGACGTGGTTCGCGCAGCACCCAAGCCGACCTGCGCTGCAGCTGCCAAGCACTTCCAAGTTGCCCCGCCGTCGCCATGCATCGGTGCCTTGCTCAGGAGCGCCTGTGTGATCTCGCCCTTTGGCCTCATCGCGCACCCCCGACGTGCACTGCAATCCGTGCAATGCCGCAGGTCGACCTACGAAGTGAGCCAGGGACCTGAGCAGAATCCAACAAGCCACAGGCCTGAATCTGAATGCTCAGCTTCATGGTCAGTACTCCTGCGCCGCATCTGCAAAGCGCTGCGTCCGCCCGTCGAAGAACAGCCGCACCGTCCTGGTCGCGCCGTTCTTGTTCTTGACCAGCTCGAGCTGGGCAGCGTGCAGGTTGTCCGGCCTCGGGTTGCGCCGCGCCTCGCGCCAGAGCAAGCCGATCACATCGGCGGCCTGTTCGATCGCGCCCGACTCGGCCAGATGGTCCAGCCGAGGCGGGGTGTTTGTCTCGTCGGCCTTGCGGTTCAGCTGACTCAGCAGCAGCACCACGCAGTCCAGACGCTTGGCCATGGCCTTGAGCCCGCGGGCGATGTTCGCCAGCTCATAGGCCCGGGTCTCGCCCTCGTCGTTCATCAGCTGCAGGTAGTCGATGACGACCAGCCCGAGCTTGGCGGGCTTTGCACTGCGCTGCACCGCGCGCGCGGCCTGCACCACGTCGGCCAGGCTAAGCCCGCCGCGGTCGTCCAGCCACACGGGCAGCCTCACCAGTCGCTGGCAGGCCTCCAGCACTGTGGACAGCAGCCCCTCGCCGCCTTGGTGCGGCAAGCGGATGTGCTCGAAGGGCGTCCGGCTCACGCTGGCCACATGGCGTGAGATCAACATGCTCGCGCTGTCTTCCATCGTGCAGGCCAGCACCGCATGCCCGGCCTCAGCAACAGCGCGCACGATGCCGAGCGTGAGCGCGCTCTTGCCCATGCTCGGCCTTGCGCCAATGACCATGACCTCGCCACGCCGGGCACCGCCGCACAGCGCGTCATCCACGTCGCGCAGACCGAGCTGGATGGCGTCCACTGCCCCGCCTGACTCGACCTGCTGCGCGAAAGCATCGATCCACGGCGACACCAGCGCTGCCAAGGGACGGGGTCCGTTGTCGACCCGCCCGATCAGCACGTCCTGCATCGCCGCCACTGCCCGCTCTATCACACCGGGAAGCGCCTCCTCGGTTGACCCGCCGACCGTCGCCGCAGCGACGACCTCTTGCGCGACCGCGATCAGCCGGCGGCGCATGGCCATCCGCTGGACCGTGGTCGCGTAGGCCGGGGCGTTGCGCGATGACGGAACGGCCAGGGCCAGCGCGTTGAGGTAGCCCAGATCGAGCGTGTCGGTCAGCTCGCCACGCGACGCCAGCTCGTCGTTCACCGTGACCACGTCAGCCGGCATGCACCGGTCTACCAGGGCCACGATGGCGCTGTAGATCCGGCCATGCTCGGTGGCGTAGAACGAGCCCGCCTCGACCAACCCCGCAACGTGTTCGAGCGCCGTGCAGTCCTGCAGCAGACAACCGAGCAGGCTCTGCTCTGCCTCCATCGAATTTGGAGGCACGGCCAGCACGGCGGGCTTCTCGACCGTCAAGACAGCTGCCCCATGCGCGCCCGACGCGCCAGGTCCCGCAGCCGCGCCAGGTCAGCCGCCTGCGCGGCGGCGTCCTGCGGCTCGGCCGGCTCCGGTTGCGCCTCGCTGGCGTCGGCGGCCTGCAGTCGCGAGCGCAGGGCTTCGCCTTCAGCGATGGCGTCCTCGGTGTGCTTG
>JAJTGU010000223.1 GCA_021297985.1 Rubrivivax sp.
AGGCATGCCTTCCGACATGGCCATGGTGGCGGATCAGGCGTTCGATTTCGTAGAGGCGGGCAGTCCGGTCCATGGCAAAGAAAAAATTTCCTGGCGAACGCAGGGGGTGGCTCATCCGGTGAGCCACCCAGCCTGCATTCTGACGCGGTCCGCAACCCCAAGACCGGAGCGCCCCATGTCCGCCACGATCCTCACCCGTCCGACCTTCAACGCCCGCGGCAGCTTTGCCGACACCGTGCCGGCGGTACATCGGACGCCTTTGCGCCAGGCGGCCGTTTGGCCTGTCGGCGACCGGCCGCCCGAGCCCGATGCCGGCCACGGCGACCCGGGCTTCCGGCTCGGCTGGGAGCATGCCCGCCATGGTGTGCTGCCGCCGACCGAGCACCTGCTCCCGATGTCGCCGGTGCGACAGGGCTGGGAGTCCGGTCGACGCGCCTTTGCCGGTCGCACGAGGGTCGCCGACGTCGCCGTGCACCAGTGGCTGCACCTGAACCAGCGGGCCTGGCTGGACGGCGCCGGCATCGACGCCGTCCAGGTTGCGCCGGCCTTCCTGCGCCGCATCGCCACGGGAGCCTGCCCGGTGACGCGCGAGGACTTCGGCAAGGTGCAGCCGGCGCCGATGGCCGTCTGGCACGAGGCCGGGTGCGTCGCCGGCAACCTGGCCCTGCTGAGCCCACGAGCGGCCCGCGTGCTGGCGCGGGTCGACGCCCGCAGCGCCATCGCCCAGGCCGACTCGATGGCGGGGGACGACGTGCATGCCGGCTTGACCACCCGTGAATGGGCCCGGCTGGCCACCCTGCTGTCGTTCGTCACGCCGCTGCCCCATGGCCTGGTCGCTGGGCGTGCGATGCCGCTGCTGCCGCCACCGCGCCTGCGGCTGCTGAACCCGGCCCAAGGGCTCCAGTGCCTGATCGGTCTGCAGGCCCCGGGCGCCGGGCAGGCCCGCCGTGACGGCCTGCTGGCCGCGCTGATGCCCCACGCCGAGGCCCGCTATGCCCTGGCCGACCTGCAGTCGACGATGCTCGCCCGGCGCAAGGCGCCAGCCCGCGCCGGCGACCTCCGGGCCCAGCGCGAGGCGATCGAGGACCTCTGGACCGACGGCCTGGTGCATCGCCGCTGGCAACGCCTGGTGTCGCGCCTGAGCGAGGCCGACTGCGAGTCCATCGTGCGTGTCGCGGTGGCCCGTGGTGCCGCAGGCGACCGCGTCCAGTGGTTGCCCGCCACCGCCGCCACCGACGGCTGGGGCTCCGGCGCGGCATGTGCCTAGACTCCCGGTCACCCCCAACGCCCGTCCCCGTGCTGCATCTGCATTTCTCGAACCGCCACGAGGTCCTGGCCGAGCGACTGGTCGGTGCCCTGGCGCAGTCGCGGGCGGGCGTCTTCGGCCGTGAACAGGTCATCGTGCCCAGCGCCGCCTGGCAACGCTGGCTGTCGCTGCACGTGGCGCGCCGCCTCGGGGTCTGCACGCAGGTCGAGTTCAGCTTCCTCGGGCCCTGGCTCTGGCAGCAACTGCCGGCCGACGACCCATTGCGGACGCCGGCACCCGACACCCACCGGCTGGCCTGGCGGATCTGGCGGCTGTGGGCCGACCCGGCCCGGCGTGCCGAGCATCCGAGGCTGCGCGACGCCCTGGGCGCGGCAGGCCCGGGCGACGATGGAGCGCTGCTGCGCCTGGGCCTGGCGCGCCTGGCCGCCGAACGGATCGAAGCCGTCGAGACCTGGCGGCCGGACTGGCTGGCCGCGTGGCGCGCAGGCCGCAGCGCGCTGGCTTCCATGCCCGGCGTCACGGCGCAACATCAGGCCGACGAAGCCTGGCAATCCGCGCTGTGGCGCGAACTGCGGCTCGTGTCCGGCAAAGTGGGGGACGAAGGGGGGGACGAAGGCCTGTGCGCCGACATTGGGGCCAGCGACACCGCCGCCAGCCCGCAGGCGGTGCACCTCTTTGCCCTGCCGGCGGTGCCGCCCGTGCACCTGGCCGCGCTGCGCCGGCTGGCCCAGGGTCGGGAGGTCCACGCCTACCTCTTCAACCCGTGCCGCGAGTACTGGTTCGACCTCGTCAGCCCGCGCCGCTTCGCCCACCTGCGGTTGCGGGGGCAGTCCGACGCCCATGAAGTCGGCCACGCCCTGCTCGCGCGCTGGGGCGGCAGCTTGCAGGCGCAGTTGTCCCTCTGGCAGCAGGCTCTGGGCGAAGAAGGCGCGCTGGACGACGGCGACTACGCATCGAACGTCGAGCGACTCGAAGCCGCCGGCCATGAGTCGTCCACGACCCTGCTGCACCGCGTGCAGGACAGCCTGCTCGACCTGTCCGAGCCCGCAGCCGGCGATTGGCCCCTCGAAAGCCACGACCGCAGCATCGAGTTGCACGTCTGCCACTCGTTGACCCGCGAGCTCGAAGTGCTGCAGCAGCGACTGCTCGCGATGTTCGCGGCCGACCCGACGCTGCACAGCGGCGACGTCTGGGTCGGCGTGCCCGACCTCGACGCCGCCGCGGCCTCGATCGACGCGGTCTTTGGCAGCGCGGTCGGACGCGAGTCGCTGCCCTACACCCTCACCGGGCGCAGCCAGCGCCAGGCCGCGATGCGCACGCACAGCCTGCTGGCGGTGCTCGACCTCGTGGCCTCGCGATGCACCGCGAGCGACCTGTTCGGTGTCTTGCAATTGCCCCTGGTGGCTGGCGCGTTGGGACTGGACGATTCAGAACTGGCCGAAGCCATGGCGGCACTGCGCGACGCAGGGCTGCGCTGGGGCCTGGACGCCTGGCATGTCAGCCGGTTCGATGTGCCGGCCCACGGCCACACCCTGGACCAGACGCTGGAGCGGCTGGTCCTCGGCCTGTGCCTGCCGCCGCAGCCCGAAAGCCTGCTGGCCGGCGCGATCGCCGGTCGCGCGGCCGAGACGGCCGCGGTGCCCACCTGGCCCGCCAGCGCACCGCCGGGTCGCCATGGCCAGTGGCTGGTCGGCGTCCTGTCGCGCTGGGCTCGGCAGTTGGTCGATCTGGCGCGCACCCTCGCCGTCCCCAGGCCGGCCAGTGCGTGGTGCGACTGGCTGGTCGGCACCGTGCTCACTCAGCTGGCCGAGCCGACCGACGCCGACGCGATTGCCGAGCAGCAGCAGTTGCGGCGCGACCTCGTGGCGATGTTCGCCGAGGCCGAAGCCGAGCTCGGCGACACGGCCATGCCCTGGAACGTCTGTCGCGAAGCCCTGGCCCAGGCACTGGACAGCCCGGCGCGCGGCGGTGTCGCGGCAGGCGCCGTCACGTTCTCGTCGATCAGTCCGCTGCGGGGACTGCCGTTCCGGGTCATCTGCCTGCTGGGGCTGGATGACGGCGTGTTCCCGTCCCCGCAGACCCCGGCGGACTTCGACCTGGTCGCCGCCTGGCCGCGCGCCGGTGATCGCCAGCGCCGGATCGACGACCGCGGCCTGTTCCTCGAATGCCTGCTGTCAGCGCGCCAGACCCTGCACCTGAGCTACACCGGCCGCAGCGTGATCGACAACAGCATCCGCCCGCCTTCGGTGCTGCTGTCTGAGCTTCTGGACTGGCTGCTGCCCGCGATCGCGCAGGCGCCACACGATGGCGCTGCGATGGCCGCGGCGCGCCAGCGGCTGGTGGTCGAGCACCCGCTGCAGGCCTTCGACCGGTGCGGCTTCGACCGTGACGCCGACCCTCGCCTGCGCAGCAGCGACACCCGCCTGCTGCGAGCCTGGCAGCAGCGCGTCGCGCACCCCACGCACCCGTCACCGGGTGGGCTTGGGGCCGACCTGGACGGATTCGAAGCCGATGGCGTCAGCGAGGATGCTGATGCGCCCAGCGTTGACGCCGACCTGTCGCCATTTGTCCTGGCGTCGATGCCGGCCGCAGACGCGGTCGACGACCCGCTGGACTTCAGCGAACTGGTGTCGTGGTTCCGACACCCGGCCCGGCATTGGCTGCGCGCACGCCTGGACCTCGTGCTGCCCGGCGACGACGAGGTGGTGGACGACGAGGAGCCCCTCGAAGCCCGCGACACGCGCGAACGCCGTCGGCTCTGGCGGCACTGGCTGGGCCTGCTGCTGGCGACGTCGGAGCCGCAGACGCCCGACGCCGCGACGGCAGCGGACTGGACGCAACGTGCTCGCCTGGGTCCGGCCGCCGGCTGGGGCCAGGTCTGGCTGCAACAGGAGTGGCCCGCCCTGGTGGCCTATGCCGACGCCTTGCGCCATGCATTGCGGGCCAGCGGACGCGATCCAGTGCTTGAATCGCGCCTCGGGCCGCGTGCCGGCACCGGCCAGGAGCTCATGCTGGAATGGCCGGGCGACGCCGATGGCGGCATGCCACCGGTCCGGCTGCGCTGGTCAGCGCCGGCGACGCAGGTCGAGTCCGCCTCCGAGCAGTTGCTCTGGTATCCGGGCGACCGGCGCGGGCCTGACGTCATCGAGGCCTGGCTGCAACACCTGGCGACACAGGCATCCGGCCGGCCGTGCGCGACGCGCCTGATGCACGCGCCGTCCGACCTGCCGAACCCGCGGCAGGCCAGCAACACCCTGCGATGGCCGGCACTGGATGCTGGACGAGCCCGCCAGCTTCTGACGCCGCTGGTGGGCTTGTTTCTCCGCGGCCGGAACCGACCGCTGCCCTGGTTGCCCCGGACCGCCTGGGCGTGGATCGAGTCCGGGCGCAAGGACAGCGTGGCCGAAAAGACCTGGCGGGACAGCGACCGTTCGTTCGGCGAAAGCTCCGACGCGGCGTGGCGACTGGTGCTGCGCGGCCAGCCCGACCCGTTGGGCAGCGGCGCCTTCCAGCCCTTGGCCGACGCGGTCTTCGGGCCGGCGTTCGATCTCGCCGGCCTGGACGAGGCACCGGCCGAAGCGGAGGGCGACGCGTGAAGCCGCTGGATGTCCTGGCGCTGCCGCTTTCTGGAGTGCAGGTCGTCGAGGCCTCGGCCGGTACCGGCAAGACCTGGAACATCTGTGCCCTGGTGCTGCGGGCTTTGCTGGAACGGCGGCTGACCCTCGAGCAGGTGCTGGTCGTCACCTTCACCAACGCCGCGGCCGCCGAACTGCGTGAGCGGATCCGCAGCCGCCTGCACCAGGCCTTGAGCCTGCTGCGACCGGCCGCGAGCGGCCCGGCCCCGGTGGCCGACACCTTCCTGGTCGGGTTGCTGGAACAGGCCCGCCAACGCAGCGGAGACGACCCTGGACGGCAGGCACTGCGACTGCAGGTGGCGCTGCAGGACTTCGACGCCGCCTCGGTGTTCACGATCCATGGCTTCTGCCAGAAGGTGCTGGCGCGCAACCCGTTGGCCAGCGGCCAGGTCATGGCCGGGCACGCGCTGGCCGACGACTCCGAACTGCGCCATGAGGTCGTTGCGGACGCCTGGCGGCGCGAGGTGCTCGGGCGGCCGATGCCGCCGCTGCTGGTGCAGGCGCTTCTCGAGTCGGGCGACGGCCCGCGTCGTTGGGAGCTGGCGCTGCAGCAGGTGCTCGCGCGACCGCTGGCGCCATTGAAGTGGCCCGCGGGGGTTGCCGACCTTGGCGATCCTGGCGATCCCAGCGATCCGGCAGGTGCCGAGGCTGCAGACCTGTCCGATGCGGTGGCTGCGTCGCTCGCGATGCAGCACGACCTTCACGCTGAGTTGGCTGCCGCCTGGCCGGCCTGGCGGCCGGAGGTAGTCGCCCGTCTGGCCGCGGCCTCGCCGTCGCTGAACCACAGAACCCACGAACCTCAACACGTTGCGGACGCGATCGCGGCCTGGGACCAGATCCTGGCCGCACCGCTGCGGCCCGGCCGCCTCGACAAGTCCGCCAACCGCTTGGCGCGCACGCAGATCGCCACCAAGAAGGGCAAGGCCGCTCCCGAACACCCGTTCTTCGACCGGGCCCAGCAGTGGGTCGACGGCCAGGTGGCGCTGGCCGGCCCGATGGCGACGCTGCGCCTGGGACTGCTGCGCCGGATGCTCGACACGGCGCCGGCCCGGCTGCGCGCACTGGCCCGCAGCCGGCGACTGTCGAGCTTCGATGGGCTGCTCATGGGCCTGCACGACGCGCTTCAGGGCGAGCCCGGCGAGTCTCTGGCCATGGCCTTGCGCGACCGCCATCCGGTGGCCCTGATCGACGAGTTCCAGGACACCGACAGCCTGCAATGGGCGATCTTCCGGCGGCTGTTCGGCAGCGACACCGGGGCCAACACCCTGCTCGCGCTGGTCGGCGATCCCAAACAGGCGATCTACGCGTTCCGCCAGGCCGAGCTGTCGACCTACCTGGCCGCGCGCGACAGCGTGCCGGCGGCGCAGCGCCACAGCCTGGTCGACAACCAGCGCTCGGTGCCAGCCTTGCTGACCGCCCTGAACCGGCTGTATGGCGCCGCGGCGCAGCCCTTCATGCAGCCCGGGTTGCCGTACCAGGCGGTGCGCCCCGGCGCCAAGCCGCGGCCGGCACTGGTCGAGTGCGATGCAGAGGGCCGACCGGTGATGCCCGCGGCCTTGCGCTGCTGGCTGCTGCCGCGCGACCCGAGCGGCCTGCCGCCGGCCAAGCGCCTGGCGCGGGTGCTGGCGGCCGAAGGCGTTGCGGCCGAGATCGTGCGTCTGCTCGCGGCCGCGGCGCAGGGGCGGGTCCACATCGCCGGGCGGACACTGGCCGCTGGCGACATCGCGGTGCTGGTCCGCACCCACCGCGACGCCGCGCTGATGGCCAGGACGCTGGCGGCTTGCGGCGTCGCGAGCGCGGCGCGGGCCCGCGAGTCGGTGTTCCACAGCGCGGAGGCCGAAACCGTCGAGCACCTGTTGGCGGCCCTCCTGGCTCCGGGCGACGGCACGCTGCTGCGCCGGGTGCTGGCCAGCGACTGCATGGGCGGCGATGCCGGAACACTGCTCGCGCTGCGCCACGACGACAGCCTGCTGGCCTCCTGGCACGCCCGGCTGGCGCAGTGGCGCATGGTCTGGCAGCGACAGGGCCCGGCAGCGCTGCTGAGACACTGGCTGCGCGAAGCCGGCGTCGTGCAACGCCTGCTGCCGCGGGCCGATGGCGAGCGTCGGCTGACCAATCTGAACCATGTCGCCGAACTGCTGCAGGCCGCCGCACAAGGGGCCGCCTCCGGACCCGGAGCCGCCGCTGCAGGCCATGGCGCCAGCACGCCGCAGGCGCAGTGGCGTTGGCTGGCCGCTCGTCGACGCGAGGCCGAGCTCGACGAGCAGCGCCAACTGCGCCTGGCCAGCGACGGCAACCTGGTTCAGATCGTGACCATCCACCAGTCCAAGGGCCTGGAGTACCCGCTGGTCTTCCTGCCCTTTGCCTGGGACGGCAGCCTCGGCAAGGACCGGGCCCGGTATGCCACCGAGAAGCGTACCGAGGACGGCAGCACGGTGCTCGACTTCAGTCCCGACGCCGCCCAGGACCCTGCCCATGTGCAGGCCGCGCTCCTCGGCCGGAACGCAGAGGCCCAACGCCTGATCTACGTGGCCCTGACCCGCGCCGTGTCACGCTGCCACATCGTGGTCGGCCCTTACCGCAGGTCCGCGACGGACAAGGCCACCTACAAGGAGAGCGCCTGCTCGCCGCTGAGCTGGCTGGTCGCGCCCCTGGCCGACCAGCAACCGGAGATCGGCGCCTGGATCGCGGGCAAAGAGCG
>JAJTGU010000128.1 GCA_021297985.1 Rubrivivax sp.
CGTGGCCGGGCTGCCGGGCGCCAACAGCACCGAGTTCGAGCCCGACTGCGCGCACCCGGTCATCGCGCTCATCGAGGAGTGGAAAGACCGCGACGGCTCGATCCAGAAGCGCACGGCCAGCTCCGACCTCGGCGGCACCATGCGCCTGGGCGCGCAGAGCTCCGACGTGAAGGCCGGCACACTGGCCCACCAGATCTATGGCCCCGTGGTGACCGAGCGCCATCGCCACCGCTACGAAGCCAACGTGAACTACCTCGACCGGCTGCAAGAGGCCGGCCTCGTGATCAGCGCACTCACGCAGACCGAGAAGCTCACCGAGATCGTCGAACTGCCGCGCGAGCAGCACCCGTGGTTCATGGGCGTGCAGTTCCACCCCGAATTCAAGAGCACGCCTTGGGGCGGGCACCCGCTGTTCACCAGCTACGTGAAGGCAGCTCTCGAACACCACGCAGGCAGAGGCGGCGGCGCCACCACGCCGCGGGAATGGACCCTGGCATGAAGCTCTGCGGATACGACGTCGGCCTGGACCAGCCGTTTTTCCTGATCGCCGGGCCTTGCGTGGTCGAGAGCGAACAGCTACAGATGGACACCGCCGGGCACCTGAAGGAGATCACTTCGGCGCTGGGCATTCCCTTCATCTTCAAGAGCAGCTATGACAAGGCCAACCGCAGCAGCGACAGCGGCTTCCGCGGCCTGGGCAACGGGCGTGGACTGGAGATCCTGGCCAAGGTGCGCCGCGAACTGCTGGTGCCCGTGATCACCGACGTGCACGACGAAGCCCAGGTGGCTGCTGCCGCTGCCGTGGTGGACGTGCTGCAGACCCCGGCCCTGCTGAGCCGTCAGACCGACTTCATCCAGGCCGTGGCCCGCAGCGGCAAGCCGGTGAACATCAAGAAGGGCCAGTTCATGGCCCCAGGCGACATGAAGAACGTCATCCACAAGGCCCGCGCCGCCGCGCGTGCTGCGGGCCTGGAAGAAGACAACTTCATGGCTTGCGAACGCGGGGTGAGCTTCGGCTACAACAACCTCGTCTCCGACATGCGCAGCCTCATGATCATGCGCGAGACGAATGCGCCGGTGGTGTTTGACGCCACCCACAGCGTGCAGCTCCCCGGCGGCAATGGCACCAGCTCCGGCGGCGTGCGCGAGTTCGTGCCCGTGCTGGCCCGCGCGGCCATCGCGGTGGGCGTGGCGGGAGTCTTCATGGAAACGCACCCGGACCCGCGCAACGCCCTGTGCGACGGCCCCAACGCCGTGCCGCTGAAGCGCATGAAGTCGCTGCTCGAACAGCTCGTCGCACTCGACCGTGTCATCAAGACACAGCCGCTGCTGGAAAACGACTTTTCCTGCTGACCTGCCGGAGCCCCACCATGCCCGCCGCCTACCTGATCGTCGAGTCGCACGTCACCGACCCCGAAGTCTTCAAGCAGTACATGGTTGCCGCACCCGAGGTCGTCAAGTCCTTCGGCGGCGAGTACCTCGTGCGCGGGGGCCGCATGCAGGTGCTCGAAGGCGACTGGCAGCCGCCACGCCTGACCGTGCTGCACTACCCCGACTTCGAAGCCGCCAAGGCGATGTACGACAGCCCGGCCTACACCCAGGCCCGCGCGCTGCGCGCCGGTGCCACGGCGATGTTCAACATGGTCATCGTCGAGGGCGTCTAGCCCGACGGCCATCCGAAAACCACCAAACTGACCCGCTGAGGACGAACAACCCATGAGTGCCATCGTCGACATCGTCGGCCGCGAGATCCTGGACAGCCGCGGCAACCCCACCGTCGAGTGCGACGTGCTGCTGGAGAGCGGCACCATGGGTCGCGCCGCGGTGCCCAGCGGCGCCTCCACCGGCAGCCGCGAAGCCATCGAGCTGCGCGACGGCGACGCCGGCCGGTACAACGGCAAGGGCGTGCTGCGCGCGGTCGAGCACATCAACACCGAGATCTCCGAAGCCGTGATGGGCCTCGACGCCGCCGAGCAGGCCTTCCTGGACAAGACGCTGATCGACCTCGACGGCAGCGACAACAAGGGCCGACTGGGCGCCAATGCGACGCTCGCGGTGAGCATGGCGGTGGCGCGTGCCGCCGCCGAGGAAAGCGGGCTGCCGCTGTACCGCTACTTCGGCGGCATGGGCCGCATGCAGATGCCGGTGCCGATGATGAACGTCATCAATGGCGGCGCGCATGCCAACAACAACCTCGACCTGCAGGAGTTCATGATCCTGCCGGTCGGCGCACCGACCTTCCGCGAAGCCGTGCGCTACGGCGCCGAGGTCTTCCATGCGCTGAAGAAGATCATCGACAAACGCGGCATGAGCACCGCGGTCGGCGACGAAGGCGGCTTCGCGCCCAGCGTCGCCAGCCACGAGGCGGCGATCCAGCTCATCCTCGAGGCCATCGAAGGCGCGGGCTACCGGGCCGGCGAACAGATCGCGATCGGCCTGGACTGCGCCGCCAGCGAGTTCTACAAGGAAGGCAAGTACCACCTGGCCGGCGAAGGCCTGACGCTGTCGGCCGAGGAGTGGACCGATGTGCTGTCGACCTGGTGCGACCGCTACCCCATCGTCAGCATCGAGGACGGCATGCACGAGGGCGACTGGGACGGCTGGAAGCACCTCAATGACAAGCTCGGCAAGCGGGTGCAGCTGGTGGGCGACGACCTGTTCGTCACCAACACCCGCATCCTCGAGACCGGCATCGACCGCGGCGTCGCGAACTCGATCCTGATCAAGATCAACCAGATCGGCACGCTCAGCGAGACCTTCGCCGCCATCGAGATGGCCAAGCGCGCCGGCTGGACCGCCGTGATCAGCCACCGCAGCGGCGAGACCGAGGACAGCACCATCGCCGACATCGCGGTGGGCACCAACGCCGGGCAGATCAAGACCGGCTCGATGAGCCGCAGCGACCGCATCGCCAAGTACAACCAGTTGCTGCGCATCGAAGAGGACCTCGGCGACACCGCCCAGTACCCCGGCCGCGCCGCGTTCTACAACGTGCGCGCCCTGCGCCAGGCCTGAGGCCCGCTGAACCTCGGCTCTGCCTGCCATGGCCCCCGGCGCACGCCCCGTCCTGCCCGCCCAGGCGCCCAACGGTGCCTCGGCCGCGCTGGACCGCCTGGCCCGACACTGGGGCACGGCCCTGCTGGTGCTTCTTCTGGCCTGGGTGCAGCTGGATCTCTGGTTCGGCAAGGGCAACTGGCCCGAGGCGATGCGCATGGAGCGGGCACTGGCCCAGGCCGAGGCCTCGCTCGCCGCATCCCGGGAACGCAATGAGCGCGTGAGTGCCGAGGTCAGCGACCTGCAGGAAGGCCTGGAGATGGTCGAAGAGAAGGCCCGCAGCGAACTCGGCATGCTGCGTGCACATGAGGTCTTTGTGCAGTTCGGCGCCCGCGTGCCCGAGCCCGGCCCCGGCCCGCGCTGAACCGGCTTGTCCACCGAGGTTCTCTTCGTCGCGTTCGGCGCTCCGGTGAGCGTGCTGGAAGCGGTCGGCTTTGCACTCGCGCTGGCGATGGTGATCGCCAACATGCGGGTGCTGCCCATCGCCTGGCCGTTGGCGATGCTGTCGTCGGCGGCCTACGCCGTGCTGTTCCAGCAAGCCGGCCTGTTTGGCGAGGCCGGTCTGCAGCTGTTCTTCATTGCGATCGCGGCCTGGGGCTGGTGGCAGTGGCTGCGCGGGCGCGGCGACGACGGCCGGGTGCTGGTCGTGCGTCGGCTGCCACGACGCAGCGCGTTGATCCTCGCCACGACGACGCTGCTGGCCTGGCCGTTGCTCGCCTGGCTGCTGCAGCGCTTCACGACCAGCACCGTGCCCTGGTGGGACGCACTGCCCACGGTGCTGAGCGTCGCCGGCCAGTGGCTGCTCGGGCGCAAGTACATCGAGACCTGGCCGCTGTGGCTGGTCGTCAATCTTGTGAGCATGCCGCTGTTTGCGCACAAGGGGCTGTGGCTGACCGTGCTGCTCTATGGCCTGTTTGCACTGCTCAGCCTGGCCGGCTGGCGCGCCTGGCAGGCACTCGAAGGCCGGCCCGACGCGCGACGCCCGGCGCTGCCCGCCACCCGGACATGACGGCTCAGGCCCGCGGCGTCGCCATCGTCGTCGCGGTCGTCGGCGCCGAGAGCACCGGCAAGTCGACGTTGAGCCATGCGCTGGCCGCCGCGCTGCGCGAGCGCTTGCCCCGCGGGACACGGGTCGCGGTCGTCGCCGAGTGGCTGCGCGAGTGGTGCGAGTCGACCGGCCGCACTCCGCAGGTCCAAGAGCAGGCGTCCATCCTGCGTGGCCAGCACGAGCGCATCACCGCCGCCCGGGAGCACCACGACTGGGTGGTGGCCGACACGACGCCCCTGATGACGGCCGTCTACAGCCACATCGTGTTCGGCGACGACAGCCTGCGCAACCGGGCGATTCAGCTGCACGCCGCGTGTGCCGACGCGACGTTGCTGACGGCACTGGACCTGCCGTGGCAACCGGATGGCCACCAGCGCGACGGTGCCCACGTCCGCGAGCCGGTCGACGCCGTGCTGCGGCAATGGCTGGGTCAGGCCCGGTTGCCGTATTCAGTCGTGCACGGCCTGGGTGAGCAGCGCGTGGCGAACGCGTTGGCCGCGCTGCAGCCGCTGATGGGCCGTGGACCGGCGGACGACCTGGCCGACCCGCCGGTCGGCCTCTTCACGCGGCTCGGTCGCGAAGGCGGCCGCGGCGGCACAGGCTGGCTTTGCGAATGCTGCGTGCCCGGAGCCGAATCGGCCCTGAAGCGGAGCGCCGGGCGCTGAAACCCCGACTCCTCGGAGCTGGCGTCCGATGTCAGGATTGACATCGTCTTCCATCCTGCATTGACATGACACATCAACGGCGGACCCCTACCGTCACGCCATCCCGAATCCGTTCATGGACGGGCACAACACGAAGGATGGAGTCCCAGATGTCACTGCTCGAAATCTCACACAGCGTTCCCTCGCAGGCCGTCGTGGCCGGCGGCATCGACGCCTCCGGGCTGCACACGGGCTGGCACTACAGCCCGCCGGCGGCGACGCGGCCGGCGCCCCAGCGCAACGCAGCCGCGGCCGGCCAGCCCGAGCACTGGCTGGCTGCAACGCTGGACCATGTCGGCCGCGGCCTGGTCGTGGTCGCCGCCGGTGGTCGTGTCGTCTATGCCAACCGGCTTGCCCGGCAAGCGCTTGACGAGCCCGGCCACCCGCTTGAGCTTGACGGTGGCCAGATCACGGCACGCCGTGCCGGCGACGGCCAAGCCCTGGCCGAAGCACTGGACGCCGCACTGCGCCGCGGCCTGCGCCGCCTGCTGAACCTGGGTCACGCCGGCGACGACCGGGTCGCGGTCGCGGTGCTGCCCCTGCCCCCCCACGCCATGGGACCGACCACCGGCGGCGCCGTGCTGCTGTCGCTGCCGCTGGCCCGCCGCACCCAGGACCTGGCGCTGCAGAGCTACGCCCGGCTGTGCGACCTGACCCAAGCCGAAACCGCTGTCCTCGAAGCCCTCGTCGCCGGCGACCGCCCGACCGACATCGCCAAGGACAAGGGCGTCGCGATGAGCACCGTCCGCACCCAGATCTGCCAACTCCGCCTGAAGACCGGCAGCCACAGCATCCGCGAGATCGTGCAGCGGGTGGTGGGGTTGCCGCCGATGTTGGGGGTGGTGCAGTAGGGCTGAATGCTGGAATCGCGGGCAAACACGGCTCGTTGCTTCCAGCTTTCGTCGTGAACATTCGGATCGCGCACAACGCTCAAGTTGATGTGCGAGTTTTGCCAACACAAGACCCAGGAGAAACAGGATGAGCACAGGTGGACAAAATGTTGTTGTTACTCTGAACACAGCACGGTCGCAAAGAGTCGGCGGGTGGACACCATCATCAGCCGGTGTAACGGTCAGGCCCGCGAGGGCCACCACA
>JAJTGU010000103.1 GCA_021297985.1 Rubrivivax sp.
CCGCCACCGAGTTCCTGCGCCAGGCTCAGCAGCGCCTGGCGCTGGCACTGGCGGTGGCCAACGACGGCATCTGGGATTGTCACATCGTCAACGGCACTGCTCATTTCTCCGAACGCTTCCGACAGCTCCTGGGGTACGACAACGAGGCGGCATTCGATGGCGAGTTCCGCTTCCGCGACGCGCTGCATCCCGAGGACCACGCCACGACGACGGCGATGATGGATGCGCACCTGAACGCCGGCGGGCCGATGTTCGACTGCGACTACCGCCTGCGTTGCCGCGACGACAGCTGGCGCTGGTTCCACGGCCGCGGCCGAGCGCTGCACGATGCGGCTGGGCGCCCTTTGCGCTTTTCGGGCGCGATCACGGACATCACCTCTCGCCGCGACACCGAGCAGGCACTGCGCGCCAGCCAGGAGCGACTGCAGGCCTTTGCCGAGCTGTCGGCCGACTGGTTCTGGGAGACCGACACCGAGCACCGCTATACCGCGCTGCATGGGCAGGACGGCAGTGCCGGCGAAGGATTCGAACGGGCCATCGGCCGCCAGCGCTGGGAAGTCGACAACGGCGGCCTTTCGCCCGAGGCGTGGGCGTCGCATCGCACGCTGCTGGCGCGGCACGAGCCCTTCCGCAACCTCGAGCTGCGCCGCATCGGACCCGACGGGCGCGAGCGCTTCCAGATCGTCAGCGGCCGGCCACGCTTTGATGGCGCGGGCCGCTTCGCAGGCTACATCGGCGTCGGCCGCGACCTGACCGAGCTGCACGAGGCTCGACGCGAGCGTGAGCGGCTGCAGATGCAGCTGCGCGAGTCGCAGAAGCTCGAGGCGCTCGGCACGCTCGCCAGTGGCGTCGCGCACGACTTCAACAATCTCCTCGGGGCGATGCTCGCGACGATGAAGATGGCGCGAGAGGACGCCGCCACCGGAACGCCTGTCCTGGACCATCTGGAACAGCTCGAGCGGACGGGCCGGCGCGCGCGCGATCTGGTGCAGCGCATCCTCGCCTACACGCGTCGCGTCCCGGCCAGCACGGCCGCCGTCTGCGTTCAGCCGCTGCTGTCGGAGACCATCGCGATGCTGCGTGCGACGCTGCCGGCGAGAGTGACGCTCGAAACCGAAATGGCCGACGAGCCGCTGTGGGCTGAACTCGACGCCGGCCAGTGGCAGCCTGCCCTGATGAACCTGGGCGTCAACGCCTGGCAGTCACTGGGCGAAGGGCCAGGTCAAATCCGTTTCGGTGCCGCGCCGGCACGATTGGCCGATGGCCGCGACGCGGTCGAACTGTGGGTGCAGGACAGCGGCTGCGGCATGGACGACGAGACGCGCCGCCGTGCCTTCGATCCGTTCTTCACCACCAAGGCACCGGGCGAAGGCACCGGTCTCGGGCTGGCGCTGGTGCACAGTGTTGTCACCATGCACGGCGGCCAGATCCGGCTCGACAGCGCGCCGCGGGCCGGCACCAAGGTGCACATCCTGCTGCCGCGGGTGCTGCCGGCGGCGCCGTCCGCCGAGGTGATGGGCAAGCCGACGCCCATGAGCGCCCTGCCGAACGGCACCCAGGTGCTGCTGGTCGACGATGACGAGGTCGTGCGCATCGTCGCCACCGCCCTGCTCGAGCGCGCGGGCTGTGTCGTGCACGCATCTGAACAGGCCCAGCAGGCGATCCAGGCGCTGGCCGCCGAACCCGGTCGCTGGGACGTGCTCGTCACCGATCTCCACATGCCCGGACTCGACGGCCTGGTGCTGGCGCACCGCGCGCTCGAACTTGTACCGGGCCTGCCCGTGGTGCTGGTTTCGGGCAACCTGGAGGACACCACCAGGGCCAGAGCGCTGACCCTGGGCGTGAGCGCGCTGGTCAACAAGGAACGCATCGCGGAAGAACTGCAGCCGGTGATCTCGCGGCTGCTGAGCCCGGCCGAGACCGGCCCGGACTGAATCGGCCTCGAGACGCTCGGCGCTGGGCCCGCGGTCAGTGCATGAAGCCGATCGCCGACCGGCGCGCCGGGGCCACCGGCAGATCGGCCAGCTCGATCGCGCCGCGTCCGGCCAGGCGCGCATTGCCGAAAGCGGTCATCCACGCGCGACGCATCTCGCGCGGCGGCATCGTCGCGACCCGCTGCAGCACGGCCTCTCCAGGCTCGTCGTCGAATCGGCGGCCCCAGTCGTGCGCGCCGCGCAGGCGCTGGTACAGGCGCAACGCGATCGTCCGCGCGCCCTCGGCATCCGGCGCCTGGACCTCGAACACGTTCATCCGGTTGAGCAGCGGCTCCGGGATGCCGCTTTCGTCGTTGGCGGTGGCGATCCAGATCACCTGGCTGGCATCGATGGGCACCTCGGCGAACTCGTCGGTGAAGGCCAGGGCGGTGTCGTGTTCGAGAAGGCTGTACAGCGAGCCCAGCGGGTCGTAGGCATGTTCGGCGCGGGCCTTGTCGATCTCGTCGACCACCATCACCGGGTTGGCATAGGCGCCGTCCACGAGCGTTTCGAAGACCTTTCCCGGTCGGGCACCCTTCCACTGGCTGCTGGCGCCTGAAAGCACCCAGCCCGCGGTGAGCTGGCTCATCGCGACGAAGCCCATGCCCGTGCCCAGCAGGTCCGACAGCATGCGGGCGAAGTGCGTCTTGCCGATGCCAGGAGGGCCGAGCAACAGCATCGGTGCGATCTCCAGCGCATCACCGCTGTCCTGGCACAGCGCGAGCTGGCGCTTGACGTCGTCGAGCACGGCAGCGAAGTTCGGCAGCTCTTCGTAGAGATGCTCCATCGCCGGCAGGCCGGATGGCTTGACCTGGAATCGCTCCGCGCCCTTCTCGAGCATCCTCTCGTAGGTCGCCCGGAGGTTCTCGTGCTCGCGCGGTGGAAGCCGGTCGAGCCGCCGTGAAACCTCCCCGACACGGTAGACGCTGCGCATCTGCGCGATCGGCATTCCGGCGCCCGCAGGCGGGACGCAAGGCAACAGCTCGGGGTTCATCGTGGGCCTCACCTTCGCAAGACAAGTTCGAATCCACCAGGGCCGTCGCTGAAGGCGGCAGCCCCAACTGAGCCGAAGATTGCCACAAACCGGGTCCGACCCGAGCGTCGGAAATGCACGACTCGGCCCCCTCGATTCGGGCCTTGCCAGCATCGCTTCGTCGCGTTCAGGGGCGTTCGGTCACCCGCTTCCGGCCGCTCGTCGCAGGGCGCTGGGCGGCCCAGGTGACGGTGCCTACATTCCGCTTCATCGACAAACCCCTGCAGCCGGCAACAGCCACCGCAAGCCCCCCGAGCCGCTGCCCCGCCCCCAAGGAGAACCCCATGAACGTCCGCACCACCACCCGCGCTGCCTCGATGGCCTTTGCCTTCATCTTCACGTTCGCGATGCTCGCCGGCGTGAACGGACTGGCCACCAGCGACACCCATCCGGACGCGCTGCTTGCCACCAGCGCGAGCCAGCCCACCCAGGGCTGAAGTCGCAACCCACGCCACCCACGCGGCCCGATCCGCCCGATCGGCCGCGACA
>JAJTGU010000193.1 GCA_021297985.1 Rubrivivax sp.
CATAGCGCGCCCCCAGGAAGTCGGGGATCGTGAACTGGCCCAACTTGCCCAGGTAAGGCGCCAGGAACAGCGCCACCAGGCAGTAGCCGCCGGTCCAGCCCATGATGAACGCCAGACCGCCGTAACCCGTGAGGTACAGCGTACCGGCCATGCCGATGAACGAGGCAGCCGACATCCAGTCGGCGCCCGTGGCCATGCCGTTGTAGATCGCAGGCACGCGACGGCCGGCAACGTAGTACTCGGACGCGTCGTTGGTGCGGCTCATGATGCCGATGCCGGCATACAGCGCCACGGTGGCGAGCAGGAACACGATGCCGATGGCACCGCGGGACAAGCCCATCTGCTCGGCAACGGCGAGCACCAGCACGAAAGCCAGGAAGCCTCCGGTGTACCAGCCGTAGACCTTGTTCAGGCCCTTCTTGAAGGCCGCGTTGGCCTCCTTGTTGGAGACCCCGGTTTGGGGTTCGAAACTCAAGCCAGCCATGTCATTCCTCCTCGGCGACGCCGTGTTCGATGTCCAGCTTGTTCATGTAGTGGGCGTAATACGCGATGATGATCACGTAGATCACCAGCGCGCCCTGCGCACCCATCCAGAAGCTGAACGGCCAACCGGCCATCGTGAAACTCAAGTCGCGCGCGAAGTACGCGACCACGAAGGTCACCACGAACCAGATCGCCAACAGGATCGAGGTGATCCTGAGGTTCTTCTTCCAGTATCGCTGGTGGTTCTCGCTCACCTGCATGGCTGTCACCTCTTTCTCTCGTTGTCAATGCACCCGTTGCCGGGCTTCGTGTTGAGGTCCCAGCCCTGCGGCCTGGACCCGATCCTTGCGACGCTTCCGCGCGATTTCGGTCCGTCGTTCATGCCGGGCTGCGGGCATCGCCACGCAGACCGGTCTCACGTTCAAGCTGGGCAGCGACCTTGGGCTCGAAGCCCTTCAGGTGCGCAATGATCTTGGCGGCCGCCTCGGGCTCGCGGCGGTCGACGTGCACCCGGGCCAGCTGGTACCAGCCATAGGGACTCATGGGTTGCAGCTCGGTGTTGCGCTTCAGCGCCGCCACGGCCTCGTCGAGCCGACCCAGCCGGATCAGCACCATGCCGAGGCCGTACCAGGCGCGGTCGAGTTTCGGGCTCAGCTCGGCGGCCCGAGCCAGCGCCACCCGGGCCTCTTCGAGCTGTTCGTGGGCCTCGAGCATGAAGCCGTGGTTGAACCAGACGTGGGCGTTTTCAGGCTGCAGGCGCACCAGCTCGGCCGAGTCGAGCAGCGCCTGAGCCGTCCGCCCAGCGGCATGCAGCTCGTGGGCGCGACTGGCCCGGGCGTAGCGGTCGTCGGGCCAACGCGCGACCATGACGTCGAACACGGCCAGCGCCTGGGCCTTGCGGCCGAACACCAGCAGGCCCATGGCCTTCCACTTCAGCCAGAGGTAGTCCAGGCGTTCCATCACTGGCACCCCACCATCGCGCTGTCCACGCAGAGCCTGATCTTCTCGAAGGTGACCACGGCCCAGATCAGCAGCAGCAAGAAGAAGGCGACGAACGGTACCTGGTGGTCGCCCACCTGGCGTGGCGTGATGAACCGGGCCGCCGCCGTGAAAGGCCGGGTCAGGATCGTCAGCAGCTGATAGAAGAAGTTCTGCTGACGCTTCTCGCCCGCGAGCATGGCCAGCACCCCCTGCCCGAGCAGGCACATCAGGGCAATCTCGGCAACCAGCTTGATCGCAGACAACACCAACAGCACGACAGCAAACCCCTCGTTCGACGACGACGGGGGAATGTCGAATTCGCGGCTTACGACTTTCTGACGATCAGCCGCCTCGCACTGGCATGTCCCGACAGGGCTTTCCCGGAGCAAGGCCCTGCCTTGTGCAAGGCCTTACCCCTCCTGAAGTGCTCAGGTACGACCGGCCAGGCGGATCCAGGTGTCGGCAACCGTGTCGGGATTCAGCGAGATCGAGACGATGCCTTCCTGCGCCAGCCAGTCCGCGAAGTCCGGGTGGTCGCTCGGCCCCTGGCCACAGATGCCGACGTATTTGCCGTTGGCGCGGCAAGCCGCGATGGCGCGCGAGATCAGCGCCTTGACCGCCGGGTCGCGCTCGTCGAAGTCGCCGGCGAGTTGCTCGATGCCGGAGTCGCGGTCCAGGCCCAGCGTGAGCTGGGTCAGGTCGTTCGAGCCGATCGACATGCCGTCGAAGTGCTCCAGGAACTGCTCGGCCAGCACGGCATTGCTCGGCACCTCGCACATCATGATCAGCCTCAGGCCCGCCTCACCGCGCTTGAGGCCCCGCTCGGCGAGCATCTGCGTCACCCGTTCGGCCTGGCGCACGGTCCGCA
The DNA here is from genome assembly GCA_021297985.1 of Rubrivivax sp. Lineage (GTDB taxonomy): Bacteria > Pseudomonadota > Gammaproteobacteria > Burkholderiales > Burkholderiaceae_C > Rubrivivax. Next base: position 2,333 of record JAJTGU010000193.1, read on the forward strand.
CGAAGGGCACCATCACCTCGACGTTGACCAGCCCCATCTCGCCACGCACGCGACGCAGCGCCTCGCACTCCATCGCGAAGGCGTCGGCAAAGTCGCCGCTGATGTAGCGGCTGGCCCCGCGGAAGCCCAGCATGGGGTTCTCTTCATCGGGCTCGTAGCGCGTGCCGCCGATGAGCTTGCGGTACTCGTTGCTCTTGAAGTCCGACAGCCGGACGATCACCGGCTTGGGCCAGAACGCCGCGGCGATGGTGGCGATGCCTTCGACCAGCTTGTCGACGTAGAAGGCGCGTGGGCTGGCGTGCCCGCGGGCCACCGACTCGACGGCCTTCTTCAGCTCCGGGTCGACGTTGGGGTAGTCCAGGATCGCCTTCGGGTGGACACCGATGTTGTTGTTGATGATGAACTCGAGCCGGGCCAGGCCGACACCGGCATTGGGCATCTGCGCGAAGTCGAACGCGAGCTGCGGGTTGCCGACGTTCATCATGATCTTGATCGGGCAGTACGGCATCTCGCCGCGCCGGACCTCGGTGATCTCGGTCTCGAGCAGACCGTCGTAGATGAAGCCGGTGTCGCCTTCGGCGCAGCTGACGGTGACCAGCGCGCCATCGGCCAGCAGGGCCGTGGCGTCGCCGCAGCCGACGACCGCCGGGATGCCGAGCTCACGCGCGATGATCGCGGCGTGGCAGGTGCGGCCGCCCCGGTTGGTGACGATGGCTGCGGCCCGCTTCATGACCGGTTCCCAGTTCGGGTCGGTCATGTCGGTGACGAGCACATCGCCGGGCAGCACGGTGTCCATCTCGGCCGTGCTCTTGACCAGCCGCACGCGACCGGTGCCGACCTTCTGACCGATGGCACGGCCTTCGGCAAGCACGGTGTTCTTGGCCGGATCGCCCGTGAGCTTGTAGCGCTGCTCGACCTGGCCGGCGGACTGGCTCTTCACGGTCTCGGGCCGGGCCTGCAGGATGTAGATGCGACCGTCGACGCCGTCCTTGCCCCACTCGATGTCCATCGGACGCCCGTAGTGCTGCTCGATCGTCAGCGCGTAGCGTGCCAGCTCGGCGACATCGGCGTCGCTCAGCGAGTAGCGGTTGCGCATCTCGGGCGGCGTGTCCAGCACCTGGACCAGCCGGCCCGACGCGGCCTTCTGTTCCGGCGTCGCAAAGACCATGCGCTGCAGCTTGGAGCCCAGCGCGCGGCGGATGATGGCCTGCTTGCCCGCGCGCAGCATGGGCTTGTGGACGTAGAACTCGTCCGGGTTCACGGCACCCTGAACCACCGTCTCGCCAAGGCCGAAGCTGGCGGTGACGAAGACGACGTCGGGGAAGCCCGATTCGGTGTCCAGCGTGAAGACCACGCCGGCCGAGCCCAGGTCGCTGCGCACCATGCGCTGCACGCCGGCCGACAGCGCGACGTCGGCATGGGCAAAGCCCTTGTGCACGCGGTACGAGATCGCGCGGTCGTTGTACAGCGACGCAAAGACCTCCTTGATCCGGTGCAGCACGTCGGCGATGCCGGCGACGTTGAGAAAGGTCTCCTGCTGCCCGGCGAACGACGCATCCGGCAGGTCCTCGGCCGTTGCCGAGGACCGCACCGCAAAGCTCGCCCCGGGGCTGTCGGCCTCGAGGCGCTCGAACTGCTGGCGGATCGCGGCTTCGAGGTCCGGCGGCAGCGGCGTGTCGATGACCCACTGGCGGATCGCGGCGCCCGTCTCGGCCAGCGCCCGCACGTCTTCGACATCGAGCGCCGACAAGGTCCGGGCAATGCGCTCGCGCAGGCCGCCCTGCTCCAGGAAAATCCGGAACGCGTGGGCCGTGGTCGCAAAGCCCCCCGGCACCCGTACGCCGGCGGCCGCCAGTTGGCTGATGAGTTCACCGAGGCTGGCGTTCTTGCCGCCGACCGCCTCGACGTCGGTCATCCTCAGGTGTTCGAACGGGGCGACCAGGGCGGTCGCCAGTGGGCTCGTGGACATGGTGGGAAAGCTCCGTAACAAGGGAAGGAAAGAAACGGTGCTTCCTCGGGCGCGCCCCGGCTCCACGCAGACGCAGCGTGGTCTTGGAGTTCTGGGCAGTTGCGGTGGGACATGACGGAGTGTCGGGTCACGTCGGGCCGGGCAGCGGCAGCGGCGGAAGGGATGACGGGCATTTTATGGACCGGCCCTTGCAGGCGGCTGATACGCTCCCAGGGTTTCCACCCCGCTTGCCGACCATGCCTGACCGTACCGTGTTTTTTGTCTCGGATGGAACCGGCATCACGGCCGAGACCTTCGGCAACTCGATCCTGGCGCAGTTTCCGGACCAGCATCGCCATGTCCGCCGGCCCTTCATCGACAGCATCGAGAAGGCGGTTGCGGTTCTCGACGAGATCAACGCCTGCGCCGAGCACGAGGGCAAGAAGCCCATCGTCTTCGTCACGCTTGTCAACGACGCCGTGCGCGACATCCTGGCGAGTCCGTCCTGCAAGGGCATGGTGCTGGACATGTTCCGCACCTTCGTCGAGCCGCTGGAGCATGAGTTCGGCGTCAAGAGCAACCACCGCGTCGGCCGCTTCTCCGATGCCAGCCAGAGCCGCGAGTACAACGACCGGATCGAGGCCATCAACTTCAGCCTCGCGCACGACGACGGCCAGAGCTCGCGCAATCTCGAGAAGGCCGATGTGATCCTGCTGGGGGTCAGCCGCAGCGGCAAGACGCCGACCAGCCTGTACCTGGCGATGCAGCACGGCATCAAGGCCGCGAACTGCCCGCTGATCCCGGAGGACTTTGACCGCGGCAAGCTGCCGACACCGCTGCTTCCCCACCGGCGCAAGTGCTTCGGCTTGACGATCGACCCGGCGCGGCTCTCGCAGATCCGCCACGAGCGCCGCCCTGACAGCACCTATGCCTCGCTTGCCAACTGCCGCCATGAGGTGCATGCGGCCGAGGCCATGATGCGCCGCGAAGGCATCGCCTGGCTCAGCTCGACCCACAAGAGCATCGAGGAGATCGCGACCACCATCCTGCGCGACCTTCGGCCCGACCGGCTGATCTACTGAGCCGCGGAGGGCGCCGCTTTCGGGCCCATGTCGTTGAAGTTGGAAACGCCCGAAGAACGCCGGGTCACGTTCGGCCGGCCCCAATAGTCGACGGTGCCGATTCCGGACACGCTCGCGCTCAACTCGCCGGTGGTCCAGGTCCGGACCTTGCCCAGGCCGCTGATGGCGATTCGCGCGTTGCGCGAATGCAGCTGTTCGCCAAAGAACTCGCTGCGCCCACTGACGGCAACGACCAGTTCGTCGACGCTGCCGCTGAAGTGACCGTCCCCTGAACCCGAGACCGCGAACCGCAGTTCCTCGGCGCGGAACTTGTCGAAGCGGGCGACCGCCGAGCCCGAGATCGAGATCCGCAGACTCTTCAGCTCCACCGGCTCGCTGGCCACGAAGTCGGCCGCTCCGGAAACCTGCAACGACTTCAGATCGCGCATCTGCACCCGGACCTTGGCGCGCTGGCGGCTGGACCAGAACCTCCAGCCCCCTTCCGATCGCAGCAGCAGGGTGCTGCCACGCAGCTCAACGGTCACCGACTTCTGCATCTCGTCGTCGCCCTCGACGAAGACCTCGTCGCGGTCGCCCTGGCGAAACTGCACCGTCGCCGAGCCATCGAAGACCAGGCTGTCGAATGCCCCCGGCGCGTAGGTCTTGCCCTCTGGCAGGGCATCGGCGGCCTGGGCCGTGCCGAGCAGCATCAACGGCAGGAACAGAAACAGGTACTTGCTCACAACGATTGCCCCCGCAGATCCTTGGAGACCTCGCGGCTCGCCGTGAAGCGGTTGCCGTCGCGCATCTGCACGACGAGCTGCGAGTTGTCGTCCGGTGTCATGCTGTCGACGAAGTCCAGGTTGACGATGCAGCTGCGGCTCAGCTTGAGGAAGCGCTGCCCGTCCAGGCGCTGCGCGAAGTGCGCGATCGGCAACCGCACCAGGTAGGTCCGGCCCTTGGCGACGATGGCCGTGTACTTGGTGTCCGAACGCAGATGCTCGATCTGCTCGACCTGCAAGGGCACGATGCGGCCCATGTCGCGCACGAGCAGCCGGGTCAGCGGCGAAGCGTCGCCCCCCTCGACCGCCGCTGCAGCACCGGCCGCCTCGAGCGCGTCAAGACCCGGAGGCTCGGGCGAATCGTGGCGCGCCAGCACATGGGTCACGGCCTCGATGAAGCGGGCATGTTCAAAGGGCTTGAGCAGGTAGTCCACCGCGTGCAGCTCGAAGGCGGCCAGCGCGTGCTCGTCATAAGCCGTGGTGAACACGACCGCCGGCAGCCGCGGCCCGGCTTCAGCCTGCAAGGCGCGCAGCACCTGCAGGCCCGTGAGGCCGGGCATCTGGATGTCCATCAGCACCAGTTGCGGCTGCAACTCGCGGATCGCCGCCAGCGCCTGCAGGCCATCGGCGACCGCGCCGACGAGTTGCAGCTGCGGCACCTGGCGCGCCCATTCGATCAGGCCTTCGCGGGCCAGCGGTTCGTCTTCGGCGATCAGGGTTCTCACGGCAATCCTCGCGGGCAGATTCAAGGGATCAGGATGTCGACGACAAAGCCCTGGCCGGGCGCGGATCGCACATCGAGGCGGGCGCGGCCTTCGTAGTCGAGTTCAAAGCGGCGTTGCAGGGCCGACAGGCCGATGCCCCGCCGGCTGCCGGCCGGCTGCGGCCAGTCGCAACCGGCACCGTCGTCGCCGACATGGAGATGCAGGCCCTCGGGCGATCGACGGCTGGCGATGCGCAGCGTGCCGCCGTTGACCTGCGGCGCGATTCCATGGGCGACTGCGTTCTCGACCAGCGGCTGCAAGGTCAGCGGCGGCACCTCGTCGTCGTCGGCAGCAGGGTCCAGATCCCAGACCACGCGCAGCCGCTCACCCAGGCGCAGCTGTTCAAGCTGAAGGTAGTCACGCACGAAGTCCAGCTCGTCGCGCAGCGCGACCCGCCCGCCACCCTGGCGCGTGCTGTCGAGCACGTAGCGCATCAGGCGCGAGAAGCCCAGCAGGCCGGCTTCAGCCCGCGCCGGATCGCGCCGGGTCAGCATCAAGAGCGAGTTGAGCGTGTTGAACAGGAAGTGCGGATTCAGCTTGCCCTGGACCGCAGCCAGTTCGGCGCGCACCAGGGCGGACTCGGCCTGTGCGGCGCGCAGGGCCTGCTGGTGCGCACGACGCGCCAGCAGCGCGCTGCCAAAGCCGAAGGCCAGCGCACCGTACACCACCACGCCCCAGGCCGCCCGCCAGACCACGCCCTGCTCGAACGTCGCCCGGGCATGCGGCAGGCCGAACAGCAGCCCGGCAAGGATGAAGTCCAGCCCCTGCCACAACACGACGAAGACGCTGGCCGCCAGGCCATGCCAGGCCAGACGGGTGGCGAGCCGAGGACGATGGCCATGCAGCCAGCGCGTCCAGGGGTACACCGCCGGGCCGAGGAGCAAGCCCGGGCCCAGGCTCCAGCTGGCTTCGTACAGGCCCTCCCAGAAGCTGCGCGTGCCGCGTTGCCAGTCGGTGCCTGCAACCGCATACAGCAACCAGGCCAGAACGCACATCAGCGCGTAGGCCAGCCACAGGCGGCGGTTGCGGTCGGGCACGGCGCTGGATGACATGGCGGTCATGCTAGAGGTGCCGCGCCGGGCCATCGGACCTCAAGCGACGAAGTGCCGGCGCAGGGGCGGAAAGCGCTGCGATGGGGTCGCGAATCCTGCGGGCCGAGGCGACCTCAGCGGCGCACACTCTCGTACAGGCAGACCGCGGCAGCGGCGGCGACGTTGAGCGACTCCTCGCCGCCGGGCTGAGGGATGCGCAGCGTCAACAGGCAGCGGGCCTGGATCTCGCGGGTCACGCCCTGCCCTTCGTGGCCGAAGACCCAGGCCGCCGGCCAGGGCAGCCGGGCCACGGACAACGCGTGTTCGGCATGCGAGCTGGCGGCCAGAAGCGGCAGTTCCAGCGAGTCCAGCAGCGACGGCTCTGCGGCGTCGAACAGGGCCAGACCGAAGTGCGCGCCCATGCCGGCCCGAAGGACCTTGGGCGACCACAACGAGGCCGTGCCCTTGAGGGCGATGACCTGCCGGATGCCGAAGGCCGCCGCACTGCGCAGGATGCTGCCGACATTGCCGGCGTCCTGCACGCGGTCCAGCACCACGGTCGCGGCGCGCACTTCCAGCACGGGCGCCGGTGGCATCGTCAGCAGCCAGCCGACACCGGCTGGCGACGGCAAGTGGCTGATGTGGGCGAACAGCTTGTCCGCCAGCAGCACGGTCTGTGCGGCGTCGCCGGCCAGAGCTGACCAGCGTCCGCTGGCCCAGGCGCTTTCACTGAACACCGCCATCTGCGCCACGCGACCCCGCGCCTGGGCGGCGCGGCACAGATGATCGCCTTCCAGCCAGACCTGGCCCTGCTCGCGGGCCGCGCGGCCGGTGCCGCTGCCTTCGGCCAGCCGGCGCAAGGTCTGCACCAGCGGGTTGTCGCGCGCGACGATCAGACGCGGGGCGCCAAGGCTCATGCTGGGCGCGTCATGGCAAGGCCAGGCCCAGCACCTCACGCACCGGGGCAAAGCTGCGGCGGTGCGCCGGGCACGCGCCCAGGCGCTGCAGGACGGCCAGGTGCTCGGGTGTCGGGTAGCCCTTGTGCTGGGCGAAGCCGTAGTCGGGATAGACCTGGTGCAGGGTTTCGCAGCCGCGGTCACGCGTGACCTTGGCCAGGATGGAGGCTGCGGCAACAGCCGCAATGCGTGCGTCTCCCTGCACGACCGCGGCCACCGGCATGGCCAGCGAAGGCACTCGATTGCCATCGACGAGCACGCGTTGCGGCACCAGCCGCAGGCCGGCCACGGCACGCTGCATCGCGAGCATCGTCGCGCCCAGGATGTTCAGGGTGTCGATCTCATCGACGCTCGCCTCGGCGACGCAAACACACAGGGCTTCGGCCTGGATCGCGTCGTAAAGCCGCTCGCGCCTGGCCGCCGACATGGCCTTGCTGTCGGCCAGGCCACGGATCGGCCGCCGCGGATCCAGGATCACGGCGGCGGCGACCACCGGCCCGGCCAGCGGACCGCGGCCGGCTTCGTCCACGCCGGCGATCAGCGCCGGCAGCGCCCACTCCGGGCCCAGGCTGTCGAGCCGGAAGGGCTTCAGGCGCGGCTGGCTGCGGCCAACGGCTTTGGCACCGGCATCAGGCGTCGAGGACTTGCGCAATGGCATCGGTGGCGCGGCGCGCGGTGTCGCGCCTGAGCAGGTGGTGGAGATCGGTGAAGCGGCGCTCCAGCGCCTTGCGGCGCGGTTCGTCTTCGAGCCATTGCACCACGGCGGCGGCCAGCGGCGCCGGCCGGCAGTCGCCCTGGATCAACTCGGGCACGACGAAGTCCCGGCACAGGATGTTGGGCAGGCCGACCCAGGGCTGGTAGCGCATGCGCTTCATCAGCTGCCAGCTCAGCGGGTGCATGTCGTAGCCGATGACCATCGCCCGCTTGAAGAGCGCGGCCTCCAGCGTGGCCGTGCCACTGGCGATCAGCGTCGCATCGCAGGCCGCGAGTGCCGCGTGGGACTGGCCGTCGAGCAGGCGGATCGGCACGCCCCGGGCGTGTTGCGCCAGCAGCGGGTCGAGCAAAGGACGCAGCCCCGGCGCCACCGGCAGCACGAAGCGGAGCGCCGGCCGCTGGCGATGCAGCAGCGCCGCGGCGGCCAGGAAGTGCGGCGCGATGCGCTCGATCTCGGATCGCCGGCTGCCGGGCAGGATCGCCAGCACCTCGTCGTCGTCGGCCAGCCCCAGCGAGGCCCGGCTCGCCGATCGCGGCGGTTCGATCGGGATGGCATCGGCCAGCGGGTGGCCGACGAAGGTGGCCGCCACGCCATGGGCGTGCAACAGCTCCGGCTCGAACGGGAACAGGCACAGCACGTGGTCGCAACTGGCGGCCATCTTCCGGGCGCGCCCCCCGCGCCAGGCCCAGATCGACGGACAGATGAAGTGAATGGTCTTCAGGCCCTGGGCCTTCAGGCGCGCTTCGAGACCGAGGTTGAAATCCGGCGCGTCGACCCCGATGAAGGCCGCCGGTCGCTCGGCCAGCAGGCGATCGCCGAGCGCGTCGCGGATCGCCTTCAGGCCGCGATAGTGGCGCAGCACCTCGACATAGCCACGCACCGCCAGCCGCTCGCTGGGCCACCAGGCCTCAAAGGACTGGGCCGCCATCTTCGGCCCGCCGATGCCCTCGGCCACCAGGTCTGGCCAGCGTTCGCGCATCCCGGCCAGGAGCAGTCCGGCCAGGAGGTCGCCAGAGGCCTCGCCTGCGACCATCGCCAACCGCGGCGCGGCGCCCGGCTCCACCTTCAGCGCGCGATGCCGCGGGTGCTGGCCGCGAGGAAGTCCAGCACCAGCGCCACGTCGGCATCGCCCCCTTCGACGCTGCCCTTGAGGGCGCGGATCGCATCGGTCGCCACCGCCAGCGTCAGTCCGTCGCGATAGAGCAGCCGGTGCATCTGCTTGACCAGCGCGATCCGCTCCTTCGAGAAGCCTCGGCGGCGCAGGCCCTCGACGTTGAAGCCGGCGATCGCGAGCGGGTGGCCGGCGGCCATCATGAACGGCGGCACGTCCTGCGAGACGTGGCTCTGGAACCCCGTCATCGCGTGCGCACCGACCTTGCAGAACTGGTGCACGCCGGTCAGGCCGCCCACGATGACCCAGTCGCCGATGTGCACATGGCCGGCGAGCGTGGCGTTGTTCGCCAGGATGGTGTGGCTGCCGACCTGCACATCGTGCGCCAGGTGCACGTAAGCCATCACCCAGTTGTGGTTGCCGACGCGCGTCACGCCGACGTCCTGTGCCGTGCCGCGGTTGAAGGTGCAGAACTCGCGGATCGTGTTGTGGTCGCCGATCTCGAGCCGGGTCGGCTCGCCCCCGTACTTCTTGTCCTGCGGCGCGCCCCCGAGCACGGCGTGGGCATGGACGCGGTTGTGGCGCCCGATCCGGGTCGGTCCTTCGATGACCGCATGCGGGCCGACGGTGCTGCCCTCGCCGATCTCGACGCCGGCGCCGATCACGGCGAAGGGCCCGACCTCGACCGTGGGGTGAAGTTCGGCCGCCGGGTCAATGACCGCGCTGGCGTGGATTCGACTCATCGCGACTCGGCTCGTGCGCGCCGGACTCAGTCCACGGCCCGCATCGTGCACATCAGTTCGGCCGAGACCACGATCTGGCCGCCGACCGACGCCTGGGTGCGGAACTTGTGGATGCCGCCGCGGGCCCTTTCGACCCAGGCCTCGAGGTGGAGTTGGTCGCCGGGCTCGACGGGCTTCTTGAAGCGGGCACCATCGATGCCGACCAGGTAGACGACCTTGTCGTCGCCAGCGGACGTGCCATCGGACTCGAAGGCCAGCAAGGCCGCCGTCTGGGCCAGGGCCTCCAGCATCAGCACGCCCGGCATCACCGGCCGCGCCGGGAAGTGCCCGCCGAAGAAGGGCTCGTTGATGGTGACGTTCTTGAGCGCCTTGATGTAGTCGCCATGGCGCAACTCGACGATGCGATCCACGAGCAGAAAGGGATAGCGATGCGGCAGCTTCTGCAGGATGCGGTGGATGTCCATGTCAGTCGTCGGTTTCGGAGCGATTCGGGGGCGACAGCGTCTTCTCAAGGGCGCGCAGGCGCAGGCGCAGGGCGTGCAGCTGGCGCAGCGTCGCGGCGTTCTTTTCCCAGGCCGCATTCTCTTCGAAGGGGTACAGGCCGCTGTACTGCCCCGGCTTGGTGATTGAACGCGTGACCACGGTCGCCGCACCGATGTGGACATGGTCGGCGACGCTCAGGTGACCGAGAACGATGGCGCCGCCCCCAGCCGTGCAGTGGCGTCCGATGCGCGCGCTGCCGGCAACGCCGACGCACCCGGCCAGCGCCGTGTGGGCACCGATGCGAACGTTGTGACCGATCTGGACCAGGTTGTCGAGCTTGACGCCGTCTTCGATCACGGTGTCGTCGAGCGCCCCACGGTCGATGCAGGTGTTGGCTCCGATCTCGACATCGTCCCCGATGACCACGACACCGAGTTGCTCGATCTTCTCCCAGCGTCCGGCCGACGGCGCGAATCCGAAACCGTCGGCACCGATCACCGCACCGCTGTGCACGATTGCCCTCGCCCCGACACGGCAGCCCTGCGACAACACGGCGCGCGGCTTGAGCCAGCTGCCATCGCCCAGCAGGGCATCGGCGCCGACATGGGCCTGCGCCGCCACCACCGCACCAGCGCCGATGCGTGCTCCCTGGCCGACGAAGGCCATCGCCTCGACGGTGGCCGACGGATCGATGCACGCCCCCTGCTCGACCAGGGCCGAGGCGTGTACGCCCGCCAGGCGCTCGGGTCGCAACCGAAGGGCCCACCATTGGGTCAGGCGCGCAAACGCCAGGTAGGGGTCGGCACAGACGAGTGCTGCGCCGCGTTCGATCGCCGCCTCGCGCTGCGCGGGGGCCACGATCACGCAGCCCGCCGCCGACGCCCGCATCTGGGCCGCATAGCGCGGATTGGCGAGGAAGGCGATGGCATCGGGTCCGGCGGTTTCGAGCGGCGCGATGCGCGAGATCGGCCACTCGGCGTCGCCAAGCAAATCGCCGCCCAGCAGGGCGGCGATGTCTCCCAGCCGCACGGCGGCGAGCATGGGTGTCCGTTCGCGTCCGTGACGCGTCAGCGTGGCGCCGCGGCCGGCGCGGCGGCCGGACCGTTGAGCGCGCGGATGACCTTGTCGGTGATGTCGACCTTCGGACCGGCGAAGATCACTTCCTGAAGGATGATGTCGTACTTCTCGCTGTCGAAGATCTGCTTGATCGCACGGTTGGCGCGCTCGACAACACTTGCGAGTTCCTCGTTGCGACGCTGGTTCAAGTCTTCCTGGAATTCGCGGCGCTTGCGTTGGAGGTCGCGATCCATCTCGACCAGTTCGCGCTGGCGGCGCAGCTTGTCGCTTTCCGACATCGCGACCGAGTCCTTCTCAAGCTTGTCGGCCGCGGCCTTCAGTCGCTGGGCTTGATCGTTCAGTTCGCGGTCGCGCTTGCCGAATTCAGTCTCAAGCTTGGCCTGGGCCGCCTTCGCTGGGTTGGCCTCGCGCAGCACGCGTTCGCTGTTGACGTAGCCGATCTTCAGGTCCTGAGCCGAAACAGGAGCAGCAGCCAGCGCAAGCACGAACGTTGCGGATACCAGCAGGGTGGAGGCAATCGACTTCATCAGAACGCAGTCCCGATCTGGAATTGGAAACGTTGGATTCTATCGTTGCGCTGCACCTGGATCGGGTAGCCCCAGGACAGCTTCAACGGGCCCACCGGCGAGATCCAGCTCAGGCCCAGACCGGCGGAGATGCGCAGCGACTTCGTGTCCATCTTCTCGCCTTCGCGCCAGACGTTGCCGATGTCGTTGAACAGGAAGATGCGCAGCGACCGATCATTGCCCGTTCCGGGCACCGGGAAGTAGACCTCGCTGTTGATGTTCAGCCGCTTGGCTCCGCCGATGTAGGCGCCCGTCGGGTCGGTCACACCGAGCGAGCCTTGCTCGAAGGCCCGCACCGTGCCCAGGCCACCCCCGTTGAAGTTCTTGAAGATCGGGAACGGCTTGCCGCCCAGGCCCTTGCCATAGCCGAATTCGGCATTGAGACCCAGCGTCAAGCGCAGCGGCAGGCTCCAGTACTCCTGGTACTGCAGGTTGGTGCGCGTGTAGCGCACGTCGCCAAACGCCGCCCACTCGAGGTTGACGCGTTGGTAGCGCCCGGCGCTGGGCACGATCAGGCTGTCGCGACCGTCGCGCTGCCAGCCGATCGTCAGCGGGAATGCGTTGCTGTTCGCGCCATAGAGGGCGCGGTAGTTCAAGTAGCTCAGCGGGATTCCGGTCGAGGTGCCGATCTCGGTGCGCTCGATGCCGATGCCGAAGAAGACCGTGTCGTACTCCGAGAACGGCACGCCAAACCGCAACGAAGCACCGGGGGTCGTCAGCGAGTACTCGTCGCCCAGGCTGTTCAGTGGCCGGCTGGTCCGGTAGAAGACGTCGATCGCACGCGAGATGCCGTCCACCGTGAAGTACGGGTCGACCGTGCTGACCACCAACGTCCGGCTGTTGCGCCCGGTGTTGACCTCCAGCCCCAGGTAGTTGCCCGAACCGAAGGCGTTCTCCTGCTTCACCGAAGCCGTGAACGTGAACTTCTCGGCGTTGGAGTAGCCCGCGCCGACGAGCAGGCTCCCGGTGGGCTTCTCCTCGACGCGCACGACCAGGTCGACCTGGTCGGGAGCGCCCGGCACCTCTTCGGTCTCGACCTCGACCTCCTTGAAGTAGCTCAGCCGGTCGACACGTTCCTTCGACAGCTTGATCAGCGTGCCGTCGTACCAGGCCGACTCGAGCTGGCGGAACTCGCGCCGGACGACCTCGTCGCGGGTTCGGTTGTTGCCTGCCACGTCGATGCGCCGGACATAGACCCGGCGCTGTGGCTCGGCCGCAAAGACCACCACCACCTGACCCGTCGCGCGATCAACCTCGGGCCGTGGTTCGATGCGCGCAAACGCATAGCCGTACTGGCCGAAAAGCTCGGTGAAGCGCTTTCCGGTCGCCGTGACGGCGTCGCCTCGATACGGCTGGCCGGGGCGCAGCAGCACGAGCGAACGGAACTCCTCTTCCTTGCCGAGATAGTCGCCTTCAAGCCGGACGCCGGTCACGGTGTAGGGCTGACCCTCGCGCACGGTGATCGCGATCGCCACCGACTGCTTGTCCGGCGAGATCGTGACCTGGGTCGACTCGACCGCGAACTCAAGGTACCCGCGGTTCAGGTAGTAGGAGCGCACCTTCTCCAGATCGGCACTGAGCTTGCTGCGCGAGTAGCGGTCGTTCTTGCTGTACCAGCTGAACCAGCCGGTCGGAGACAGCTCGAACAGTTCCATCAGCGTCGACGGCGAGAAGGCCTTCGTGCCGACGATCCGGATGTCGCTGATCTTGGCTGCGTCGCCTTCGGTCATCGTGAAGGTCACGTTGACTCGATTGCGCTCCAGCGGCGTGATCGTCGTCACCACCTCGGCGCCGTACAGGCTGCGGCTGAGGTACTGGCGCTTGATCTCCTGCTCGGCCCGATCCACCAGCGCACGGTCGAAGGGCAGGCCCTCGCCGATGCCGTTGTCGCGCAGGCTCTTGGTGAGCGGGTCCTTGTCGAACTCCTTCAGGCCAACGAAGCTGATGTTGGCGACGATCGCGCGCTCTTCGACGATGACGGTCGCGATCCGGCCTTCGACCTCGATCCGCACGTCCTTGAACAGGCCGGTTGCGAACAGGGCACGCAAGGCCGCGGCACCCTTTTCGTCGGTGTAGGTGTCGCCGATTCGGAACGGCAGCGCCGAGAACACGGTGCCGGGGTCGCTGCGCTGCAGACCCTCGACTCGGATGTCCTGGATGACAAAGGCTTCGACGGCACGCGCAGAAGGCGCGGCCACGGCCATGGCGACGACCACGGCAGTCGCAACGGCATGACGTTGCGGCACAAACGGGAATGCAGGGAGCATGAGCGCGATCAGGAGAGGCCGAAGATTCGGGCCACGTCGTTGTAAAGCGCCACCGACATCATCAGCAGCAGCACCGCAAGCCCGCCGCGCTGCAAGCGCGCAAGCCAGAGGTCGGAAGGGGGGCGGCCACGGACCGCCTCGAAAATGTAAAGCATCAGGTGACCCCCATCGAGCATGGGAAGCGGCAAAAGGTTCAGCACGCCCAGCGAAAGACTGACAAAGGCCAGGAACTCAAGGAATGGAACCGCCCCGCTCTGCGCCGCCTGGCCGGCGACGTCGGCGATCGTGATCGGCCCGGAAAGATTCTTCAGCGAGGCCTCGCCGATCAGCATCCTTCCGAGCGTCTTCAGCGTCAGCGCCGCCATTTCCCAGGTGCGCTCGAAGCCGATCACGGCCGACTCCAGCAGCCCATGGGAGACCTTGATTCGGTCCGCGCCACGGCCGATGTAGGCATCGATGCGGGCCACGCTGGCGCCGTCGGCCGCCACGACGCGTGGCGTCACGGTGAGTTCGAGTCGCCGGCCCGCGCGCTCGATCAGCCACAGCTGCGGCGGCGCCTGACCGGCCACGACGCTGCCCCGGATGCGGCTGAACAAGGCCTGAGCATCCGCCATGGCCACACCATCGACGCTGAGCACTCGGTCACCGACCTGGGCCCCCGCGCGGGCGGCCGGGCCATCGGCGACGACGCGCCCCAGCACCGGCTCGTCGAACGGCATCGCCAGTCCAACCCGCCGCACCAGGCCCTCGTCGACCTCGCGCGGCGGGATCTGGGCGAGGTCCAGGGTCAGGCTGCGGGGACCGCGGCCATCGCGGTCGCTGACGTCGAGCACGAGCCGATCGCCATCCAGCGCCGCGCGCAGGACGTGCCAGTGCAGATCGGGCAGCGAGCGCACGGGAATCGACTCGCTGGCGCCGTCGCGCCGAACAGCCTGGACCCAGTCTCCCGCCTGCAGTCCGGCCTTCTCCGCCAGGCTGGCCGTTGGCGGGGTCGCGAGCACCGCACGGGGCTCCAGTTTTCCGACGTAGCCCACCAGCGCGTACAGCAGCACGGCGAGGACCAGGTTGGCCAACGGGCCGGCAAGAACGATGGCGCTGCGCTGCCGCAGGCTCTTCCGGTTGAACGCGCGGTCCAGATCTGAAGTGGCGACCGGGCCCTCGCGCTCGTCGAGCATCTTCACGTAGCCGCCCAGCGGGATCGCCGCCACGACAAACTCGGTTTCGCCGCGCTGCCACCGCAGCAGAGGCTTGCCGAATCCGACCGAAAAGCGCTCGACCTTCACGCCACAGGCCAGGGCCATGCGGTAGTGCCCCCATTCGTGGATCACGATGAGGATGCCGAGCGTGACGACAAACGCGAGGACGGTGATCAAGGCAACGGCAGCGGGGCGATAGGGAAGACGTACTCAGCGCCGCAGCGGCCTGATCGCCGTCTGCGCATGGGTGCGGGCAACGCGGTCCACTTCCAGCAGATCGGCCAGGTCGGCGGCCGGCGGGCCATCGGCGAGGCGGGGTCCAAGGGCATGCAGCGTCTGGGCATTGACGCTGTGAATGGCGGTGAACGGTATGGTTCCAGCGAGGAACGCCGCGACCGCCTCTTCGTTGGCCGCATTCAGCACGGCGGTCGCACCGACCGGCCCAGCAAGTGCCTCGTAGGCCAGCGCAAGGCCCGGGAAGCGAACGAAGTCGGCTGCCTCGAAGGTCAGCGCCGAGAGCTTCAGGAAGTCCAGGCGGGCCGCACCCGAGGCCACACGCTCGGGCCAGGCCAGCCCGACGGCGATCGGCACCTTCATGTCGGGCGTGCCAAGCTGGGCCATCACCGAGGCGTCGCGACAGACCACCATCGAGTGCACGATGCTCTGCGGATGCAGCACGACGCGAATCCGTTCGGGCTCCAGGTCGAACAGCCACCGCGCCTCGATGACCTCGAGCGCCTTGTTCATCATCGTGGCCGAATCGACCGAGATCTTCCGCCCCATGACCCAGTTCGGGTGCGCCACGGCCTGATCGGGCGTGACGTCGGCCAGTGATGCCGGATCGCGGGTCCGGAAAGGTCCACCGCTGGCGGTGAGCACGATGTGGTCGATGAACGACGGCCAGCGGCTGCGGTCCTCGGGCAGGCACTGGAAGATCGCCGAGTGCTCGCTGTCGATCGGCAGCAGGGTCGCACCGCCATCGTGAACCGCCTTCATGAAGACGGCGCCACCGACCACCAGGGCCTCCTTGTTGGCCAGCATCAGGCGTTTGCCTGCGCGAGCCGCCGCCATGCAGGCTGGCAGGCCGGCGGCTCCGACGATCGCGGCCATGACGCCATCGACTTCGGGGTCGGCTGCGATGGCGCAGAGCGCTTCGGGACCATGATGCACCTTGGTCGGCACGTCCGGCGGCAGCAGAGACCGCAACTCGGCAGCGCGATCTGCATCGGCGACCACGGCATGGCGCGGTGCGAATCGCACGCACTGTTCGGCCAGCAGTGCGACGCGTTGGTGCGAACTCATGGCCCAGACCTCGAAGCGCTCCGGGTGCAGGGCCACGACTTCAAGCGTGCTGGCCCCGACCGAACCGGTGGAACCGAGGATGGTGAGTTTCTGGCGCATGCCCCTCAGGCCCTCGAGGACGAAGCCAGGCTCAACGCAGCGAGCGCCGCCGGCAGCGCCGGCAACAGGGCGTCGATGCGATCGAGGACCCCGCCGTGCCCCGGCAGCAGGCGACTGCTGTCCTTGGCCCCAGCCGCGCGCTTGGCCAGGGATTCGACCAGGTCACCGACCACGCTGAAGCCACAAAGCACCAGGAGCAGCGGCCACATCACCAGGCCGTGTTGCATGTGCAGCTGCGTGTAGAGACTCGGGCCGTCGAAGCCGGCGCCGACGAACTGACGATCCAGCGCCATCCACAGACCGGCCATCAGGAGCACGCCCGCCATTCCCGACCAGACCCCCTCCCAACTCTTGCCCGGGCTGATGGTGGGCGCGAGCTTCCGCCGACCAAAACGGCGGCCGCCGAAATAGGCAGCCACGTCGGCCATCCAGACCAGGCAGAACAGCGACAACAGGAAGTTGATGCCGATGCTGCGGGCATGTGCCATCGCCAACCAGGCCGCCCACAACGCGACCAGGCCAACCCCCCAGCGCACGGCAGCCGGCAATCCGGGCCAGCCTGCGGGGCCCTGGCGCAACACCCCCGCCGCGGCGACGACCCAAAGCGCGGTGATCGCCCACCACAGCGCGGTCGGCGGCGCGGACTTCCAGCCCGCAAGCAAAGGCGCGGCGCCGGCCACGAGCAAGGCCATCCCCATTGCCAAGGACAGCGCCTGCGGAGCGCCGTTCAGGCGCCCCCACTCCCAAGCCGCAGCCGCAACCAGCATCAGACTCACCAGCGCAAACGGCCACGGGCTCGGCACCGTCAGGGCCAGCAGCAGCACCGCGACCAGGATCAGCGCCGTGATGATGCGCGTGCGCAGCATGGCAGCAGCCGATTCGGGTGGCGACGGGCGAGTGGCTGCAGCAAGGCTTCAGGCGCTGCCAGCCATCGCGACCTCGGGGGGGCGGATCGCGCCGAACCGACGGTCGCGCTGGGCAAAGGCGGCGAGTGCGGCGTCGATCTCGCGCTCGCCGAAGTCGGGCCACAGGCAATCCGTGAACACGAATTCGGCGTACGCCGATTGCCAGAGCAGGAAGTTGCTGATCCGCATCTCGCCACCGGTGCGGATGAACAGGTCAGGATCCGGCGCAAACGCGAGCGCCATGCGTTCGGAAAGCGCACGTTCGTCGATGCGCTCGGGCTCCAAGCCGTCGGCGACGCAGCGGCGCGCCGCCTGAACGACATCCCACCGGCCGCCGTAGTTGAAGGCCACGGCCAGCGTGATTCGGGTGTTGTTCGCCGTCATCGCCTCAGCCTGCTCCCAGGCCTGGCGAAGCTTGTCGGAGACCGCAGACCGGTCGCCGACGATGCGGATGCGCACGCCATCGCGCGCCAGTTTGGTCAGGTACTTCGAGACCGCCACCAGGACCAGGCTCATCAGGCCCGAGACCTCTTCGTCGGGCCGCTTCCAGTTCTCGGATGAAAAGGCAAAAACCGACAGCACCTGCACACCGCGGTCGGCGAAGGCATTGACGGCCCGGACCAGGGCATCGACGCCCGCCTTGTGGCCAAAGAACCTGGGCATGAACCGCTGCCGCGCCCAGCGACCGTTGCCGTCCATCACGACCGCAACATGCCGCGGCACCAAGGCTGCGTGCGGGAGGATATTGTCGCGGGGACTCATGCGCAAGGTGGGCGAATGCTCGGAAGGATGACGGCAATCAGACGGCCATCACCTCGGCTTCCTTGGCATGCACCAGTCGCTCGATCTCGCCGATCACGCGGTCGGTAAGCCGTTGCACGTCCTCCTGGGCGCGACGCTCGTCGTCTTCGGTCGCGGTCTTGTCCTTCAGCATCTTCTTGAGCTGGTCATTGGCCTCGCGCCTGATGCTGCGCACCGCGATCTTCGCTTCTTCGCCGGCATTGCGAACGACCTTCGTCAAGTCCCGGCGGCGCTCTTCGGTCAGCGCCGGCATCGGCACGCGCAGCAGGTCGCCCTGGGCGCTTGGATTGAGGCCGAGGTCGCTCTCGCGGATCGCCTTCTCGATCTTCGAACCCATGCCCTTCTCCCAGGGCTGGACCGAGATCGTGCGCGCGTCGAGCAGCGTGACGTTGGCAACCTGGGAGATCGGAACCGGTGAGCCGTAGTAGTCGACGTGGACCTGATCCAGGATTCCGGGGTGGGCCCGCCCGGTTCGGATCTTGTGCAACTCGGCCTTGAACGACTCGATGGTCTTGCCCATCTTCGTTTCGGCGGTCTTGCGGATATCGGCAAGCGTGGTCGGCTGGGCCATGGAGATCTCCCGGATTCAGACGTGCACCAGCGTTCCCTCGTCTTCGCCCATCACGACACGCTTGAGGGCGCCGGGCTTGAAGATCGAGAACACCTTGATCGGAAGCTTCTGGTCGCGACACAGCGCAAAGGCGGTCGCGTCCATGACCGCCAGATTGCGCGAGATCGCCTCGTCGAAGCTGATGCGGGCGTAGCGGGTTGCGGTCGGATCCTTGTGCGGATCGGCGGTGTAGACGCCATCGACCTTGGTGGCCTTCAAGACCACCTCGGCCCCCATCTCGGCCCCGCGAAGCGCAGCCGCGGTGTCGGTGGTGAAGAACGGGTTGCCGGTGCCGGCACCAAAGACCACCACCTTCCCCTCCTCGAGGTACTGCAGTGCCTTGGGGCGGACGTAGCTCTCGACGACCTGCTCGATGCCGATGGCCGACATCACGCGGGCGGTCATGCCCTCCTGGCGCATCGTGTCGGCCAGCGCCAGCGCATTCATCACCGTGGCCAGCATGCCCATGTAGTCGGCCGTGGCGCGGTCCATGCCAACCGACCCCCCCGCAACACCGCGAAAGATGTTGCCACCGCCGATGACCACGGCGACCTGGCACCCGAGTGCCGTCACCTCCTGGATCTCGCGCACCATGCGCACGATGGTGGCGCGATTGATGCCGAAGGCATCGTCGCCCATCAGGGCCTCGCCGGAGAGCTTGAGCAGGATGCGCTGGTAAGCCGGCATCGGGGACGGGTCCTTGTTCTCGTTGGAAGGCTGTGCATTCTAGGCGGCAGGCCCTGCCCGCCGCCCTCCTGGAACACCGGCTTACTGACCCTTGGCGGCAGCGACCTGGGCCGCGACTTCCGCGGCGAAGTCGTCCTGCTTCTTCTCGATCCCCTCGCCCACGACATAGAGCGTGAAGCCCTTCACCGCGGTCTTCCTGTCCTTGAGCATCGCCGCCACGGTCTGCTTGCCGTCGGCCGCCTTGACGAAGACCTGGTCGAGCAGCGAGA
>JAJTGU010000145.1 GCA_021297985.1 Rubrivivax sp.
ACCCATCGCGTGCTTCGCCGATGAAAGCGAGCAGGTCGCTCTCCAAGACACGAACGACGCTTATCTTCTGGAGCGTCGCTTCACGTTCGATGGACTCGCCGGTCAGTTCTCGTGGCACAAAGAGCGTACGTGGCAATTGGTTTCTGTGACTTTCGCCCTTCTTGAGAAGGCGACGAGCTTCAAGTTGTGAAGCTTCCTTTGCAGACGAAGCAACAAATTCCGAACCAAGGATATAGCAACTCGCAGCATCCATCAGCCCGAGACAGTTGAACGAACCGTCTTTCTCTGTATGAATGGGTGCGTCATTGAGTTAAAACGCGATCCATGCTTCGTTCACGGTGAATTGACTTGGATGGAGCATGAGGGGGACTTTTGTGAGGCCTAACGTGTTTTGAACGTGATTGGCTTGTTGCGACTTATGGCAACAACGATCTACTGGTAGACATTTGTTGCCATAGGCCTCTATGCGGGTTCACCCGTGGACATCGGCACTATCTTGCCTATCAGGCATAGGTTCTTGGCGACGATTCGCGGCAGCAACCAGTACCGCTGCTTGGGTTGCCACTGGGCGCCGCATGCGATCAGCAACACGCGGGTTGCTTTGTCGGCTTGATTGATTCTGACCGCCACGAGG
The DNA here is from genome assembly GCA_021297985.1 of Rubrivivax sp. Lineage (GTDB taxonomy): Bacteria > Pseudomonadota > Gammaproteobacteria > Burkholderiales > Burkholderiaceae_C > Rubrivivax. The sequence continues at coordinate 635 of JAJTGU010000145.1, forward strand.
CTACGCGCTCTTGATGCAACGGGCGTCGACTCCACCAGCAGCTCAACGGTGGTGTGCCGCATGGTCCCGGTCTCATTCAGGCGGTGCCGGACGCAGACCAGCGAATCGCCGTAACGGCGCGCAAAGCGCTTCGCACCGTTCTGCTGCGGCGTGAACTTCTTCGAAACGCGGAGTCCAGAGAAGTCACTCATGGCTGTGAAGGAACCGGGCTGGGAATGGGTGCTGCTGGGGTGCACGGTTTCAGTTTCCCTTCACCGCGGTTCAGTGGGTCATCGCTCTGCCGCCGGCAGGCATCGAGCTGCAGGGTGCTCAGACGGAGAGGAATGCAGCAAGGGTATGTCGCGGTTCAGCGATGTCAAGGCCTGGCGCTGTTGGCGGCATGGGTTCGGCCGGGAGGTCGAACCCACCGGGAATCAGGGCGAGGGGGTGAACCCGTTTGAATGGGCGCTTTCGGTGCGCGAAAGCTCCGACCGGTGATGCCGCACTCCTGAGTGGGCCGCACCGGTGGGTATCGTTGAATTCCGGCGAGCCCCGGCGTCCAGTGGCTCGAGCGCCAGCCGCTGAGACACGACCCGGTCATCGCGGAGGATCATCGGGCCGGGCCTGGCGATTCATCGAGCGGCCGTTCATCCGTCCCGGTATCCCGTCGTTTCGGGCTCCGTCGCCGCTTGTCGTGGCAGCCAGGCCGCTGTCGGCTGCTTTCTCGATCTTCCTGGACGGCTCAGCGCGCAGCGGTCTCCAGCCGGATCAGTTCACCCTCATTGCCATCGGTCAGTACATACAGCCAACCGTCGGGGCCCTGGCGGACGTCGCGGATGCGATGACCCAGGGTGTCCAGGAGGCGCTGCTCGCCGGCGATGGTGTTGCCGTCGACGCTCAGACGGATCAGCGCCTGGCCACGCAAGGTCCCCATGAACAGGTTGCCCTTCCAGCCGGGGTAGCGGTCGCTGGTGAGGAAGACCATGCCACTGGGCGCCACCGAGGTCGGGACCCAATGGCGCAGCGGCATTTCGATGCCGTCCTTCGGGCCTTCGTCGCCGATGCGCGTGCCGGTGCCGTAGTTGCGTCCGTAGGTGATCGCGGGCCAGCCGTAGTTTCGTCCGGCGCGGGCGATGTTGACCTCGTCGCCCCCTTGCGGCCCATGTTCGCTGGCCCACAAGTCGCCGGTGGCAGGGTTCATCGCCATGCCCTGGATGTTGCGGTGGCCGATGCTCCAGAGTTCGGGGCGTGCCCCTGCAGTCTTCAGGTACGGGTTGTCGGCGGGCGCCTTGCCATCGGCGTCGATGCGCACGATCTTGCCCATGTGGTTGTCGAGCGTCTGTGCGTCGGCCATGCGGCTGAAGCGGTCGCCCAGGCCGAGCCACAGCGTGCCGTCGCGTCCGAAGACGATGCGCGACCCGCAGTGGTGACGGCTCTCGACCTTGGGCTGCTGGCTGAACACGGTTCGGACGTCCTGTAGCGCATTGCCGACCAGGCGCGCCCGCGCCAGCGCCGTGCTGTTGCCCGCCTGACCCGCTGATGCGGGCTCGGCAAACGTGAACCAGATGCGCTGGTTGCTCGCGAACTGCGGGTCGAGCACGACGTCGAGCAGTCCGCACTGGCCGCCGGTGCTGATGGCCGGCAGGCCGGCAACAGGCTCACCCACCTTGCCGTCTGCGGCGACGATGCGCAGGCGGCCCGGCTTTTCGGTCACGAGCATGCGGCCATCGGGCAGGAAGGCCACCGCCCAGGGGTTGGACAGGCCCTTGGCCACCGTGACCGGCTTCAGAGACGGGCCGCTTTGCGCCTGGGCCGGCAGCGCAAAGGTGAATGCGAGGAGGGCGGACGCCGCGATGGCGCCCAGGGAGGGTGATGTGTTCATGGGCGAGATCATCCTACGGCTTCAACAACCATTTGCACGCGCTGGCGACCATTCCACTCGTCAACGTTCAGGCGGTAGGCCAGGCGCACGGTGTCGGCCAGCGGTTCGGCGTGGCCGAACCAGATCGCATCGCGCTTCTGGCCGGCGTGCTGGACCTCGAGCTTGAGGTGCTTGTCCCCGACCAGGCGCTGGCTCAGCACCCGTACTTCGTCGCAGAACACCGGCGCTTCGAAACCCTGGCCCCCAGACCTGGGCGTCGAGCAGCTGTGCCGTCTGGACGTTGAACCAGTGCAGGGCCAGCGGGCCGTCGCAGCGCAGCGTGCGGGTCAGGGTCGCGGCGTCCAGCCACTCGGCCGCGACGCCACGCAATGCGTCACCAAAACGGGCCACGGCGTCGCCCTGCCCGGCGGCCTCGGCGAGCGTGCAGCCGGCGGCCATCGCGTGGCCTCCGAAGCGACGCAGCAGTTCGGGCTCGCGCTTGGCCACCAGGTCCAGCGCGTCGCGCAGGTGAAAGCCCGGGATCGACCGGCCCGAGCCCTTCAACTCACCGTTCGCGCCGCGCGCAAAGACAAAGGTCGGGCGGTGGAAACGGTCCTTCACGCGGCCGGCCACGATGCCGACGACGCCCTCGTGGAAAGCCTCGTCGAAGAGGACCAGCGCCGGCGGCGCGGCCTCGCCCGCGGGCAGCTGCGCCAACACCGACTCGGCTTGCTCCTTCATGCCGGCCTCGACTTCGCGGCGCTCGCGGTTGATGGCGTCGAGCTGGCGCGCCAGCTCGGCGGCGCGGGTGGTGTCGTCGGTGAGCAGGCACTCGATGCCCAGCGTCATGTCCGACAGCCGACCGGCGGCGTTGATGCGCGGCCCGAGCGCAAAGCCCAGGTCGAACGCCGCGGCACGCTCAGGCGCCCGGCCGGCGGCGTCGAGCAGCGCGCGTACGCCCGGCTGCATGCGGCGGCCGCGCATGCGCTTCAAGCCCTGGGCCACGAGGCGACGGTTGTTGGCGTCGAGCTTCACGACGTCGGCCACCGTCCCGAGCGCGACCAGATCCAGCAGCGCGTCCAGCCGCGGCTGCGAGGCCGCGTCGAAGGCCCCCCGCCGGCGCAGCTCGGCGCGGGTCGCGAGCAGCACGTAGAACATCACGCCGACCCCGGCGATGGCCTTGCTCGCAAACGTGCAGCCGCCCTGGTTGGGGTTCACGATCACGTCGGCGGCCGGCAAGGCCAGGCCGGCGGCGGGCAGGTGGTGGTCAGTCACCAGCACCGACAGGCCGCGCGCCTTGGCGTGCGCGACACCGGCATGGCTGGCGATGCCGTTGTCGACCGTGACCAGCACTTCGGGCGCCGGCGATGCGCTGCGCTCGGCCTGCTCGAAAGCCAGATCGACGATCGCCGGCGTCAGGCCGTAGCCGTGGACCGCACGGTCGGGCACCACGTAGGCCAGTTGCTGCGGCTTGGCGCCAAGCAGCTTCAGGCCGCGCAACGCGACCGCGCAGGCGGTGGCACCGTCGCAGTCGTAGTCGGCCACGACCGTGAGGGTGCGGCCTTGGGCAATGGCGTCGGCCAGCAGCACCGCCGCCTGGGGTGCACCGAGCAGGCTGTCGGGTGGCAACAGGTGCTTGAGATCGTCGTCCAGGTCGGCACCGGTGCCGACGCCCCGGGCCGCGAGCAAGCGCGCGAGCAAAGGGTGCACGCCCTGCTGCTCCAGTGCAAACGCCAGGCGCGGCGGAACGTCGCGCAGCACGATGCGGGGGCCGGCGGGGTCGGGGCTCACAACGGCTCCAGGAAGGACCAGGGTTCGGGCGGCGCCAGACGTCGTTGCAGCCGGTCCCAGAGCCCGGGAGGTCGGGCCGGGGTCGCAAAGCGCCGCGCGCCCCGCTCGCCGCACAAGACCAGCGACAGCGCCTCGCCCCGCGCAACCGCGGCCGCCGCGTCGGCCAGCCCACTGGCGTCGAACTGCTCGAAGGCCTTGGCCCAGGCCGCCCAGTCGCCTGCCAGCGCGTCGCGACGCAAGGCGGTTTCCAGGCTCGGCGATGTCGCCGGCGAGGGCTGCGCAACACCGCAACCACTGAGCCAGAACGAGTTGACCGCCGGCAGGCCGCGGGCCTGGCGCGATTCGGTCAGCGGGTGGCGGTACAGCAGCATCTGCATCTCGGCCTGAAGCCGATGCAGCCGCTTGAGCGCGGGCTGGTCGCGGGCAGCGCCGAGCCAGACGTCGACATTGCGCCCGATCACCCGGTCCAGGCTCGCCGTCGCGAGATCGGCCAGCGACTCGTGGGCCAGGTACCAGCGCAGCGGGGCACCCCAGACGGCGACAAAGCCTTCGCTGACAAAGAGCGGCTTCACCGCCTCGAAGAGCGCCCGCGACTCGGCGGCGTCGAGCATCAGCGATTGCGGATCGACAAGCCCGACCTGCTCGGTGCCGACGTGCCACTGCACCGGCGTCAGCAGGCCCCAGGCCAGATCACTGGCAGTGCCGTCGATGCCACCGTCAATGCCATCGTCGGCCGCTTGCCAGGCGGCCATCGGCAGACGGCCGTCGCCTGCGCTCCAGCCCAGGGCCCGCGCCAATGCCCGCTCGTGCGGCGGGCTGAGCGAGGTCTCGGGCCCGACGTCAGCCGGCTCGGCCACCAGCACCCGCGACAGCAACCGGCGCAGATTCGGCAAGCCACCGTCGCGCGGGCCTGCGCCGGGGGCCAGCAGGGACTGCAAGGCCACGCGTCCGGGGTCGGCCAAGGGCACCGCAAACGGAACGATCCATGGGGGCGGGGCAAGGGGAGTGGGCGGAAACAAGGGGCGGCAGTCGTGGCGCAACACAGGTCGAGGGCTGAGCGGGATTATCCCGGCCCGCCCCCCTTGGGGCCTTGGACCGGCGCCAGCCGGCCGGCGTGGCGCAGGCCGTTAGCATCCCTTCCCATGACCCGGCCCGACTGGCCGTTCGAGATGGCCATCGGCTGGCGCTACGTTCGCGCCGGGCGGGCGGGCCGCCGCAACGGATTCATCTCCTTCATTTCCACGATCTCGATGGTCGGCATTGCGCTCGGCGTGACGGCGCTGATCGTCGTGCTTTCGGTGATGAACGGCTTCCAGAAGGAGGTGCGCGACCGCATGCTCAGCATCGTCGCGCACGTCGAGGTCTACAGCAGCTCGGGTGACCCGCTGCCCGACTGGCAGGCGCTGGCGGCACGCGCCAAGGCCGCGGCGCCGGACCAGGTGCAGGGCGCGGCGCCCTTCGTGGCCACACAGTCGCTGATCGGCCGCGGCGACGCGATGCGCGGGGCCATCGTGCGCGGCATCGTGCCCGAGTTCGAAGGCCAGGTCACCGACCTGGCGCGCCAGAACCCCAAGCTCCTGGCCGATCTGAAGAGCGGCGAGTGGAACGTCGTGATGGGCGGCGAGCTGGCGCGGCTGCTCAACGCCCGCGTCGGCGACAAGGTCACGCTGGTCGCCCCGAACGGGCAGACGACACCCGCGGGCGTCGTGCCGCGACTGCGCCAGTTCACGCTCGTCGCGACCTTCGACGCCGGCCATTACGAATACGACAGCGGCCTCGTGCTCGTGCACCTGGACGACGCGGCGCGGCTGTACCAGACCGGCGGCGCCACCGCGATCCAGCTGCGGCTGGCCGATGTCCATGCGGCACGTCGCCTCGGCGAGAGCCTGCAGGCCGCACTCGGCTACGACGTGCTGGTGCGCGACTGGACGCGGACCAACCGGCACTGGTTCGACGCGGTGCAGATCGAGAAGCGGATGATCGGCATCATCCTGTCGCTGATCGTCGCGGTGGCCGCGTTCAACCTCGTCAGCACGCTGGTGATGACGGTGACCGACAAGCGTGCCGACATCGCCATCCTGCGCACGCTGGGCGCGAGTCCGCGTTCGATCATGGGCATCTTCATCGTCCAGGGCGCCACCTCGGGCGTCATCGGCACCGCGGCCGGTGTCCTGTTCGGGCTGCTGCTGGCGTTCAACGTCGACATCATCGTGCCGGCCATCGAACGCCTGCTCGGCCTGGCCTTCCTGCCCGGCAGCCTGTACCTCATCACCAAGATGCCCAGCCAGCCGCTGGCGAGCGACATCGTGCCGATCGCCGTTGTCTCGCTGGTGCTGGCCTTCCTGGCCACGCTGTACCCGAGCTGGCGCGCCAGCCGGACCAACCCGGCCGAGGCGCTGCGGTATGAGTGACAGCGACGTCGACGGCACGACGCGCGTTCTCGACGCTCGCCGCCTGCACAAGCGCTTTGTCGACGGCCACGGCGACAACGCGCTCGACGTCACCGTGCTCGCCGGCCTGAGCCTGGCGGTCGCGCGCGGCGAGACGCTGGCGGTCGTCGGCGCTTCGGGCTCGGGCAAGAGCACGCTGCTGCACCTGCTGGGCGGGCTCGACGCCCCCAGCGCCGGCAGCGTGCGCCTGCTGGGCCGCAACTTCGCCGAGATGGACGCCGCCGAACAGGGCCGCTGGCGCAACCGCCACCTGGGCTTCGTCTACCAGTTCCACCACCTGCTGCCCGAGTTCAGCGCGCTGGACAACGTCGCGATGCCACTGCGCATCCGCCGCCAGCCGCTGCGCGTGGCTCACGAGGCCGCGCGCGCGATGCTCGCGCGGGTCGGCCTCGCGTCGCGCGTGACCCACCACCCGGGAGAGCTGTCCGGCGGCGAGCGGCAGCGCGTGGCCGTGGCGCGCGCCCTGGTCGGCGAGCCGTCCTGCGTGCTGGCCGACGAGCCCACCGGCAACCTGGACCGCACCAGCGCCGGCATCGTGTTCGACCTGATGCTGCACCTGGCACGCGAGCGCGGCACGGCCTTTGTCGTCGTCACCCACGACCCGGCGCTGGCGGCGCGCTGCGACCGCATCCTGAACCTGGACCACGCGGCCAAACCGCCAAACTGAAGGGCACCGCTTGACCCTGCCCCCGCTGCACGCCCTGAGCAATGCCGACCTGCATTGCCACAGCACGGCCAGCGACGGCACGCTGGCACCGGCGGCCCTGGCCGAGCGTGCCGCCGCCGCCGGCGTCGAACTCTGGGCGCTGACCGACCACGACGAGCTGGCCGGCCTGGCCGCCGCACGTGAAGCCGCGCTGGACCTGGGCATGGCCTGGCTGGCCGGGGTCGAGATCTCGGTCAGCTTTGCCGGCGAAACCGTGCACATGCTGGGCCTGGGCGTGGACCCCCGCGACGACGCCCTGGCCGCAGGCCTGGCCGGCGTGCGCAGCGGGCGGCTCGAGCGGGCTCGGCAGATGGCCGCGGGGCTGGCGGCGGCGGGCCATCCCGGGGCCTTCGAGGGTGCGATGGCCTACGTCGGCAACCCGGACCTGATCTCGCGCACGCACTTTGCGCGCTGGCTGATCGAACGCGGCGTCTGCGACTCGATGCACGACGTGTTCCGACGCTTCCTGACCGAGGGCAAGCCTGGCTACGTGGTGCACCGCTGGGCAGGCCTGGGCGAGGCGGTGCGCTGGGTCACCGGCGCCGGCGGGCAGGCGGTGATCGCCCACCCCGCACGCTACAAGTTCGGGCCGACCGCCGAGTACGCGCTGTTCAGCGAATTCCAGACCCATGGCGGGCGGGGCGTCGAGGTCGTCTGCGGCAGCCACAGCCATGCCGAACAGGTGCGCTACGCCGACACCGCGATCGAGTTCGGCCTGCTCGCCTCACGCGGGAGCGACTTCCACGACCCCGAGGAGAGCCGCACCGCGTTTGGCGCCCTGCCCGACCTGCCCGGCAAGCTGAGCCCGGTGTGGCTGGCGCTGGCAGAGCGGGTCGAGCAGGCGTGAATCCGACGGAAAGAACCCATGAGTGCACCTGACCACGCCCGACGGCTGGCCTACACGACGCTGCTGGTGCCCGACTACGACGAGGCCATTGCCCACTACCGGGAGGCGCTGGGCTTCGAGGTTGTCGAAGACACCCGCCTCACCCCGAGCAAGCGTTGGGTCGTGATCCGCCAGCCCCAGGGCGGCAACGCGCTGCTGCTGGCCCAACCCGGCAATGAGGAACAGCGTGCGCTGATCGGCCGACAGGCCGGCGGCCGGGTGTGGCTGTTCCTGCACACGGCGGATCTGGACGCCGACCTCGCCCATCTGGCCCGCCAAACCGGCATCCGCTTGACCGAGACCCCCCGGCAAGAGGCCTATGGCCGGGTCGTCGTCTTCGAAGACCGCTACGGCAACCGCTGGGACCTGATCGAACCCGAAGCCGGTCTCGCGCCATGAAGACCGGGCCTGATGCGCAGGCGGCGCGCAGCGTCCTGGCGGGCGCCAGCGGTCTGGTCGGCCGTGAGATCGTCACCGCCTGGGCGGCGGAGGCCGAGGCGACCCTCGGTGCGCTGCATCTGCTTCTGCGGCGGCCCGATGCGGCCCTGCAAGCGCGCGCCGCCAGCGCCAGCACCGGGGTGGACTTTGCGAACCTGGCCACGCTGCCGGCCAGCGGCACGGCGCTGTGCGCCCTGGGCACGACGATCGCCGTGGCCGGGTCGCAGGCGGCGTTCCGCGCCGTCGATCACGACGCGGTGCTGGCATTCGCCCGCGCCGCGCTGCGGGCCGGCGCACGTCGCTTCGGCCTGGTCTCGGCGCTTGGCGCCAGCCCGCGCTCGGGCAACTTCTACAGCCGCACCAAGGGCGAAACCGAAGCGGCGCTGCAAACGATGGGGTTCGAGCGCCTGGTGATCGCCCGGCCGGCGCTGCTGGCCGGCAACCGCAGCGCATTGGCGCAGGCGCCCCGGCCGGGCGAGCGGCTGGCACTGGCCGTGCTGGGCCCGCTGAACGGCCTGATCCCGCTGGCCTGGCGGGCCATCGAGGCGGCCACCGTCGCCCGAGCCTTGCTGCGGGCCTTGGCCGCGCCGGGACCGACGGTGCAGGTGCTGGATTCGGCGGCCTTGCAGCGGCTGGGCCGTCATTGAAGTCGACAAGTTCGTCAACCGGCGCCGAAATCGGTGCTCGGCTGGTGTAAGGTCGCAACGATATGTCCCGACACGTCGCCTTCCTGCGCGCCATCAACGTCACTGGCCGCTACATCGCCATGGACGACCTGATCGCCCATTTCAAGGACATGGGCCACATGACGGCCTGGTCCTACCTCAACAGCGGCAACATCGTCCTCGAGGCCGAAGGCGTGCCCACGGCCTTGCAGGTGCGCACGCTGCAGCAGGACCTGGCCACCCGGCTTGGCTTTGACAGCACCGTGTTCCTGCGCAGCATGCCCGAGCTGAGGCGCATCTCGGCCCGTGCCCAGGCCCTGCGCGAGGCGCTGCTCGCGACCCCGGGCTGCGACATGCGGGCCGAGGTCAACGTGCTGATGCTGGCCGAGCCGGTGCCGGCCATCGTGCCGGCAGCGCTGGCCGAACTCGGCACCGAGATCGACCGCTTCGAGGTCGACGGCCGCGACGTCTACTGGAGCTGCCGCCGGCCGCAGAACGAGTCCAAGTTCTCTGGCGCGTCGCTCGAACGCCGGTTCAAGGTCCGCACCACGGTGCGCCGGCAAAGCATGCTGTCGGGCCTGATGCAGGCGCTGGACTCGCGCTGAGTCTTCAGTCCCGGCTCGGGCCGGCGCGTCAAGCCAGCGCCAGGGCCCGCACCAGCTGGCCGCGGTTGAGCCAGGCCCGCAGTTGCAGTTGAAGACGGCCCTGCTCGGCCTCCAGCCGTGCGTTGCGGGCTTGCAGGAAGTCGGCTCTGGCGATGGCGCCCACCTCCAGGCGCAGCGCGGCCAGCCGTTCAGCGGACTGGGCTTCACGCAGCCGGGTGGCGTTGGCCGCCAGTTGCTGCTCCAGGCGCTGGCCGTCGATCAGCGCGGTCTCGATCTCCACCAGCGCCCGTGCCACGGTCTCGCGCAGGTTCAGCGCGGCCAGTTCCAATTCGGTGCGCGCGGCGTCGCGCTGCAGGTCGAGCCGACGCCAGTCGATCAGCGGCACGACCAGATTGCCGGCCAGCGTGGCCACGGGGTTGCTCAGCCAGTCGCGCATGACGCTGCCGCCCGTGCCCAGGCTGGCACTGAAGCTCAGGGTCGGATAGCGCTGGGCCTGGGCGGCGTGGCTGCGGGCCAGCGCCGCGTCCACCTGGGCGCGGGCGCGCTGCACATCGGGTCGGCGTTCCAGCACCGTGGCGGGGTTGCTGCCGATGCGCCAGGGCGCTGGCCGCTCGCCAGGGTCCGCGCCCGGCAACCGGGGTTGCGCCAGCTGCGGGCCGGGCGGCGCTTCGTCCAGCAGCAGGGCCAGCTGCAGCCGCTGTTGGGCGGCATCGGCCTGCAGGTCGGCCAGCCGCACCTCGGCCTGTTGCACCGTCGCCGCGTTGCGGTCGACCTCGATGGGCAGCAGCTTGCCCTCGCGCACGCGCAGCCGCGTGGCGGCCAGAAGCTCGCGATTCACAAGCAACTGCGCCTGCGCCAGCGCGCCTTGCTCGCGCGCGGCGGCCAGTTGCCAGTAACTGTCGGCCACGCGCTGGCGCAGCAACAGGCGGGCCGCGCGCAGGTCGGTTTCGGCCGCGCGCAACAGGGCCGCATCGCCGGCACGCAGCGCGGCCAGGCGGCCCCAGAGGTCGAGCTCGTAGCCCACGCCCAGGCTGGCGCCGTGGCTGCGCGTGGTGCGCGAGGGCAGCGGGCCGGGCGGGTCGAGCGGTCGGTTGGCGCCGACATTGACACCGGCCGAGGGCGTCAGCCGCAGCTCGCCCAAGGCCGCCTGGGTGCGCGCCTGCTCGATGCGCAAGGCCGCCTGGCGAAGGTCACGGTTGGCCGCTTCGGCGCGTTGCAGCAGGGCTTGCAGTTCGGGGTCGGCCAGCAGCGCCCAGTCGGCCAGCGGGCCGGTGTCGGGCTCGGACTGCCAGCGTTGGGGGGCGGGGGACCCCTCCGGCGCGGCCGGAGCATCGGGGCCGGTCACCGCGCAGCCGCCGAACGCGGCCACGGCGGCAACGCTGGCCGACCGGCTCGCCAGCCTTGCCGCGGTTCGGACCCAGTGGGGGGCTTTCATGATCGCTCCTGTGCTCATTCCTGTGCTCATTCGCGCGCCAGCGCATCCACCGGACTCAGCGCCGCCGCGCGCCGCGCGGGCACGGTGCCGAAGACCAGCCCGACCCCGCTGCTGACCGCAAAGGCCACGCCGAGAGCCGCCCAGCTGACGCTGACCAGCAGCTTGTCCTGCACCGCGTTGAGCGCCTGGGCGCCCAGCCAGCTGAAGGCCACGCCGACCAGGCCACCGAGGCAGCACAGCACCACGGCCTCGATGAGGAACTGCAGCCGCACATCGCCCTGTCGCGCGCCGACGGCCATGCGGATGCCGATCTCGCGCGTGCGTTCGCTGACCGAGACCAGCATGATGTTCATCACGCCGACCCCGCCGACCAGCAGCGCGATCGCACCCACACCCGCGAACAGCGCCGCAAAGCCGGCGGTGAAGTCCTGCATCTTCCGGAACTCGCTGTCGCCACTCCAGTTGGAGAAGTTCTCGGCGCCACGAAGCGCCACCAGGCGATGCGTGAGGTGGCGCAGCACCTCCTCGGGCGGCAGCGTGAAGTCCATCTGCACGCTGAAGGCATCGACCGCCGGCCTGGAGTCCAGGCGCTGGATGAAGGTGCGTTCGGGAACGTAGGCATTGCCGTTCCCGAAGTTGAAGCCGAGCTGCGAATCGGCCTTGACGGTGCCGATCACGACAAAGGGCAGCGACGCGCCCGATGGCGCGGCGGTGGCCCCGGGCCGGCCTTCGGCACCGCCGCCGTCGCCCACAGCGCTGCTGCTGAGCAGCACGGTCTTGCCGATCGGCGACTCGGTGTCCTTGAACAACGCCTGGCGCGACTGTTCGTCCAGCACCAGGACCTGCGCACCGTCGGCCAGTTCGTAGGCGCTGAAGAAGCGACCGGCCTCGAGCTTGAGCTTGCGCTCGATGAGCGTGCCCGCATCGGCGCCGCGGACGTTGAGGTTGGCGTCACGCGTCCGGTGGCGCAGCAGCGCCGGGATCTGGCGTTCGCCCTGGACGCTGGCCACCCCGGGCAGCTGGCGCAATGCGTCCAGCTCGATCAGGCGAAACGACGGCGGCTGCGCCCCGGGTGGCAGCTTGCTGTTGCCGCGCCAGATCCAGATCTTGCCGCTCATCGTGCTGCGGAACTCTCCTTCAAAGGTGCTGCGCGCGGCGCCAGTCAGCGCCACGATGCTGACCACCGAGGCGATGCCGATGCTGATGCCCAGCATCGACAAGAAGGTGCGCAGCCGGTTGCCCTGCAGGGACAGCCAGGCCGTGGCCAGCGCCTCGCGCCACTGCACCTGCAGGCGGCGCAGCCCGCCGCCCTTCTGCACCGCAGGGGCTTCAGGCGCCGAGGGCAGGGCCAGCACCGGGTGGCCTGAAGGGGTGCCCTCGTCCTTGACGACCCGGCCATCCCGCAGCTCGATCACCCGGCTGGCGTGAGCCGCCACGGTGGGGTCGTGGGTCACCAGGATGATGGTGTGGCCGGCTGCGTTCAGCTCCTCGAGCAGGGCCAGCATCTCGGCGCCGCTGGTGGAATCGAGCGCGCCGGTGGGCTCGTCGGCCAGGATGATCTGGCCGCCGTTCATCAACGCCCGCGCGATCGAAACGCGCTGCTGCTGCCCGCCCGACAGCTCGTTGGGCTTGTGGTGCAGCCGCTCGCCCAGGCCCAGGCGCTCGAGCAAGGCCTGCGCACGCGCGCTGCGCGCCGCCGAGCCGACACCGGCATACACCGCCGGCAGCGCGGCGTTGCCGCGGGCGTCCAGGTGGGGCAGCAGGTGGTAGCGCTGGAAGATGAAGCCAAACCGCTCGCGCCGCAACGCTGCGAGTTCATCCGGGCCGAGCTGTCCGGCGTCGTGCCCGTCGATCAGGAACTGGCCCTCGGTGGGGTTGTCCAGGCATCCCAGCACGTTCATCAGTGTGCTCTTGCCGGAACCCGACTGGCCCATGATGGCCACATACTCGCCGGCCTCGATGGCCAGCGTGATGCCGTCCAGCGCCCGGACCTCGATGTCGCCCAGCGTGTAGCGGCGGCTGACGCCGCGCAGCTCGATCAGCGCCATCACGTCCCGCCGCTGGCGGCAACCTTCGAAGACTTGGCCGCTGATGCCGCTGATGCCGCTGATGCCGCAGACGCGGCGGCGTCCGCAGCAGCCGCCTCGGCGGCCGTCGGGGGTGCGGTCAGGACGGCCTCGCCGGCCTTCACGCCGTCGAGCACCTGCACGCGGGCGCCGTCCTGCAGCCCGGTGCGAACAAAGCGCGCCGACTGCCGGCCGTCCTTGTCGAGCACGGTCACGCGAAAGCGGCCGTCCTTGCCACGCTCGCCCAGGGCCACCATCGGCATGGCCAGGGTCTGCTTGACGCTGCCGGTTTCGACGTCGACCTGCACCGTCATGTCCGAATAGAGCTTGCGGGCGCGGTTGTCGACCTCGAACAGCGCGTTGTAGAAGACCGCATTGCCGACCCGCTCGGGAACGGGCTGGATGACGCGCAGCTGGCCTTCATGGCGCTGGCCTTCGCCGGCCAGCGTGGAGAAGCGGGCGACCTGGCCCACCTGGACGCTCTGGATGTCGGCCTCGGGGATCTTGGTGCGGACGGTGATGGTGTCCAGGTCGGCCAGCGTCAGCATGACCGGCGTGATCTGGACCGCAATCACGGTCTGCCCCACCTGCACCGGCAGGCTGACGACCGTGCCGTCCATCGGGGCGGTGATGCGGGTGTAGCCCAGGCGCAGCTGGGTCTGGGCCAGGTCGGCCTGCAAGCGGCTGAGCACGGCACCCTGGCCGCGAAGCTCGGCCTCGAGCTTCGCGAACTCGCTTTCTGCGCGTTCGGCCTCCAGCGCCGCGGTGGCATCGCCGGCCAGCAGCCGGCGCTGGCGCTCGCGTTCGCGCCGCGCGGTGTCCAGGTCGACCTGGCGGGACTCGATCAGCGCCTTCTGCTGCAGCAACGCGGCCTCGGCGCGCGCCACGTCGTTGCGCGCGAGCTCGGGGTCCAGGCTGACCAGAAGCTCGCCCTTCCTGACCTGCTGGCCCAGCTGCACGTGCAGGGTCTGGATCTGACCGCTGACCTGCGCGCCCACGTCGACCCGGGTCCTGGCCTGCAGCACGCCCGCCGCCTGCACCAGCTGGGTGATGTCGGCCAGCTCGACCTTGCCCGTGGGGGGCGGCGGCGGTGGCGCGGGCGGGTTGAACGCACGCCAGACGGCAAAGGCCGCACCAGCCAGCAGCAAGAGCACCAGCCAGCGCAGCCGGGTGTGGCGTTGCCAAAGGCGGCGAATGCCGCCGTCCGCGTTGTTCTTCTTTGCGCTCAAACCGACCCCCTCCACATGGGCCGGCGCAATGTAGCCGTGTGCCCTCAGCGTCGATCAGGCAACCCGACGAACCCTCGGTCCCAGCCGACAGACTGCAGACCGTGGGTCGCGAAAGGGAGGCCCGGCAGCGTGGTGGAAGACGCGAATGCCATCCCGACACACGTCCCGTCAATCAGGCCCATGGAGCACCCGCCGGACGCGCAGTCTCAGTGGAATTCGCCCTCGCGCAGCCACTTGGTCGCGACCCACTTCTCGCCAGCGACGACGGGGGCACCGCCGTGCAGAGTCCTGGTGTCGGGGTGGGCGCGGTCGTAGCTGAAGAACACCGCATTGCCGCGCACCGGCGCAACCTCCAGGCCCACGTCGGGGAATGTCGTCGCGCCGCCGGCCTCGGGGGTGTTCAGGTACATCACCAGGGTGCCGACGCGCTGGCCGCCGCGCTGCAGGATGCGCGGCGTGCCCGAATGGGCAGGATCGAAGTAGTCGTGATGCGGCTTGTATTCGGCACCCGGGCGGTAGTGCAGGATCTGCAGGCCCTCGCCATGCAGCACCGGCCAGCCCAGCAGCAGCGAGATGCGGCGCTCGATGCGCTGGATCAACGGGCTTTCGCCACGCTCGAAGAACATGCCGTCGCTGGTGCGTGCGACGTTGACCTCGCTGTCGCCGGTGCGCGTGTCCACGGTCTCGGACCGCGCCAGTCGCGGCCGGGCTTGTTCGATCAGGCCGTCGCATTCGGCGTCGCTGAGCAGGCCGCCAAAGACGATGACCCGCGGCTGGCGCATCGTCATCACCACGCTCAGACGGTGGCCCTCGACCTCCAGCCAGGAGGCACCGCCCTTCAGGTCGGGCTCGGGTACCGGAACCGGCTGCTGCGCGGGCACGGCGCTGGATGCCGGTGTCGTCTCGGCGGGGCCGGCAGGGCTCGCCTTTTCGCGCTGGCGACGCGCGAGGTGCGCGGTCAGCGTCTCTTCCATCGCGGCCATTGCCACGTCCTCGTGCCAGCCGCTCTTCTGCATCGCGGCCAGCACGTCCTGCGGCCGGCAACCGGCCTCGGCTTGGTCGATGATCCAGCGCCGCAACTCGTCGGTCACGCCCTGCGTGATCGACCCTTGGGTGGTCGAAGTGCTCGTGTTCACGGGCCGGGATTGTCACCAGAATCGGCACGGCGGCGGAAGACCAGACGCTGCGGCGACGACGCCGCTTCGTCCCAGGCATATCCCTCGGCCGCGAAGTCGCGCAGCTGCGCGACTCGCGTGAGCCGGTGCTGGATCGCGAACCGCGCCATCAGGCCACGCGCCCGCTTGGCAAAGAAGCTCACGACCTGCGCCCTCTGCGCCCCGGCCGGGCCACGCCACTCCTCGAACACGCAGTCCACCACGGGCGTCTGCAAGGCCGGGCGCAAAGCGGCGCGCGAGTACTCCTGCGACGCCAGGTTGACGAGGGTCGCGCCGCGTGTGCCCGCGAGCTGGGCGTCCAGGTGGCCGGCAATCGTGTCGCCCCAGAACGCGTACAGATCCTTGGCACCGCGGGTTGCGAGCCGCGTGCCCATCTCCAGGCGGTAGGGCTGCAGGCGGTCGAGCGGACGCAGTGCGCCATACAGGCCCGACAGCACGGTGACGTGCCGCTGCGCCCAGGCGAGATCGGCCGCCTTCAGGCTGCCGGCCTGCAGGCCCTCGTAGACATCGCCGGCAAACGCCAGGACCGCCGGCTTGCTGTTGTGCGCCGTGGCCTCCGGCTGCCAAGCCGCGTAGCGACCGACATTGAGTGCGGCCAGCGGATCCGACAGCTCCATCAGCGCCGCCACCTCGGCCACCGACTTGCGTCGCAGCGTCGCGATCAGCGCTGCGGCGCGGTCGGCAAACACCGGGTCGGTGGCCTTCTTCAGCACCGCGGCGGGCACCGGGGTTTCGTAGTCGAGCGTCTTGGCGGGCGAGAGCAGGAAGTGGAGCATGGCGGGCCGATTGTCGGGCGCCCTCCAGGCGCCGCGCGGACAGCCCCCACCGACTACAGGCGCATGTCCAACGTGACGCTGTAGGTCGGCTTGGCGTAGCGGTCGTTCTGCGTGTAGTCGCCGCCGGCAAACACCGTGCGAATGACGCTGTTGGTCGGCCCGAAGGGCTGCGATCCGGCGTTGGCCGCGACGCGCATCGACAGGCCAGGCTTGAAGACCCACTGCGCGAAGAGATCCAGAGACTTGGTGCTGGATCGCTGCTGCACCTGGTCGAGCAGCAACCGCGTGTCGTACGCCGGGTTGATCGTCAAGCTACCGCCGAAGTTCAGTGGCGTGCCGTTGACGCGGTGGTCAAAACCCAGCGTGCTCGTCCAGGGCTGCTGCCCGTCGAGCCGATTGTCGGGCCCCGGCAGCGCCTCGACGCTCGAACGGTAGAAGTTCAGCGACGCGCGCAGATTCGTGTTCTTCATGCCGGCCAGCAGCTTGGGCATCAGCTCGCTGGCACGGCCCTTGATCTCGAACTCCAGGCCGCGGGTGGTCGCCGACGAAAAGTTGCGCGGCTGCGCGACCCACCGCGGCGCCGTCGCCCAGGACACGTTCTGGAGCAAGGTCACCGTTCGCGTGAGGTCGGTGATCTTGCGGTGGAACACGCCCACGCTCCAGATTCCCCCCGCGGCCATGTACTTCTCGAAGGCGATGTCCAGGCCCGTCGAGAGTTCGGGACGCAAGGCCGGGTTGCCGATGCGGTCGGGCGCCAGTTCGGTGTTGCTGAGCGAGGTGTCGAGGTACAGCGCGTTGATCGCAGGCCGGGCCAGCAGCGTGCCGACGTTGGGCGCGCGGTAGGTTCGGGCCACGCTGGCGCGCACGATGTCGCGGCCCTTGGGGTCGAGCCGCCAGGTCAGGTGCCACAGCGGCGACAGCACGCTGCTGGTGTTGCGCACGGTGGTTGCGGCGCCCTTGCTCTCGGTCTCGATGCGCTCGTGCCGCAGCCCGATCACGGTCTGCAACTGTGGCGAGATTTCCCACTCGTCTTGGACGTAGAACGCACGCCGCTGCACCCGGGCGTCGAAGGGCTGGCCGTCGAATTCGGGCGACAGCAGCGCGCCGTTGCGGGTGGTCGTGCGGCGCTCGTCACGGTTCGTGATCTCGAGGTCCCAGCCCGCCGTGAGGCTGTGCGCCTCTCCCAGCAGGCGGCTGTACTTGCCGGCCTGCGTCACGCCCTCGTCCTGGCTGCCGCCCACGGTGCGCAGCTGCTCCACGCCCAGGCGCAGGTTGCGCGAGTCGAACGTGCCACGCGACTGCTGGACGCCAGCCCGCAACTCGATGCGCTGATCGTTGGCGAAGCGGTAGTTCCACACCGCGTTGCCGCGCAGGTTCTGCCACGTGCCGTCGGCGCGGCTGTTGTCGTCCAGCACCGGCAATCCGGTGACGGTGGTGTTGGCAAAGTCGTTGCGGTTGTTCCACCAACCCTTCTGCAGGAAGCTCGAGATCGACAGGTTCTCTTCGTCGCTGAACTTCCAGTTCAGGCGTGGGCCGACGTTGAAGCCCCAGCCCCAGTTCTCTTGAAGGCCCTGCTGCACGGCCAAGGCCGGCTGCCCGTCGGTGCCGGGCGCGCGGCGCTCCAGCGTGTTGCGGCTCTCGCGCTGCCATTCGAAGACCGACAGCGGGACCGTGAAGGCCCACGGCGCCTTGGCGTCGCTGAAGGTGGCGTTGACGTTGGCCTTCGGCCGGTCCAGCCCGTCGCTGAAGCCGACGCGAAGCTGCCGCTCGGAGCGCCGGGGCGCATCCTTCAGGATGATGTTGATCGTGCCGGCCACCGCCTGTGCGCTGGTGTCGGCGGTGGGTGCGCGCAGCACTTCGATGCGTTCCACCTGGTTCGGGGCCAGCTGGTCGAGCTGGAACCCCGGCGGCGCGCGGTCACCGTTGATGAGGATCTGCGTGAACCCGGCGCCCAGGCCCCGCATGCGCGCCCCGCCACCGGCGACGCTGACGCCCGGCAGACGGCGCATCACGTCCAGCACGTTGGTGTCGCCGAACTTGTCGAGCTCCTCGCGGCCGTAGACCTGCTTGGCGACACTGGCGGCGCGCCGCAGATCGCTGGCGCCTTGGCGGCCGACCACTTCGATTCGCTGTGCAGCGCCCGGTTGAGCAGCGGGTGCGGCGTCGCCCTGGTCCGGAGCGCCCTGGGCTGCCACCCAGGCAGGGCTGGTGGCCAGAAGCAGGCAGGCCGCGAGGGTGCGGGGCGTTGGCGATGGAACGAGAGGCAAAGGTTTCTCCAGGAGCGGCCACTGCGGGCGTTACGCGCGCGGTCTGTGGGACGGGATGCTGGCAGATGAACACGCTCGCCCGCCGGCGATGAGACGAACGGCGATTCGAGAGGTGCAAAGCGCTGGCCACCGGCGCCCAGTCCGGGTGGCTTTCAGGGCACCGGCGCCAGCACGCGGCGCAGAAACTCGAACTGGCGTTTCCAGACCTCGGCCTGGGCCCGGGCCGTGGCCTCGGGTGTACCGCCGATCTTGGACGGCCCGGCGTTGTACTGCGTCGTGGGCGCCATGCCGCTGCCGCCCAGCGCATGCCCGGCGTTCGGGTAGACCAGGCTGGTTGTCTCGCGCCCGGCGCCGGCCCGCGACGCGGCGATGTTGCGCGCCATGCCGCCGCTGTCCCAGACCTGGTCGTCGTCGGCACCGGCCACGAACACCGGCGCGGCGATGTCCTCGACCGGGATCCGCGCCGCCGCCACCCGCTGCGGGTGGGCGGCGCGGCCCGCGTCCTGCGGGCGCCGGAGCTTGAACTCGGCCCCAGTGGCAAGACCGGCGAATTCCTGCTGCATGCCCTGGTAAGGCACGAAGGGCAAGGGCTGTCCTTTCCAGGAGAAGCTGCTGCGCGTGCCAGCGGCGACGCCCATGCCCCACCCCTCCCAGACGACGTCGCTGGGCACGAGGGCGACCACGGCGCGGATCCAGGGCATTCGCACGGCGGCGAGCAGCGCGAACTCCGCCCCCTTGCTGGTGCCGACGACGCCGATGCGGCGGGCATCGACCTCGGGCTGCGCGGCCAGCCACTCGCGGGCGAGTTCCAGGCGGTCGACCGGGATGTCGACGAAGTTCCCGGGCAGCTTCGGCAGCTCCGGCGCCTGCGGACCTGTCGGTCCCCAGGCCGGCGGCGAGTAATACGGCAGCGCCAGCACCGCAAACCCGCGCGAGGCATACACCGGTGCGTCGCGGGCGATGCGCGAGCCACCCTCGCTGCCACCCAGCAGGATCAGCGCCGGACGCCGCGTCAGCCCGGGCAGGCTGGCAAACACGGCCCCGGGGAAGGCATCGCCCGCCGGGCGGCTGAGCACGCCCGGGTCGTGGCTGCGGATCTTCAGCGTCGCGCGGGCGAGGACCGTCTCGCCGTCGCGGGCTTCGAGCGCCACCTCGCCCGGGGCCAGGGCCGGGTCGGCAGTGCCGCCGGGTGCGGGCGTCATGGACCAGAGCAGGCCCTGGACATCGGCCCCGCCGTAACTGCCGCCCGGCAGCGGTGCCTGGGTCGCAAGGTCGATGCGGCCGTCGCCACCGGTGGCAAGACGCACCTGGCTGCGGAAGAGCCGGGTGCTGCCGATGCCGTCGCCGACGGTGCGGCGGGCCTCGAGGGTCACCTCGCGTCCGGGTGGCAGGCCTTCGAGGGCCAGGCCGAAGGTGTCGCCGGCCAGGATCTCGGGGCCGGGTGTCGGCACAAAGCGCTGGGCGTGCGCTGTGGTGGCGCAGGCGATGGCCAGCAGCAGTGCAATCGGGTACGCGATGGGTTTCATGCAGACCATGCTAGCCAGCGACACCTTGCCGCCCGTGGCATGGGCGCCGGATGGTCAGTTCTGCCGGCTGAGTGGCGAGCCCGGTTCGCCAGCGGTCAGCGGAAGGTCAGCGGAAGGTCAGCGGAAGGTCAGCGGAAGTCCCGGCTGCGCGTGGCCAGGCCCTGCAGCAGCGGGGTGTGGTCGATCAGGGTCTTGGCGATCAGGTGGCGGATCTCGCCCTCGCGCTGCCAGATGCCGTAGACGGTGAGCAGGGTGGCCCCGATCAGCGGCTTGCGCTGGGCCTCGGCGACGGCCGGCCAGACGATGACGTTGACGCTGCCGGTGTCGTCCTCCAGCGTCACGAAGACCACGCCCTTGGCGGTTTCGGGCCGCTGGCGGTGCGTGACCAGGCCGCTGGCGCGTGCCAGCCGGCCATGGGGGTAGGTGTTCAGCACCGCCGCCGGCTGCACCCGGCAGGCCGCGAGCTCGCGCCGAAGCAGGGCCAGCGGGTGCCGGTTCAACGACAGCCCGGTGGCGTGGTAGTCGGCCAGCACGGTGGTGGCGATGTCGGGTGCGGGCAACGCGGCGGGCTCGGGCGCGGTCTCGTGCGTGCGCGTCTGGGCCAGCAGCGCGCGGGCGCGGGTGTCCACGCCGGCCACCGCCCAGGCCGCCTCGTGGCGGTGGCCAGCCAGGCCCTGCAAGGCATCGGCACGCGCCAGCAGGCCCAGGCTGTGGGCGTCGAGCGCGGCGCGGCGGGCGAGGTCTTCGACGTCGGCCCAGCGGCCGCCCTGATCGCCACGTGAGACCACGATGCGCTGGGCGGCGTCCTCGCGCAGGCCGCTGATGCGCGACAGGCCGAGGCGGACGGGCCATTGCCGTGGTGGTGGGGGGGGCAGCCCCTCACCGCTGCCCTCTCCCCGTGGGCGGGGAGAGGGAGGAAGACAGGGGAAGCGGGCCGGCTGAAGCACGGTGTCCCACTCGCTCTTCAGCACGTCCACCGGCAGCACCTGCACGCCGTGCTCGCGCGCGTCGCGCACCAGTTGCGCCGGGGCATAGAAGCCCATCGGCTGGCTGTTCAGCAGCGCGGCAAGGAACGCGTCCGGATGGTGGCACTTGAGCCAGGCGCTGACGTAGACCAGCAGGGCAAAGCTCGCGGCGTGGCTCTCGGGGAAGCCGTATTCGCCGAAGCCTTCGATCTGGCGGAAGATGGCCTCGGCGTAGTCGCGGGTGTAGCCTTTTTCGACCATGCGGCCGACCAGGCGCTCGTGGAACGGGCCGAGGCCGCCGCGGCGCTTCCAGGCCGCCATCGCACGGCGCAGGCGGTCGGCCTCGCCGGGCGTGAAGTCGGCGGCCAGGATGGCAAGCTGCATCACCTGCTCCTGGAAGATCGGCACGCCGAGCGTGCGCTCCAGCGCCTGGCGCACCTCCGCGCTCGGGAACTCCACCGGCTCCTGGCCGCTGCGTCGGCGCAGATACGGGTGGACCATGCCACCCTGGATCGGCCCCGGACGGACGATCGCGACCTCGATCACCAGGTCGTAGAAGCGCTGCGGCTTCAGCCGCGGCAGCATGCTCATCTGGGCCCGGCTCTCGACCTGGAAGGTGCCGACACTGTCGCCGCGCGACAGCATCGCGTAGACCGCCGGGTCCTCGGCCGGCACGTCCTGCATGCGGAACTCGGGCCGGCCGAGCTTCTGCGCGACGAAGCCCAGCGCGCGCCGGATCGCCGACAGCATGCCCAGCGCAAGCAGGTCGACCTTGATCAGGCCGAGCACGTCCAGGTCGTCCTTGTCCCACTCGATCGTGCTGCGGCCCTCCATCGCCGCGTTTTCGACCGGCACGAGACCGCCGAGGTCGTCGCGCGCGATGACAAAGCCGCCCGGGTGCTGCGACAGGTGCCGCGGGAAGCCGATCAGCGTCGTCGCCAGCTCGAGCCAGAGCCTGACCAGCGGCGCTTCGGGGTCGAAGCCCTGCTCGCGCAAGGTGCTCGCATCGGGCTGGCCGTGCCACCACTGGATGGCCTTGGCGGCGGCGGCGATGCGGTCGGCATCGAACCCGAGCGCACGCCCGACATCGCGCAGCGCCGAGCGGCCGCGGTAGCTGATGACGACGGCGGTGAGCGCTGCCCGGTGGCGTCCGTACTTGCGGTAGACGTACTGGATCACCTCTTCACGGCGCTGGTGTTCGAAGTCGATGTCGATGTCCGGCGGCTCGTTGCGCTCGCGGCTGATGAAGCGCTCGAACAACAGGCTCATGCGCGCCGGGTCGACCTCGGTGACGCCCAGGCAGTAGCAGACGGCGGAGTTGGCCGCGCTGCCACGCCCCTGGCACAGGATGCCTTGCGCCCGGGCCCACTGCACCAGGTCGGCCACGGTCAGGAAGTAAGGCTCATAGCGCAGCTCGGCGATCAGCGCCAGCTCGTGTTCGAGCGCGGCACGCACGGACGGCGGCGCGCTGTCGGGTGTGCCCGATGTGCCGGCCTTGTCAGAGAACGGCGGGCCATAGCGGCGCACGACCCCCTCGTCGACCAGCCGGCGCAGCCAGCTCGTCGGCGTGTGGCCGTCGGGCACGATCTCGCGCGGGTACTCGTAGCGCAGCTCGGCGAGCGAAAACGCGCAGCTCGCGGCGATCTCCACGCTGGTGGCCAGCCACTGCGGCCGGTACAGCGCCGCCAGCCGCGACAGCGGGCGCAGGTGGGCCTCGGCATTCGGGTGCAGTGCGGCACCGGCCTGGGCGACGGTGCAGCCCAGGCGGGTCGCGACCATCGTGTCGTGCAGCGCCTTGCGCGATCGCCGGTGCATCACGACGCTGCCGACCGCGGCGATGCGCAGCCCGGTCAGCGCCGCGACCTGCGTCACCGTCTCGACGATGCGCGTGTCGTGTGCCGCCAGCAGTCGCGGCAGCGCCAGCGCGCAGCGCTCGGCGCCGAACCAGGTGCGCAGCCACAGCGCCTGCGCCAGCAGATCGTCTTGCGCCACCGGCGCGCCGCCGCCCCCGCTGGCGTCCAGCGGCAACAGCAGCGCAAGGCAGCCCGGCAGGCCGGCCAGCTGAGGCGCCGTCGGCACCCGGCCTTCGGCGTCACCCGTGACGGCGCAGTACTGGCCCTTGGGCGACCGGCGACGCGCGACGGTGATCCACTGCACGAGGTTGCCGTAGCCGCGGCGCGACTGCGCCAGCACCACCAGCCGCGGCCCGTTGCGCGGCGCGGCGGCGGCATCGCCAGCCGCCGGCGCATCGCCCCAGGCCAGCGGCATCTCGGCGCCGACGATGAGCGGCAGCCGCGCCGCCTGGGCGGCCTCGTGCGCACGCACCACGCCAGCCAGCGAGCACTCGTCGGTGACGGCCAGCGCGCTGTAGCGCAGCGCCTGCGCACGCGCCACCAGCTCGGCCGGCTGCGAGGCGGCGCTCAGGAAGCTGAAGCTGCTGCGGCAGTGCAGTTCGGCGTAAGCCGGAAGATCGGGATCTCGCGACCGCGGGCCTGGGCGGGCGGTGGAGCCGGCCGGAACGGTGGCGCTGGCCATGTGGATGCATTCGGGCCGACGGCAAAGTCGCCGGCATCGTGTTCGCGCACGCCGTGTCCACGGTCCGTGCGCTGCGGGTGGGCCGGGTGGCGGGCGGGTGCAGCAGGGTGGCGGATGTCCACCAGATTGGTGCCCAGCTCCGGGGCGAGGGCTCCGGCGG
This sequence comes from Rubrivivax sp., assembly GCA_021297985.1. Classification (GTDB taxonomy): domain Bacteria; phylum Pseudomonadota; class Gammaproteobacteria; order Burkholderiales; family Burkholderiaceae_C; genus Rubrivivax. The sequence goes on from JAJTGU010000145.1 coordinate 24,150, forward strand.
TCAGGAAGTCACCGGGCGCCAGCGTCACGACCGGGCCCAGGTTATCCAGCGGGCTGCGCACCGCACCGCCACCGAGCTTGAGCACGTGGGTGTAGATCATGGTCGTGCTCACGTCGGCGTGGCCGAGCAGCTCCTGCACGGTGCGGATGTCGTAGCCGGCCAGCAGCAGGTGGGTCGCGAACGAATGGCGCAGCGTGTGCACCGAGGCCATCTGGGCAATGCCGGCGGCCTGCACGGCGTCCTTGAGGGCGCGCTGGAAGGTCTGCTCGAACAGGTGATGGCGACGCAGCGGCGGCGCGTCGGCGGCGGCGGCATTGCGCCGCGTCTGCCCCTGGGGCCAGGCCTGCGGATCGCGCGACAGGTTGCCCTGCGGGAAGACCCAGAACCAGGCCCAGGACTCCCCGGCGCGGGGGTATTTGCGCGCCAGCGCGTGCGGCAACTGCACGCCGGGAACACCGGCCTCGCGGTCGGCGGCCCAGACGGCATGGGCGCGGGCGAGCTGCGCGCGCAGTGGGGCCTCAAGCGCCGCCGGCAGCATCACGACACGGTCCTTGCCGCCTTTGCCCTCGCGAACGATGATCGCGCGGCGTTCGAAGTCGATGTCCTTCACGCGCAGCCGCAGGCCTTCGATCAGGCGCATGCCGGTGCCGTAGTACAGCCGGCCGAGCAGGCCCAGCGGCGGCCAGAGCGCGGCGCCACCGCCAGCCCCGAGGGCCTTGGCCGCGGCGGCCTTTTCCTGGCGCTGCAAGCCCGCCAGCACCGCCGCCACCTCGGCCTGCGACAGCACCACCGGCAGCCGCCGACGCGGCTGCGGGCGGCCGATCTCGTCCATCCAGGGCAGCTGCATGCGCAGCACCTTCTGGTACAGGAACAGCAATGCCGACAGCGCCTGGCGGTGCGTCGCCGGCGCGACGCCCTGCTCACTGGCCAGGAAGCCGAGGTAGGCCTCGATCTCGGGGCCGCTCATCTCGGCCGGATGGCGCAGGCCGTGGTAGCGGATGAAGCTGCGCACCCAGTGCACGTAGGCCCGCTCGGTGGACAGGCTGTAGTGCAGGAAGCGCACCTGCTGGCGCAGCAGATCCAGCAGCCGCGGCGGCCGGGCAGGCTCGGCCGGCAGCGACTCGGCTCCGCCGTCGCGAAACATTCGATCCATGGCGCCTCCCGGGTGCGGGCATGAAAGAGCGGGTGTGAAAAGACTGTTTTTTTATACAGTCATTCACACCCACCCGTCAAGCCCCGCGCCCTGGGCGCGCATCGTCAACCCATGTGCAGGCCGCCGTTGCAGCTGAAGTCCGCGCCGGTGGTGAAGCCCGAATCCGGACCGGCCAGCCAGGCCACGACCGAGCCGATTTCTTCGGGCGTGCCCAGCCGCTTGACCGGGATCGTGGCGACGATCTTCTCGAGGATCTCGGGCTTGATCGCCCGGACCATGTCGGTGCCGATGTATCCCGGGCTGACGGTGTTGACGGTCACGCCCTTGGCGGCGACTTCCTGCGCCAGCGCCATCGTGAAGCCGTGCATGCCGGCCTTGGCGGCCGAGTAGTTGGTCTGGCCGGCCTGGCCCTTCTCGCCGTTGACCGAGCTGATCTGGATGATGCGGCCCCAGCCCTTTTCGACCATGCCCGGCACCACCTGCTTGGTGACGTTGAACATGCTGTTGAGGTTGGTGTCGATGACGGCCTTCCAGTCGTCGGGGCTCATCTTCAGGAACATGCGGTCGCGCGTGATGCCGGCGTTGTTGACCAGCACGTCGATCGCGCCGTGCTCGCCGGTGGCCTTGGTGAAGGCCTCGACGGTGCTGTCCCAGTCGGCGACATTGCCCACCGAGGCGAAGAACTCGTAGCCCAGCGCCTTCTGCTCGCCGATCCACTTGACGTGGTCACGGCTCGGGCCGCAGCCGGCGATGACCTTGAAGCCTTCCTTGGCCAGGCGCTGGCAGATCGCGGTGCCGATGCCGCCCATGCCGCCGGTGACGTATGCGACTTTCTGTGTTGCCATGATGTGTCTCGCTCCTTGTGGGTTCTGGTTGAAAGGGAAATGGGGATCTCGTCGCGATTCTCAGCGCTCGACGGCGAGCGACACGCCCATGCCGCCGCCGATGCACAGCGCCGCCAGCCCGCGCCGGGCACCGCGGCGCTGCATCTCGTGCAGCAGCGTCACCAGGATGCGGCAGCCGCTGGCGCCGATGGGATGGCCGATGGCGATCGCGCCACCGTTGACGTTGACCTTGGCCGGGTCGGCCTCAAGCAGCTTGTTCACCGCGCAGGCCTGGGCGGCAAAGGCTTCGTTGAGCTCGAACAGATCGACATCGCCGACGTTCCAGCCGGCACGGGCCAGTGCCTTCTTCGACGCCGGCACCGGGCCCAGGCCCATGGTCGCCGGGTCCAGGCCGCTGGTGGCATAGCCGGCGATGCGGGCCAGCGGCGTGAGGCCCAGCGCTGCGGCCTTGGCAGCGCTCATCACCACCACCGCGGCCGCACCGTCGTTGATGCCGCTGGCATTGCCGGCGGTCACGCTGCCGGCCTTGTCGAAGGCCGGGCGCAGGCCGCCCAGGGCCTCGGCACTGGTCTTCTTGTTGATGAATTCGTCGGCGGCGAAGACGATGGGGTCGCCCTTCTTCTGCGCGATGGAGACGCTCACGATCTCGTCCTTGAAGCGCCCGGCCTCCTGCGCCGCAGCGGCCTTGAGCTGGCTGGCCAGCGCCAGTTCGTCCTGCATCTCGCGCGTGATGCCGTGCAGCCGGGCGACGTTTTCGGCCGTGATGCCCATGTGGTACTTGTTGTAGACGTCCCAGAGGCCGTCGACGATCATCGAGTCGATCATCTTCCAGTCGCCCATGCGCTGGCCATCGCGCGAGCCCATCACGACGTGCGGACTGGCGCTCATGTTCTCCTGCCCACCGGCGACGACGATCTCGCTGTCGCCCGTGGCCACGGCCTGGGCCGCCAGCATCACCGCCTTCAGGCCCGAGCCGCAGACGGCGTTGATGGTCAGCGCCGGCACGTCCTTCGGGATGCCCGAGCCCATCAGCGCCTGTCGGGCCGGGTTCTGGCCCGAGCCGGCGGCCAGCACCTGGCCCATGATGACCTCGCCGACCTGCGCCGGGTCGACACCGGCGCGGGCCAGGGCCTCGCGGATGACGATGGAGCCGAGTTCGGTGGCCGATGTCCTGGCCAGCGTGCCGCCGAACTTGCCGACCGCGGTACGGGCCGCGGAAACGATGACGATGTCGCTCATGGAGTGCTCCGGTGGGTTCGCGAAGAGAGTGAAGGAAACGGTGCTTGGCCTCAGGCCTTGGCCTTGACGTATCGGCCGGGCGCCGGCTCGATGACCTTGTGGCGACTGTCGCCCGGTGCCTTGGGCGCGTTGCCCAGCTTGCCCGCATGGCCCTTGAGCCAATCGCCCCATTCGGTCCACCAGCTGCCGGGGTGTTCGGTGGCCTTGGCCAACCAGGCCTCGGCGTCGGCCGGGAAGGAATCGGCCGCTCCGGCGGTGGTCCAGTAGCTGCGCTTGCCCTTGGCCGGCGGGTTGATGACCCCGGCGATGTGGCCGCTGGCGCCGAGCACGAAGCGGCGCGGGCCCTTCAGCAGCGGCAACGACGCGTAGGCCGCCGGCCAGGGCACGATGTGATCCTCACGCGAGGCGTAAACGAAGACCGGTGCGGCGATGGCGCCGAGATCGATGCGCTCGCCGCAGACCGTCAGCACGCCGGGCTTCTTCAGCTCGTTCTGCAGGTACAGGTGGCGCAGGTACCAGCAGTACATCGGGCCCGGCAGGTTGGTCGAGTCGCCGTTCCAGTACAGCAGGTCGAACGGAGGCGGCGCCTCGCCCTTGAGGTAGTTGCCGACGACGTAGTTCCAGACCAGGTCGTTCGGGCGCAGGAAGCTGAAGGTCGTCGCCAGCTCCTTGCCCTTCAGCAGGCCGGGACCGTTCGGCGCCTGCGCTCCGATGGTCATCTCGCGCAGCTGGACCGAAGGCTCGTCGACGAAGATGTCGAGGATGCCGGTGTCGGCGAAGTCCAGCAGCGTCGTCAGCAGCGTCACGCTTTCGGCCGGCTGTTCACCACGCGCAGCCAGCACCGCCAGCGCCGTGGCCAGGATGGTGCCGCCAACGCAGAAGCCCAGGGTGTTGATCGTCCTGGCGCCGCTGATCGCCTGCACCGTGCGGATCGCCGTGATCGGGCCTTGCTCGATGTAGTCGTCCCAGGTCTTGTCCACCAGCGAGTCGTCGGGGTTGCGCCAGCTCACCACGAAGGTGCGGTGGCCCTGCTCGACGGTCCAGCGGATCAGCGAGTTCTCGGGCTGAAGGTCCAGGATGTAGTACTTGTTGATGCAAGGCGGCACGAACAGCATCGGCCGCTCGTGGACCTTGGCCGTCAGCGGCTTGTATTCGATCAGCTGGAAGAGCTCGTTCTCGAAGACCACGCTGCCGGTCGAGGTGGCGACGTTGCGCCCCACCTCGAACACCGACTCGTCGGTCTGGGAGACATGGCCCTTCTGAAGATCCGCCACCAGTTGCTGCATGCCGGTGGCCAGGCTCTGGCCCTGGGTTTCGACGGCGCGATGGAGGGCCTCGGGGTTGAGCGCCAGGACGTTGCTCGGGCTGGCGGCGTCGACCCACTGCTGGACCGCGAAGCGCAGCCGCTGGCGCGTCTTGGCATCGCCCTGCACGCTGTCGGCCAGAGCCAGCAGCGTGCGCGCGTTCAGCAGGTACATCTGCGCCGTGAAGGCCGAGGCCGGGTTCCCGGCCCATTCGCTGGCCGCGAAGCGCCGGTCGGAAATGGCCTTGGCCGGCGCCGCCTCAGGGGTCGGCGACTGCCAGCGCGCGAGCGACTCGTTCCAGAGCGAGGTGGCGTTCTTCAGGTACTCGCCCTGCAGGTCGGCCAGGGCGCCCGGCGGCACGCTCAGCGCGGTCATCGCCTTGAAGCCCTCGACCATCGCATGGCCCAGGGCCTGGGCACTGTCGACGGCTGGGGCTGAGGCCGGTCCCGATGGCGGGGCTGCGGGGGCGGCCAAAGGCTTCTTGCGGGCCGCTGACCGGGGCGAGGCTTTTCTCGGGGCGCTCAAGGTCGATTCTCCTGGCTCTATGCTGTGGACTCGGACACGATCCGGAGCGTTCCGGTGTTGCCGAGTCGACGCCATTGTTCGAACTTCTGCTGACCCGGCCATGACGTGCATCAAGCCATGTGCCGGAATCAAATTTCAATATGTGAAATTATACTCCGGAGCTTGGCATGTACATCGTGGCGATCGGCTGGCTCTACGTGGTGCTGATGATGGCCGTTGCAGAAGCCCTGTCCAGTCAGGGCACTGTGCTGGG